>JAISFS010000110.1 GCA_031263485.1 Deltaproteobacteria bacterium | reverse complement strand
GAACAACTCAAGGACAATGCCGAGCGGCACGGGGTATCCCTGAGGGGCTCCGATTCCTCAGGCGCCTTTTCTTTCCTGCTCAGGGATGTCCACAAGGCGACGGGCCGGACAGTCGTCATCCTGATCGATGAATACGATGCGCCGATTATCAAGCTTCTCGAGAGGGAACCGCTCGTATACAACGAACAACTACTTGCCGAGACACGGATGGTCGTTCGAGATTTGTATTCCAAGATCAAATCATCTGAACATCTGATCGATTTCGCCTTCATCACCGGGGTTACAAAATTTTCCAGAATGGGTATGTTTTCTCTTCTCAATAACCTGATCGATATCTCGATCCGTCCTGAATTCGCTTCATTCATGGGGTACACCCAGGCGGAGATTGAAAATTATTTCTCGGCCTACATCCGGAATATTGCTGAACAAAGAGGGACAAGAGAAAAGGATCTTCTAGATATGATTCGCGACTATTACGATGGATTTTCATTTGACGGGAAAACGATGCTGTATTGCCCGTTTTCTATACTCTCTTTTCTCGCCGATGCGCAATCCTTCATAGCCGATGGCCAATTCGTAGATTATTGGATGGAATCCGGCTCCAACACGCTCGTCAGGAAATTCCTGAAAGACAAAGCGCTCACTGCCGACCAGTTCCAGGGTATCAAAGTCGATCTGGATTTCATCAGAAACCCCGGAGAAATAGATGCCACCACACCGGCAGGATTTCTTTTCCAGGCAGGCTATTTGACCATTCGAGCGGAGAGCACAGCGACGGCGGAGGGCGCAGCCACGGCGGAGGGCGCGGAGACGGCGGAGGGCGACAAATCATATGTCCTGCGCTATCCAAACCGTGAGGTCCGTTCGGCCGTTTCAGCCCTGTTCCTCGAGAACATCAATCTCGACTGGTCTGACGTCAGACAGTCAGGGCGCGATCTGAGGCGACACCTCGCAAACGGCGATGTCCAGGGCATGGTCAACGTCTTCACTCGGGTTCTCGACGGCATAATCCACCTCGACCATGCCAACGCCAACCGTGAGTCCCGGGAGGGGAGCGTTGAAAACGCCATCCTCGAGACGGCTCCCGATGCCTTCCCGGAGGACATGCGCCGGAAGCTGGCCGGGATTCTGACCGAGAGGCTAATGAGAGAGAAAGGAGAGAGCTTCTACCGTTCCATACTGCACGCCTGCCTGTGGATGGCCTGGGCAAAGGTGACTCCCGAGAAGCCGGAGAGCATCGGCGACCTCGACCTGGAGGCGACATACGGCGGCAAGGAGTACGTCATCGAGCTGAAAATGGCGGAGGATGCCGAAGGCGCCGACGCGGCCGTCCGGGCTGGAATGCGTCAGATGCTCGAAAAAGGCTACGACCGGAGCCTGGACGACCCCATCCTGGTGACGCTGGTCATCGGCAGGAAGGAAAGGAATATCGTGGCCTGCCGCTTCAGGAAGGCCGGACGTGAGACGGAAGCCGAGATCAGGATCAAGGGGCAAGCGAACTCCCTGGCCGCCCGCTGTCCAATTGGGGAATAGCGTGGCGGGTGACCGGCAGCGCCAATGGCCGGTTCATGATTGCGACTGGCTTAAGGCTTGCCGGTCGCGGTCAGGGGCAATCGCGACGCGCCGAGGCACCTGCGGCGTCGCAATGTGCGGTATACCGTTCCATGACTTGTTGCCATTCGCGGATGGCCGAATGACAATGATCCTTCACTGACTGTTTCTGGTTCGCCGCCGTCACGGCCGGATTCGGGCCGGTCGTCGGCGTCTCAAGCCATGCAACCGCCGGTCGGCGGCATGGTTGCTGATACGGCCCTGCCAAAACCATCCGGGCTCTCCCGGCTCCGATGGAGGATGGCGCATCCGCCATAGGAGGTGCCGGGGTTCCATACATCTGCCTGCAGGGGAGTGGAAGCGGGGAACCGAAGGGATCCGGCAGATTCGGTTGCCTCCGGCGAGCCTGTCGGCATGCTCCGGCTCACGTGGCTGCTTGCCGGTGATTTTCAGGCAAGACAAGGCGTAAACGCAAGACGGATCCGCTTCGGCCCGCGTCCGGCCGGATCTTCCGCTCAGGGCTTGAACCTGCGCCATGGCCCCGGTCCCGTGCCTCCTGACCGCCCGCTTTAGGACCTTCGCGTGGTGGAGCAGGACGGCGTCCACGGCGAAGGCAGGCGGTTTCTCGGAAGCCGCAGCCGCCTCCCCGAACCAGGCGAGCTATGGTCAACCGGTTTCCGGAAGCCTGGCCAACATAGCGTCCGATCTGACGATCACGACCGCCGAGAGCCCATCGGAGCTCGTCACGACAGGGACAGGAGTCCATCGCCGCCGAAAGATTCCCTTGTCCGCGCCTGCGCCGCCCGGCAACGTTCCTGCCCCGCCATGAGGTCCTTCGGCCTGCCTTTCACAGCCTTCACCGCCCGGCAGATCTCCTCCCTCCCGCGGCAGGCCTCCTCCCCGTGTGCCGGACTGCTTCCGCCGCCACGGGATCCAGAGCCGCGCGTGCGCCTCCCCGTTGCGGAGGAACCAGCCCACGTGACGGACGAGGAAGGACTCAACGCGCCCGATCCCGTGCTCCAGGGCATCCGGGAGGGCACGCGTCCCTGAAGTGGTGTCCGCTGCGTCGTCCCCGATGTCGTGTCCGCCGCATCGCCATCGCCGGGGAGCCGGATCTTGCCGGCCGACAGGCTCCTGAACTGCGGGAAGGGGACGTCTGTCCCGTCCTTGAGTTCATCGCGGTCGATCCGCCGGAGGCGGTCCTGGCGCTTGTCGGAGGCGGGCCCAGCCGCGAAGCCGAGGCAGGCGTCCCAGGGCTCGGGGCACTGTGCGGCGTTCCGCGCAGAGGGCAGCTCCTCCGCTACGGACATGTTGATCTGGAGCGAGTACGCAACGTCGTGGAGCCACAGGTCCAACGAGATCGTTGCGTAGCAGGGCGCCTTCATGCACAGGCCCTCCCGGCGGGGGCATGGGTGTCCGGATCCATGGGACGCCCCGATCGTCTGCCCGGTCGGTCCCGGGCCACCGCGACATCGACCCCGCCGTGTGGACCAGATGTAAAGCTCAGCCCGTTCCTGAAGAACGCCATGGCGTAAGCCTGCAGCATCTTGCCTCCGAGAGGCCACGGCTCGCGTGGGCCGGCCAGCGCCCGGCGAATGCCCTCGGCGTGGAGAAGCCTGGCATTGGGCTCCTTCTGCCGGACGTCCTCCCATCGCCTTGAAGGGGTCGGAGTCCTCGGGCCGTGCTTACAGGCGCTTGAGGGGCTCGCCGGCGCTCTCCTCCCTTCCGCCGGAGCCGATGCCCGTGCCGCAGAGCCGGTCGGGCCTTTTTGACTCCCACCGGAACCAGAAAGCGGCTGGGTTTCGGCCCGTTTCAGGGAAACTATTCATAATTCAAGGGGGCAGCCGTATAAAACGCGAAAACAGTGGCATGTATCAGGCTGTTGTAGAGGGTCAAATTCTTGTCTACCACATACGTTGTCGTTTCCTGCTTTAAAACTATTTATGCAACAGACTTCTAGGTCCATGGATGGCATGCCTGCTTCCTTCACATGACGTCTATGGCAAAATCTCAATAATCCGCGCGGATTGACCCAGCACCAGTAAAGTCGTACCATACGTTAAGAGCCGCAAAGCACTCGTCCCTTTTCGTGAAGACCGACGGCTGGAAGGATTATCCGATGACCCTGCAATTGCCCATCCTCCCTGTTGGCTGGCAGCTTTTTGAAGAACTACGGATAAAAAATGCCGTCTACGTTGATAAGACGATGTATCTTCCGATGTTGCAGAATTCGGGCAAGTTCGTCTTCTGTGCCCGGCCTCGCCGTTTCGGCAAGACGCTTACGGTCCACGCCTTGGATTCCTACCACTCGGGCAGAAAGGAACTTTTCCGGGGACTCGCCGCAGAGGAGCATATGAGTTCACCCGAATTTATCGCGCGACCGGTCATCCGCTTGGACATGAGCGAGCCGGCGGACAGCGACAGCAAGGCGATTTTTGAAGAGAAACTCGCAGAACAACTCAAGGACAATGCCGAGCGGCACGGGGTATCCCTGAGGGGCTCCGATTCCTCAGGCGCCTTTTCTTTCCTGCTCAGGGATGTCCACAAGGCGACGGGCCGGACAGTCGTCAT
>JAISFS010000097.1 GCA_031263485.1 Deltaproteobacteria bacterium | reverse complement strand
GAGTTTGCAAGACATACCAATTATAGGGGCATGACTGCCATTCATCCTGATTGGACCGCCGTTTCACCATCCAACTTTTCATCATGAATCCCGCGCCGACTTATTACGGTGGCGTCATCCATATATTGTAGCAGAGCTTTAAGATAACTCCAGAAAGCAGAAACTGTCGTCTGCAACCGTCGTTGTTTCAAAAGGGTCCGCCCCGGGCAACATCCCTGCACCGTCACCCGAGAACTGATACGGTGAGAAGCGGGGCCGGCGTGGTATACTGAAATTTGCTTCTTTCATGCCCCCGTTTGACTCCACGAGGCCCCGCAGGGCTTCCGGGACCTGGCGCGGGGCGCTGGTATCCGCTCGACCTCGCCCGAGCCCGCGCCTTAAGCTCGTCAAGACGGTGTTCCGATGTCCCGAGACAAAGAAAAAGACAGCCAGACCGATCCTGGAGAGGCTTCCGGCGCGTCCCCGGGCGGCCCGGGCGGGGAGCCGCCCTCTGGAGAGTCATCAGGTCGCTCTGCGGCGCGGACCGTCGCGGATCCCGGGCCCGTAGGCGAGGGAAAAGGCGGAGTGGGGTGCGGCGCTTCGGACGGCCAGGGCAACCAGGGCGATCGGGGAGACGCGGCTTCCGCGGCGCGGACGGCGACGGACCCCGCCTCCGGGCGCTACGGGACGCTAGATCTGGGCGTTCGGGATGACGCGGCTTTCGCGGCGCGGACGGTGACGGACCCCGCTTCCGGGCGCTACGGGACACCTGATCTGGGCGTTCGGGATGACGCGGCTTCCGCGGCGCGGACGGTGACGGACCCCGCCTTCGGGCGCTACGGGACGGACGTCCTGGCCGAAGGGGCCTCGGCGGCGCGGACCGTGGCGGATCGGACGGGTCTCCCCCGTGAGCCCGGGCGGCGGGCGGTCCCCTTCGGGGCGGAGAGCTTCAGGGGATATCCGGTCGTGAGGCCCCTGTCGTCCGAGGGCGGCGAGGCGGACATCATGGTCATCCGGGACGGGGAGGGCCGCGAGTACGTGCTGAGGCTCTACCGCGAGGGGCGGGAACCGGCACCGGGGGTCATGGAGAGGCTTGTCGCGCTCTCCTCGCGGCGCTCGCCTTGGGTGGTGAACACCTACCAGGCCGGCCTCGACGAGGCTTCCGGAAGGCATTACGAGATCCAGGAGTACCTGCCCGAAGGGGATCTGGAGGCCTGGGCACGGGGCAGGCGGATAGGGCCTTCCGAGTTCAGGGAGCTCGCCTCCCAGCTCGCTGAGGCTGTCGCGATCGTCCACGGGGAGGGGCTGGTCCACCGGGACATCAAGCCCGACAACATCCTCCTGCGCACGAAGGCGCCCCTCCGGGTGGCCCTGGCGGACTTCGGGATCTCTTCCGCCATGGACCCTTCCGGCCAGTCCCGCGAGACCCGCACGGCGGCCACGCCTCTCTATTGCCCGCCAGAGTCCTTCGCGGGCTTCGCGGGGCCCGCCGGGGACTGGTGGGGCCTGGGCGCGGTGCTGCTGGAGTGCGCCGCCGGGACGCACCCTTTGGCCGGGCTCCCCCTGAACATGGTCATGCGCGAGATAGGCTCCCGCGGCCTCGCGGTCCCGGAGGACCTGGATCCTGCCTGCGCCCGGCTGCTCAAGGGGCTGTTGACCCGGGACGATCGCAGGCGCTGGGGCCGCGCGGAGGTCTCGGCGTGGCTGGACGGCCGGCGCGACGTGCCCGTGTTCTACGAGGCGGATCTCCAGGGCAAGCAGGGGGACGGTGCCGGGTGGTCCAGGCCGTTCACGTTCATGGGCGAGGCGTACAGGAGCCCGGGGGATCTGGCGGCGGCCTTCGCGGCGGGGCCGGAGGCCTGGGATCCGGCGGCGGCGGCCCTCTCCCGCGGGCTCGTGCGAGACTGGATGGAGGACAACCGCGCCTACGACGAGGCGGTGATGGCCGACTCCGCAGGGCTGCCTGACCCGGACCTGAGCCTGTACTCCTTCATCCTCCTGTTCGGTCCCGATCTGGGCCACGTCTGGCGCGGGGAGCGCCTCTCCGTGGACCTCTTCTCGGAGATCCTGACCTCTCCCGATAACCCGCCGCACAGGGAACGGACGGCGGAGGATCTGGTCTCGGGGAGGCTCAGGGCCCTTCCGGCCGAGGCCGAGCGACGCGGGCACAGGCTCCCCGTGCTGTTGAGGACGCTCCTGGAGACCGCGCCGGAGGCGCCCGTCTCCTCCGGCCTTACCCGCGAGCCCACCGTCGAGTGGCCACCGCGGGGCGCGCCCGATGCGGCTGGCGTTCCGCCGGTGTCGGTCGCCAAGGCGACCGGGGCAGGGGGATTCGGGGCCGCCAGGGGCCTCTACGCCGCGGCTATCCTGGCCGCTCGGTTCCCCCGTGACTACGTCTGGGGGCTCGCGGCCGAGCCCCCGCCGGACGCCGAATGCATGCGCACCGTCATCTCTTCCGGGGTCATGCCGGTCAACTGGAAGTGGTACGGGGAGAACATCCTCCCCCGCTTCCCCCTGCCCGAGGAGATCTTCCGGGGCTTGGGTGGCGAGCCCCCCGGACGCCGCGCGGCGTCCGAGGGGCTCGTGCGGGCGGCGTCCCTCATCAGGGACGGGGCGGACGGTCCCTGCATCTTCTATCGCCGCCGCAAGGCGAAGGCCCAGGGCCGCGAGGTGGTGCTCTCGCCCCTCGGGCTCACGGACTGGAGCCGCTACTTCGAGTACCGGCTCGCGATCGCCCGCGGCGGGGGGAGCGTCCTGCCCTCGGGCTACTACCGGGAGAGGCTCATACGCGAGCGCGAGGAGGCCGCAGGGGCGGAGAACATCCGGCCATTCCGGGGGCGCTGGGCCTGGGCCGGCAACTGGGGCCCTCTGGCCGCAGCGGCATTCTGGATCTTCTGGGCCCTGGTCGCCCGAAAGCAGCAGGCCCCTCCACGGACCTTGGAGGACGCGTTCCATCACAGCCCGAACCCCATGCCGATCTTCTTGGGGGATGGCTTCTACGTGGCGGGGCTGTTCCTTTCCGTTATCTGGATTTTCTCGTTCTGGGCGGCGGCCTCGTTCATTTCCGAGAGGCATTACCGGTCGATTCGGTTCCCCGTCACGCTGGGTCTGGTGTCGATGATGTTCCTGGTTCTCGTGGGGCCCATCGCCATGGACGTGAAGATGGTCATCCTCGCGGCTCATATCCTCACGCTGTTCATGTACCGCCATATCCTGGGGATCATGCTGAAAAGGCGGATACTCATGTCGGGCGGCGATCTCGATAGCTGACCTGCAAGGTCGGACGTGCGTTAAAGGGCCGATGATTAGGCGTTAGCGGCAAGCTTCACGGCGATTGGGCCAGGACGGCAGTCTTGCGGCGATTAGATGGGCAGGGGCCTTGCGGCGATTAGATGGGCAGGGGCCTTGCGGCGATTAGATGGGCAGGGGCCTTGCGGCGATTAGATGGGCAGGGGCCTTGCGGCGATTAGATGGGCAGGGGTCTTG
>JAISFS010000003.1 GCA_031263485.1 Deltaproteobacteria bacterium | reverse complement strand
GCTTCAGGCTCCGAAGGAGTGCTGGCAACACCTCTACGGCGAGATCGAGGGGAGGCCGCACCCCGCCCTGATCCCGGAGGTGGACGAGGAGACGGCTTTCCGGATCCGCGCGCTGGCCCTGGCGTTGAGGAGCCTCATCGCGAGAAGCCGGATCCTCGCCTGGGCGGCGGGGAAGCCCGGGCGGCCCTCCGGGCGGACGGCGGGAGAGGAGGCGGCCGACATCCCGGTAAGGGCAGGCGACGTCCGGGCCGTCTCGGCAATACCTTCGGCACGGAGGAGGTGGCCCTGCAGGCCGCGAGGGAGATCGGCCTGATCGAGAGCCTGACGGGCGGCGGGCCCGGCCTCAGGACCGCGATAATCGTCGCGGCGGTCGCGATCGCGAGGATGGCCCAGCCGGTCGGCGAAAGGGAGACGCTCAGAGGCTCCGGAAGCTGACCGCCTTGGGCCGGCCCATAGGGTTCGGCTTCACGAATGCCAACGAGATGACGCTTCACAGGGCGGCGGACGCGCTCATGGGGCACAAGGACGCGATCGAGGCCCTGCTCAGGGCAAGGCTTTCCCCCTGGCGCGGACGGGGGATAACGTTCCTTTACGGCCTCACCGACGTTCACATGGAGGGCCGGGGCAAGGGCAACCCCAAGGCCAGGAGAGGACACGGCAAGGCCGGGCGGAGCGACTGCAGGCTCGTGGCCCCTCGCCGTCGCCGTCGGCGTCGACGGGAACGGCTGCATCGTCGGCTCGCGGATACTGGAGGGCAACGTCTCGGAGCCCTCCACGCTCCCGGGCATGCCCGACGCCATCGGCATGAGGGACTGAGATCTGGTTGTCATGGACAAGGGCGTATCCACCAAGGCCAACCTGGAGCTCATGGAATCCGCGGGCCGCAAGCACGTGGTCGCCAGCCGGGGATCGAAGGCGGAATTCGGCGCCCGGAGGGCCGCGCGCTTCGAGACCGACGCGGGGACCGCGGTCCGTGCCAGCCGCACGGTGGACCCCTCCGGGACCTTCGCGGCGATCTGGCGCCACACCGAAGGCCGCGGGAGGAAGGACCCTGACATCGTCGGGACGAGGTGCGCCAGGCTCGAGGCGGAGATCGGGAAGCTCTCCGGCGGCCTCTCCCGGCCGAGGACTCGCAAGGGCATCGACCGCGTCCACGGGCGGATCGGCAGGATCAGGAAGGCCTGCGGGGTGGCCAGACACTTCGGGATCACGGTCGTCCCCCGCGGGGACGATCCCGCTGAGGCGGCAAGGATAACGTGCGTCCGGGCGGGGATCCCCGGGAGCAAGGCCGAATGCCCGGGCGTCTCCCGCGTCAGGACGAACGGCCTCTCCCTGGAGACGGGGAAGGCGATAAGGCTCCGCTTCGGCCTGACGGACGTCGAGAGCGTGTTCAGGCGCCTCAAGTCCGAACCGGGCCTCCGGCCCGTCTACCACGGCTCGGAGCGCCGGACGGACGCCCATGTCTTCATCGCGTGCCTGGCCTGTCGGTTGGTGAACCACATAAGACCGAAGCTCAAGGCGGCCGACATACGCGACGGCCGGGAAACGATCAGGGGCAACCTGGAGACGATCAGGGGCAACCTGGAGCCCCACAAGCTGGAGGTGCTGGTCGCCAAGGCCGACGGCCTGGACGCGGGCGTGCTGATCGCGGCGTCCGCGGCGGCGATCGCGGAGGCGGAGGCGTACTACGAGGCACCGGGCATGGGCCGCGGACCGGAGATCCGCGAGATCAAGGCCGTTCGCCGCCGCGAATGGGACGGTCCGCTGGCCGCCAACTTTTGAGAATCGCGGCCCCGACCGGCCTTCGAGGCAGGTCGGGGCCGGGGCAGGAATTTCGGCCTGCTGCCCGGCAGGCCTGTACGGTACTGCCGGGCCGCCGCCCCCCGGATTGCAGCGCGATCGAGGGGACCGCATCGAGGGGAGGCGCCGCAGCCGTCATTGCCGAGGCACAGGCAACAGTGACGACGGGCAAGGTGCCCGGGACAGCCCCTGGGGAGACGGCACGAGTCGGCCTCCCAAGAGCGAACCCGGACGGCGGTTGGCGCCGTTCTTGGCACTCCCGAGAAATCGGGGGAAAAATTTCAAAGGTAAAACCCTTGAATTATTGAAAAAAACCATATTAATGTTAAGCTCGGGCCGGAAGGCGGCAAGTCGGCCTCGGCATGTGCCGGGGCAGATGTGCCGTTCCCGTGACTTGATGGGCATGGACAGGACCGGGAGGGGCCGAATGGCGCTTCTGAAGGAATATGCGGCGGCGGGATCGGAGATGGCCCGGCTTGTCGACAAACGGAGAGTTTGGTCTTCCGTTCGGATGGGGGAGGTTGGCGGCAGAACGGCGGCAGAACGGCGGTCGGAAGGGAGTGGATTTCATCGCAGGCATTCGCGGGGAGGAGGCGGGAGGATGAGGGAGGCTGGGAGACGGTGGGAGGCAAGAATTCGTGCGGGTCGCCGTCAGATGACTTAAGGAAGGTCCAAGGCCTCCGGGGGTTCCAAGTCCTCCGGGGGGGGGCCAAGTCCTTCGGGAGGTCCAAGGCCTCCGGTCGGACCGAAGGCTCCTGGCGAGTCATGGCGTATGGGAGGGCATGGTCCCGATGCGGGGGACCGCTCCGGCGTCATTTGGCGAAGGCATCGTAGATTTTGCCTCGGGAGGCCTCGAGGCCCAGGGCGTGGTTGGTGTCCCGGGGGAGGGGGGTTATCTCGGGGCCGCGGCTTTTCAGGCCCTCAAGGAAGCTCGCCCGCGACGCCTCGGTCTCGAAGGAGAACACGGCCAGGGCGCGGCCCACCTGCTCGCCGGAATGGACATAGTTGAAGTACGAGATGTTGGCCAGGGCGGCCACGCGCTCCAGAAACTCGGTGAGGGCCCCGGGCCTTTCCGGGAAGTGCAGGATGGCCGCGAATGGGAGCCTGAGGAGGCTCGGCTGGTAAGGGGCCACCCGGAAGGGTATGTCGGGGCGGCCGGTTATGTCCTGGAACTTGTAGCCCCCGAAGCTCATGAGCTCCTCCAGGTACCCGAACTCGTCCCCCGACCCGTCGAAGCCCACCACCGGATATGCAAGATCCGCCCCGTACTGGCCTACCATGAGATGGCTGATGTTGAGCCCCGCCGGGGCTATGGTCTTCAGAAACGCGAGCAGTGCCCCGGGGCGCTCGGGGAGCTCCACCTGGTAGCAGGCCTGGCGGCCCGAAGGGTCCCCCGCGCGGCGCGCGATGTTGCCCAGGCGGCGGAAGTCCAGGTTGGCGCCGGATAGGATAATCCCCACCTTGCGCCCGGCGTGCTCCCGCTCGTCCCGGCGGGCCGCTGCCAGGCCCATCGCGCCGGAGGGCTCGGAGATCACCCTGGCAGCGCGCCAGAGCTCCTCCATGGCGGAGGCAACCTCGGCCGCCGTGACGGTCACGATGCCGTCCAGCAGGCCCTTGAGCGCTCCGAAGGTGAGCGTGCCCGCGGTCTTGACGGCGGTGCCGTCGCAGAAGATGTCCACCCGGGGGAGCGTCACGGGACTGCCCGCCTCGAACGCCGCGGACATGGAGGCCTGGCCCTCGGCCTCGACGCCTATCACCCTGACCGCAGGGTCGTAGGTCTTGACCACCGCCGCGACCCCGGCGGCCAGGCCGCCGCCGCCTATCTGCACGTAGACCGCGTGCGGCCTTTCGGGGGAGGTCATGATCTCGTCCCCCACCACGCCCTGGCCGGCCATGACCAGGAGGTCGTCGTAGGGCGGCACCATGAGCGAGCCCTCGGCATCGGAGTGCGCGAGCGCCGCGGCCTGCGCGTCGTCGAAGGTGTCGCCCTCCAGGCGGATCTCGGCCAGGCCCCCGCCCAGCCGCGCCACGGAGTCCACCTTGAGCCTGGGCGCCGACTTGGGCATGAAGAGGACGGCCTTCACGCCCAGCCGCGCGGCGCTCACGGCCACCCCCTGGGCGTGGTTGCCGGCGGAGGCGGCGACCACGCCGCGCAGCCTGGCCTCCTTCTCCCGCGCGGCCATGAAGTTGAAGGCCCCCCGCCACTTGTAGGAGTGGATCTCGGAGAGATCCTCGCGCTTCAGGAGCATCGTCCAGCCCCCGGGCATGGCGTGGACCTCCGTCGGGGTGGGCGGGAACAGCCGGTAGACCCGCGTGCGGGCCTTCATGATCTGCCGGAAGAGCTCGGGGACCCTGGCCGCCGGTGCGTCGGCCGCGTCTTTGGTCTTTCTGGGCATCTGGGTGGACCGGTGGGAAGTGCGGGAGCGGGGGTCACGGCCCCGCGCGCGGGTTGGGAGGCCCTTGGCGAAGGGCGGGGAGCCCCCGGACAAAGCCAGCCTGATGCCAGGACAAAGCCCGGTGATAGCCAGGACAAACCCCGGCGGAAGCCTGGGTAGAGGCGGGGACGGGCAGGGATCCGGGAGTGCGATGAGGATCGCAGGCCCTGAAAGCGGAAAGGACCGTCAAAAATGAGCATTGTATCTGTCGGCAGGCGGTTTGACAAGAATTTTCATGGGGAAACCCGGCAAGACCGGGGAAGGGAGGGATAGGGACTGAGCCAGGGCTGGGCGGGAGCGTCGGCAGAAGGTTGCTTCAGGTGTGGGGCAAGGCGGAGAGGGCGAGGCGGAGAGTTGGGGCGGTGAAACGACGGGCAGGAGCCTCACGGCGGCAAGACGGGACGGCCAGGAACGGTCGCGATGCGGCTGTTGCGCGTGTCGGAGCGAAGCCGGAACTCCGTACCCTGAAATATCGGATAATTGCCACCCAAATTGCGTTTGGTTCCGAACTCATGCACGGAATCATGACTACGAGCCAGAGCGGGTAAGGGAATCCGATGCAAAATTTTCGAACAGGAATGCCAGAAAATATCGGCCAAGCAATATGATCCAGGAATTTTTTCTTCGAAGAGGCGATGGAACGGTAGCGGGGCATTCGAAGAGAAAGTGAAGTCAAGCTGTCTTGCCCTATGCCTGTCCCGCGGATTTCGGACATGGCTCACGCGCTATTTCTCGATGCCGCGAAAAATTTTTCCGATGCCGTGTATATTAGAAAACCGGCACGTTCTGCTAGCGGCATGACGAGAATGATCCGGTTGCATGCAGCAGCCGTAAATGCAACGCAGGCATATCCGGCGAAACCGCCGGAAGCTGACATCGGAAAATCAGACGGGCCATGGTCAAAAATTTGGAGTCCGGCTTAGACGGCGAGGCTATAGGGGGACATGACAAATCAATGGACGTGCCGGTTATGCGTCATGTCCGGTGGCTGGCGTCCCTGGCGGGCGGTCCGCTCTGTTGTCATGGTCGCAGTCAGGGGCCCGGAGATGGCCGACGGAGGGTCCCGGAGATGGTCTACGGACAAGTATCCGGCATCATCGCCGATGGTCAGGCGGTACGTAGCCGGCGGTGGCCTGGCTGGCGCACTGCACGGCCTCAGCCGGAAACGGCGGCAGCGGCGTGCTTGCCGGAACCGGCTTCATTCTCGGCCTTGCCGGCCCCCTCGTCCTTCTTGGCGGGGGCGGGCTGGGAGGCGGCGGCCTTCTTCGAGTTCCTCTTCTTGTCGTCCTGGGCGGAGGGACTCTCCAGGGCCGCTATCTCGGCCTGGATCTTGTCCAGGAGCTCGACGCGCTCCTCCTCCGAAAAGAGGTGGCTGTTGCCTTCGAGCACCGCTCCGGGCACTATGCTTATTGTGTTGTAGTTGATGTTCCCTATGACCCGGGCGCTCTGGTTCAGGTGCACCTCGCCGTAGGCGTAGATGTTGCCCTTGACGACCCCGCTCAGGATAAGGTTCTCGACGAAGACGTCCCCCTCTATCGAGGCCTGGGCGCCGGTCACGAGCATGCCCTTGGCGACGATGGCTCCCTTGAGCCTCCCGTCTATGTTCAGGAGGCCCGTGAAGCGCAGCGTCCCCTCGATCTCGACGCTGCTGGCGAAGAAGGCGTTCCATTCCTGCTTGCCCGGCTTGACGCTTTTCGATCCAAACATCTACAACACCGCCTTTCCGCCGCGGGGCGCGAGATGCGCGGACGCGGGGCGACGCGGCCGTCCGGGCGCGCCTGGGAGGGCGCCCGGCGTGGCCCGCAGGGATTCTGTGTTACACAAGGGGGCAGGAAGCCCCCCCGGCGGAAAGGGACCGGCGGGGGGGCGGAAGGGCTCGAGGTTGCGGGGTGAGCGGGGCGCGGCTGGGGCGCCCCGGAGGGGGCCTCCGCCTCTAGATGGAGAGGCCGAGCTTCTTGGCGAACTCGTGGGGATCGAAGGGCGCCTTGCACTCGTAGCAGTGGGAGGCGTTGCGGAGCTCGCTGATGGTGAAGAACTCCAGCTCCTTGCCGCAGGCGGGGCAGGGGCCGGTGATGAGACGGGTTTCCTCCTGCATGCATTCGGGTTGGGATTCTATGTCCTTGATGCTCATATGTATGGTACCTCCGAGGTTTTCCCGGCCGGCGCCGGGTCCGTCTCCCAGGCGCCCGCAGGGCGCGGGGCCGGACATGTAGACTTTAATATCATGCCTTCCGCCCCGGCTTGCTGTCAAGCCCATTTTTCTGATAGTATCCCACGCGAACAAACGTCGGGAGGCCCTTATTAATGGCCTTTAGCGTGGGGACCTCGGCCTTCCCGGCGGATCCGGCGGCGGTCGCGTCCTGGCCGGATTCGCGGGGGAGTCTTCCGGGGCCGCCCCGTTCCGCTTCGCGGGCGGATGCTCCCCGGGCGGCTCCGGAGTGGCGTGGCCTCGCGGCGCGTCGGGGAGGCGTCCTGCGGGCGCTTCTTGTGTCCTGTTGCCCGCTGCGGGGTCGCGTCGGCCGGCCTGCGGCCGGTCCCGATGTCCCAGGCCGTCCGGCGGGCGCCTTCCGCTGACATGCGGGCTTCCCCAGCCCCGGTTCCGGCTCAGGTTTCCGCTTCTGCGGCTTTTCCGGGCAGCTTTTGGGCGTTCCTCAGCAACTTCCCCATTAGGCCTGGCGTCGGTGCGCCCAGGCCTTCCCGCGTGCCGCCATCCCGCCGAACCGGCGGCCCGGCTTTCACCCTTCGCCGCGTCCTCACCTTCCCGCCGGCCTGCGGCCCGGCGCTCCCCGCCCCCGCCCCCGCCCGCGTCCGGGCCGGGGCCCCCGCCGCGAGGCCCCTTTGACCGAAATCCTAGACATGCGGCGTCGCCGCGTGACCTTCCGGGCGCTGGAACCCGCCTGCGAGACCCTGCTCGCCGGGGGGGTCGTGGCCGCCCCCACCGAGTCCTTTTACGGGCTCATGGCCCTGGCGGACCGGGCGGAGGCCCTGGAACGCATCCTGGGGCTCAAGGGCGCCTCCAGGGACCGGGACGACCCGTTCCTCCTCCTGGTGGACTCGCGCGAGCGGGCGCGGGCGTACGCGCAGGAGATCCCCCCCGAGGCCGAAAGGCTCATGGACCGTTTCTGGCCAGGGCTCCTTACCGTGCTCCTCAAGGCGCAGACGGGGCTCCTCCCGGCGATACTGGGCGGCAGGAATACCGTGGGCCTCAGGCTGGACCGCTGCCCGGTGCCGGGGGCGCTGGTGCGCATGACGGACCGCGCCGTGACCGGCACCTCGGCCAACCCCTCCGGGCGCCCTCCCGCCGCGGACGCCGAGGCCGTGCTGGCTTATTTCGGGGGCAAGGTGGACTGCGTGGTGGACTTCGGCCCTACCCGCGGGCTCAAGCCCTCCACGGTGGTGGACATCAGCAAGAGCCCCTTCTCGGTGGTCCGGGAGGGGGCCGTGCCCCGCGCCCTGGTCTCCGCCGCGCTTGCCCCGCCGTCCGCCTGACGGCCCGGAGGACACGAGCCCATGGAACAGCTTTTGGCCGCCTTGCCCGGAGGGCTGGGCGGCCTGGTCGACTTCATCCTGCACATAGACGTCCATCTGGACCGCCTGGTGGCGGAATACGGGTGGCAGACCTACCTCATCCTCTTCGGGATAGTATTCTGGGAGACCGGGGTGGTCGTGATGCCGTTCCTGCCGGGCGACTCGCTTCTCTTCGCGGCCGGGGCCATCGCCGGACGCGAGTCGGCGCCGCTCTCCGTATGGGGGCTCTTCTGCGTCATCGGGCTCGCGGCCTTTCTGGGCGACACCGCCAACTACTGGATAGGCCGCTGGCTGGGACCAAAGGCGCTGGACCGGGACGGCAGGTTCCTCAAGCGCAAGTACCTGGACCGCACCCGGAGCTTCTACGAGAGGCACGGCGCGAAGACCATCGTGCTCGCCCGCTTCGTGCCGATAGTGAGGACCTTCGCCCCGTTCGTGGCCGGCGTGGGCGCCATGCGCTACCGCCGCTTCATTTTCTACAACGTGACCGGCGGCTTGGCCTGGACCTTAGTCTTCGTGGGCGCGGGCTTTTTTTTCGGCTCGCTCCCCCTGATCCGCCGGAACTTCACCCTGGTCATCCTGGCGATAGTCGCCATCTCCGTCCTTCCCATGGTCGTGGAGTTCATCCGCGCCCGCCGCGGCGGACACGGGCACTCCACTGTCGCCCCCGCCGTGGGGGTCGCCGCGTCTGCCTCCGCCGAGGGGGTCGCCGCGTCTGTCCCCGCCGAGGGGGTCAGTGCGGCTGCCGCTCATTCGGTCGGCGAGCCTGCCGCCAGGGAACAGTGAAAGGAAGGCGTTCCGACCGCCCGAAATGGAGGCGCTCTGGCCATCGCGTGGGAAGGTTCGCCTCTCTCGTCGGTAAAATGCGGCAGGGAAGCGAGTGGCATGGAGCCTACCCCGTTCTCGGCGCCCCGGGTGCCGGCGGCGATACCGTGGTCCTGGAGCACCCCGTCCGCAGTGAGGGGACGGAAGCTGCCTGACGAGCGGCACGGTCGGACGGGCCTTGCCTCCTCCGTAGCCCCAGCCGCCGAACCCTGCCGGAGGTGTCTGTTCCGTCCCCGGAGCGTTGCCGAGGCCCTCCGTAACATGAGATTCGGACGCCGCCTCAAGCCCTGTGGCCATCAGCCTGTTTCCGTGGCCAGTTTCGAAATATGGCATTTGAGGCAGTCCCCGGTTCCGGTCTGCCTCTGCCTGCGGCATGTCCCGCCTGCCTCGGCCAGACAGCCTCTGCTCTTCTCGACAGGTCCGCCGATGTCCGGCCCGTCCTCCGAATCCTGTGGGTCTCGGCGGCGGCGAGCCCGTTCCTGCCTTCTCCCGGTCGGAGCTGTCCAGTCCAGCCCTCGATCCGCAATCGTCCTCCCGTGACTGCCGCCTTCCGTCCGCATCCCCGATTCCTGACGCCCCCATCCGCTCCGACGGCTCCATCCCGGTCCCCTCTGACGCCGGACACCATTGCGGGCGGTCGGAATTCCCTTCCCGCTTCACGTTCCCTGTCCCTTGCCCCGCCTTCGGGTGTTCTGAGTGGGACGATCGGCAGGTCCAGTTCTCCTACCCGTGTCCCGCGCCCAAAGTCCCTCCGAGATACCCGATGTCCGCCAGCCTCCAGAAAGCTTTCAAGGCGCCCGCGCGAGAGCCAGGACGCTGGTCTGCGAAGGCGGCGACCGCGCCGCCGCGTCGGCGGGCGGGCAGGCGAGCGAAATTCCCCGCGGAGTCCGCAGTTGTGGTAATATAGTCGGTTCCGGGCCAAGACAACGGGTCAACGAAAGACCTTCGCCCGCGGCGGCGGGGCGATGCCCGTCGCCTGCGGCTTGCCGCGCCCCCGCGCCCGGCACCGTCCGCCCACGCCGCGTTGCGCCCCCGCGCCCGGCGCCGTCCGCCCACGCCGCGTTGCGGCCCCGCGCCCGGGCCCGCCGCCCGCTTCTCGTTGCGGCTCCGGGCCCGGACCCGCCACCTGCGCCTCATCGCGGCCCCCGCCCGGGGCCGCCCCTTCAGGCGCCTGAGGCGGAGGCCCGAGGACTCAGAGAAGGGACTCACCAGAAAACATGGACTTCAAAGACAGCCTGAACCTTCCCAAGACCGGCTTCCCCATGAAGGCCCGCCTCGCCGAGACGGAGCCCAAGATGCTCGCCCTTTGGGAGCGCATGGACCTCTATAAGAGGATCCAGGCCAAGGGCGAGGGCAGGCCGGCCTGGACCCTCCACGACGGCCCCCCCTACGCGAACGGCAGGATCCACCTGGGCACCGCGCTCAACAAGATCCTGAAGGACATCATCGTCAAGGCCCGGACCATGGAGGGCTACCGCTCCCCTTACGTGCCCGGCTGGGACTGCCACGGGCTCCCCATCGAGCACCAGGTGGACAAGTCCCTGGGAGCCAAGCGCAAGGAGCTTTCCACAGCCAAGGTGCGCGAGCTCTGCCGTGAGTACGCGCTGAGGTTCGTGGACGTGCAGCGCGAGGAGTTCAAGCGCCTGGGGGTCTTGGGCGAGTGGGACGACCCCTACCTCACCATGGCCCCACGCTACGAGGCGGTGACGGCCCGCGAGTTCGGGTCCATCGCCTTGGGCGGCGGGCTCTCCCGGAGCGTGAAGCCGGTCCTGTGGTGCGGCTCCTGCCGCACGGCCCTGGCCGAGGCCGAGGTGGAGTACGCCGAGGACACGTCGGAGAGCATCTACGTTGCCTTCCGGCTCAAGGACGGCGGCGGGGCCCCGGCGCCCGAGGGCCTGAAGGCCTTCGAGGGCCTGGAGACGCATTTCGTCATCTGGACCACCACGCCCTGGACCATCCCCTCCAACCGGGCCATAGCCTACAGCCCGCGGTTCTCCTACGGGGCCTACGCCAAGGGCGGCAAGGCCTACGTCCTGGCCCGCGAGCTCGCGCCCAGGCTCCTGGGCCCGCTGGGCCTGGACGGCGCGGAGGACCTGGGCGAGCTGGACTCCAGGGCCTTCGAGGGGCTCGTCTGCGCCCACCCGCTCACCGGCCAGGACTCCAGGCTGGTGCCCGCCCTCTACGTCACCCTGGAGCAGGGCACGGGGCTCGTGCATACCGCGCCCGGCCACGGGCGCGAGGACTTCGAGACGGGCGTGGCGCACGGCCTCGAGGTCTTCTCGCCGCTGGACGACGAGGGCCGCTTCACCTCCGAGGTGCCGGAGCTGGAGGGCATGAAGGTCCTGGACGCCAACCCCAGGGTCCTGGACATGCTCCGGGAAAAGGGCGCGCTCCTGCTGAGCGAGGCCATCACGCACCAGTACCCGCACTGCTGGCGTTGCAAGTCCCCCGTCATCTTCCGCGCCACGCCGCAGTGGTTCGTGTCCATGGAGCACGGGGACCTGCGCAAGCGGGCCCTGGAGGCCATAGACAGGGTGGGCTGGGTCCCCCCCCGCGGGCGCGAGCGCATCCGCGGCATGATCGAGTCGCGGCCTGACTGGTGCGTCTCCCGCCAGAGGACCTGGGGGGTGCCGATCACGATCTTCTTCTGCGAGGGTTGCGGGGAGTGGCTCTACACCGAGGAGATCAGGGAGCGGCTCTTCGGGATCTTCGCCGAGCGCGGCGCAGACGCGTGGTTCGAGACGGACCCCTCCGATCTCCTCCCCCCGGGCCAGGCCTGCCCGAAATGCGGGGGCAAGGCCTTCCGGAAGGAGACCGACATCCTGGACGTCTGGTTCGACTCCGGCTCCAGCTTCGCCGCCGTCATGGAGGACCGGGCGGCGCTTCCGGACATCGCGGACATGTATCTGGAGGGGAGCGACCAGCACCGCGGCTGGTTCCACTCGTCGCTCCTCATCTCCGTCGCCAACCGCGACGGCAGGGCGCCCTACCGCGAGGTGCTGACCCACGGCTTCATCGTGGACGGCCAGGGCAAGAAGATGTCCAAGTCCCTGGGCAACACCGTGGAGCCCGGGGAGATCATAAAGAAGTACGGCGCGGACATCCTGAGGCTCTGGGTGGCGTCGGAGAACTACCAGGACGACATCCGGGTCTCCGACCAGATCCTGGACATGCTGGTCAAGGCATACTTCACGTTCCGGAACACCTGCCGCTTCATGCTCGGGAACCTCCATGACTTCGATCCCGCCCGCGACTCGGTGCCCGAGGACAGGATAACCGATCCCTTCGACCGCCACGCGCTCCGCGAGCTCTCGCTTCTGACGCGACAGGCCCGCAAAGCCTATGCCGCCTACGCCTTCCACGACGTCTACCACCGCGTGAACAACTTCATGGGGTCGCTCTCCTCCTTCTACCTGGACGTCCTGAAGGACCGCCTCTACACCTTCGCCGCCTCCGACCCCGCCCGCCGCGCGAGCCAGACCGTGCTGCGCCGGATCCTGGTCACCGTGACATCCCTCATGGCGCCGATCCTGTCCTTCACCGCCGAGGAGATCTGGCGGAGCCTCCATGGCCTCCCCCCCGCCGGGACGGAGGCGGCGGAAGCCGGGGAATCCGCGGAAGGCCCCCGGCCGGACGTCGGCGCGAAGGGCGCGGGAAGCGCCGGGACCCCCGGCCCGGGGGCGTCCCCGTCCCCGGAAAGCGTGTTCCTGACCGAGTTCCCCGACCCGTCGGCGGACTGGGAGAACGACGATCTGGCGGCGGAGACCGAGCGGCTCCTCTCGGCCCGCGCGGTGGCCCTGAAGGCCCTGGAGGACGCCCGGAAGGCCAAGCTCATCGGGTCTTCCCTGGACGCCGAGGTGGAGCTCAGCGCCTCCGGCCCGGCGCTGGAGCTTCTCCGGAAGCGCGAGGCGATACTCCCGGAGCTCCTCATCGTGAGCAGGGTCAGGGTCTGCGAGGCCGCGGACGTCCCCCCGGACGCCCCGGCCGAGGGCACAGTCGCGGCGAAGGTGTCCATGAGCCCGGATCCCAAGTGCCCGCGTTGCTGGAACCGCCACCCGGAGGTGCCTGCGGACGGCTCCGGCGTCTGCCCCAAGTGCCGCCGGGCGCTGGGTGAGGGCTAAGAGACGTCCGGCCGTTGAGCCGGACGGAAAGGCGTCCGGCCGTTGAGCCGGACGGAAAGGTGTCCGGTCGTTGAGCCGGACGGAAGGCCCGCTCGCCGGGACGCTTTCGCGCGGCACCGCCCCCCGAAGCCATCGGTAAAAGCCGGACCCCGGGGCCTCGGCCTTATGCGTTTTTTTCCCTTGGACTTGATTCTCGCGCCTCAGATCCTTGGTCTTAGCCGACGGGCCTCAGGTCCCCGGCAGTTGACCGTCGTCAGTTTGTCTTGAACCTTGATCATTGAACCTTGATCCTAGTGCTATAAGCCTAAAGCCTTGAGCCTTAAGCTATAATCCTTGAGCCTTGAGCCTTGAGCCTTGTGTTATAAGCCTCAAGCTTAATCCTTAAGCCTTAAACTATAAGCCACAAGCTTTAATAAGCCACAAGCTTTAAGCCTTGAGCCTAATGCCTTGAGTCTTGAGTCCCTGGCCTCGGGCGACAAGCCTTTGGCCCTGAGCCTCGGTCCCGAGCCCGGCAACAGTCCGAGGCAAAGGCGCGGGGCCGCCGGACGCGCCGGGCGACATTCAGGCGCGGGGAAGGGGGGGTTACCGATGTCTTATCTGGTCATGGCCCGCAAGTACCGCCCCCGGACCTTCTCGGATCTGGTGGGCCAGGGGCAGGTCACCCGCACGCTCACCCAGGCGCTCAAGACCGGGAGGGTTGCGCACGCCTATCTCTTCACCGGGCCCAGGGGCGTTGGCAAGACCACGGCCGCGCGGCTCCTGGCGGCGGCGCTGTCCTGCGAGTCCGAGGGCGAGCGGCCCTGCGGCGTCTGCCCGCGTTGCGTCGAAATCCAGTCCGGACGGTCGGTGGACGTGGTGGAGATGGACGGGGCCTCCAACCGCGGCATCTCGGAGATCCGGGATCTCCGCGACACCGTGAAGTTCCAGCCTGCCAAGAACCGCTTCAAGGTCTACATCATAGACGAGGTGCACGCGCTCACGCCGGACGCCTTCAACGCGCTCCTGAAGACTCTGGAGGAGCCGCCCTCCCACGTGATCTTCGTGTTCGCCACGACCGAGGCGCACAAGGTCCCGGCCACCATCCTCTCGCGGTGCCAGCGCTACGACTTCAGGCGTATCAGGGTGGAGGACATTGCCTCGCGGCTCAAGGACGTGGCCGAGGCCGAGGGCCTGGCGTGGGAGCAGGAGGCCCTGACGGCCATGGCCCGCCAGGCCGAGGGCGGGCTCAGGGACGCGCTGGGTTTGGCCGACCAGGTGGCCGCCTCGGAGGGGGAGCTGACGCTCGCGGCGGTGACCCGCTCGCTGGGCCTGATCCAGCGGGAGCTGGTCTCCCGCCTGGCGCTGGCCGCCTTCCGGGGGGACGCCGCCGATGCCCTGAACGCCCTGAAGGACGCCTACGAGACCGGCAGCGACTTCAAGGAGCTGGGGCTCCGGACGCTGGAGTACGTGCGGGACCTGGCACTCTTCAAGGCCTCCCCCAAGGCTGCCGAGATGCTGGATCTGACCGACGTAGAGGAGCGGGATTTCGCCGAGGCCTCGAAGCCCCTGAGTCTTTCCGAGATCCACCGCCACTTCGAGTCCTGGCTCCGCCTCTACGGCGAGCTGGCCCGGCACCCCCAGCCAAGGTGGCTCCTGGAGTCCCACCTGATCCGCCTCTCCCAGGCGGGGAAGCTGGACGGGCTGGCGGACTTGACCGCGCGGCTCGCGGCGCTCCTGGAGAGCGACCCCGCCTCGGTCACGGCCGCCTTCGCCGCCCGCCCGGCTTCGTCCGGGGCCCGAGGGCCTTCGTTCCCTGGAGCGCCAGGCACGGCGGGAGTGCCCGGAGCGCCTGGCATGGCACAAATGCCCGGAGCGGCAGGAGGGCCGGGAGCGGCCCCGCATGGTTACGCCCAGCCGGGCGCCTCCGCCGGGACGGCAGGGTCCGGGCCTTCCGGCATCCCTGCGGATCTGCCTGCAGAGATGTTCGCGGACGACCTTCCCGATGACTTCCGGGACGATGCTCCTCCCGATGACTTCGAGAGTCGGCCGGTCGGGCCCCTGAACCCCGGCCAGGGCGCGCAAGGGCCCCCCGTCCAAGGCCCGCCGGGCCCTCCGGCGGCCCCGGCGGGGACGGGGGAAACCCTGACCGGGGCCGCTGATGCCGGAGCTGTTGCCTCTCCCGCCGCCGCACCCCACTCCGCGGCGGCTTTTCAGGCCCGACCGGCCCTCCAGCCGTCCGCCGAAACCGGGCAGGGGTCTTTTGTAGTCGGGCCCGACTCCCCCGGTCAAGCTTCTCTTGGTCATCCGTTTCCGGGTCAGGCGTCTCACGGTCAGCCGCTTCCGGGTCAGGCGCCTCACGGTCAGCCCCTTCCGGGTCAGGCGTCTCGCGGTCATCCCCTTCCGAGTCAGGCGCCTCACGGTCAGCCGCTTCCGGGTCAGGCGTCTCACGATCAGCCGCTTTCTGGTCAGGCGTCTCATGGCCAGCTGGCTACTGCGCGGTCGTACGCCGCCTTTTCCAGGGAAGACGGGCTGAAGGCGATCGACAGCATCAAGAAATCCGATGAAGGTGCCGAGCTCATGCGCAGGCTCCCCGGAACCTTCATCGGGTATGACCGCTCCCGGGCGGAGGCGTTCGCCCCCGCCCCAAGTCGACCGGACCAGGTCGATGCGTTCTACCAGGAAGACGAGGACCGCTTCTCGGACGAGGATGACAGTGATGCCTCCTTCGCGGAGGACGGCGATCCCGATGCCGGTCCGCCGGAAGACGGTCCAGACTTGGGCTATTCGGACGAGGGGGACGAGTACGGGGAAGGCGGAGGCGAGGACGGCGACTACCTGGATTAGGGTCTCTCGGTCTCCCGGCATCGGTTTGTCACTCGCGGCGCGGTCCGCTATAATCGGATGGTGCGGCGGCGGCCCTCCCGGTCGAGGACCGGACGGCGGCAGGTCCCGGCGGCGGCCCTCTGCGCAAGGCTCGGGGCCTGACACGATCATGCTGATTTTCGACGCCTCGGCACATGAAGCTTTAATTTTTTGGGCATCACAGCACGGCGCTTTGACCGAAGGTTGATGCCCTGGGAATGGTGTCCAAGGTTGTGATGCCCAAGGTGTGACAGCCAAGGAAATATTCGATAAAGGCGGCGACATGACGGACGGAAACAGCGAAGGGCCTGACGCCCTCATCCGCAAGGCCCAGCAGCTCCAGGACGGAATGCTGAAGCTCCTGGAGGAGTCGGGCGCAAGGACGGTCACCGCCTCAAGCGGCGGCGGCATGGTCAAGGCAACGGTCAACTGGAGCATGCAGCTGGTCTCGGTGGAGCTGGAGCGCGAGGTGGTCGATCCGGACGATGTCGAGATGCTGGGCGACCTGATAGTCGCGGCGGTGAACGAGGCCCTGGCCCAGGCTCAGGCCGAGGTGCAGCAGGAGGTGGTGAGGCTCTCCGGCAGCATGCGGTTCCCCGGTTCCGCGGACCAGATCTGACGGGACGGGACCGCCGGAAGGGGCGACGATGGCGCAGGACTCGCCGAAGGGTACTTGCGGGCGACAGCCCGGCGGCCTTGGGTCGCCTCCGGCTGGAGTTCCGCCGGACGGCCCCCGGGACGCGGGCAAGGCAACCTTGCCGTCCTCGTCCCTGACGCCGGAGGATTGGGAGATCTTCGGGCGGCTCACCTCGACGGAACTCACGGATGAGGAGAGGAAGGCCGCCGTGACGCCCGCCCGGATCGATCCGGAGGAGGGGACGCTCTTCGCGCCGCACTTCCACCCCGAGTGGGTCCCCATGGAACTCGTCCAGGCGAGGCTGGCCGCCGCCTTCCCGGCGGCCCGCGAGCGCTTCGTCGTTCCGACCCAGCACAACGTGATAGCCGCGGCGGGCCAGTGGAGCGGGGTGGAGGCCGACGTCTGGTCCAGAAAGTGCGGCATGAAGCTCCAGCTCCTGGTGCATCTTAAGGCCGAGCGCCTGGCCAAGGCATCGGCCTTCAGTGCGATGATCGAGCGGACCTTCCGCTACCGCGAGCTCCAGCTCCTCGATATCCTGGAGCTTGCCGTGCGCCCCGATGCCGAGACGGAGGCGGAGCTGGCCAGGGCCGGCTTCGCCGATGCGGATCTGGAGCTCGCGGCCGCTGGCTGCGCGCGGCTCAAGGCGATGATAGACGGAAGCGGCATAGCCGCCGGACCCGGGGCCGCGATGCTCAAGAACCGGCTGGCCACCGACTACATGGAGATAAGGGAGCGCGGGAAGGATCCGGTGAGCCTGGACCGGCTCCTCTCGCTCGTGAACCTCTTGAAGGCCCGCGTGAAGGCCCGCCCGGACCCGGAACGCTTCTGCGGGGCGGACGAGCTCATAGAGGAGGCCCGTTCGTTGGGCGCGGGGATAGTGATCCCGCACCCGCCGCGGTTCTGGCCGGCGCTCCTGGCCGAGCTGGACGCGGACGGCTGGGAGGTCTGGAACCCCTCCACCCCGTCCCACGCGGCGTTCCTGACCGAGTGCCTGGCCCGGCGCGGGCGGATCAAGAGGCCCCTGTTGGCCTTCATGGGCGACGACACCCACATGTCCTCCAAGATCCGATCGCATATGGTGAACTACAGGGACGGGGCGGACCGCGAGATAGGTTTCCAGCCCGCCTGGAAGGACCCGGAGACCGCCGCGGCCCTGCGCGCCGCGGGTCAGAGCCGTCGCAGGACGATGGAAGAGTACATGGAGCGCCTGGCGTAGAGGAGGCGTCGGTCCCCTTGCGCTTCGCCCCGCCCGCGCCGTCCTGAAGACCGGCGGGCGTCCACGTCCAGGTGACGCAGGTGTCAAGCCGGCGGTCGCAGGACAGCCGCTAGGGGGTTTCGGCAAGCGCGGATACTTGCCCGGAATCCCCGACAGAGCGATGCGGGATTTCCG
>JAISFS010000242.1 GCA_031263485.1 Deltaproteobacteria bacterium | reverse complement strand
TATTTTCATCAATGATATCAATCAGTTGCCAGACACCAGTCCTATTATGTTGTTGACATTGGAAACCTAACTAACAAGCTGGTCAGTTTGTCCGGATGCCTGCGCGGCATCTTGACGAGCTTTCGGGGCCAGTCGAAAATGATTCCGAGTGCCGTCTGGATGCCAACAGAAAATTTCGGAAGGCCGAAAGATGCTAGCCATGGTTAAGTCCGTTCAATCCGGAGTAGATCCAGCCGGATTTCCTGGTCCAAACCGTATTAGCGCGGTAGAAAGCAACCGGACGTTTTTGGAGACAGGAGCGAGTAATCGCGGCAAGATCTTGATTTTGCCTAGTTTTCCATTCAGCGAAAAATCCAACTAGTTGCTGGCATTGGCAAGCGTACGGCTCTCGCAAAGGCATTGGCAGGATGGGAGGCAAGCAAAAGGTTGCCCGGGAGAATCGGGAGGCACATTCTCAAGCAGGAAAGCCAACAGGGCTACCTTTTCCTGGACCCCGTAGGTATGGCTGACCCATACGCCGGTAGGTACCGTTCCGTCAAAAGCCAGCGAACCTACTATGATACCTACGAGGAATCTGGATGTCAGTCAGGATTCAAGAAGACGCCGGAAATGAAAAAACCGACTAAACCCCTGCGGATTCAGTCGGTTTTTCCATTCTCAGACGACTAGAGAAGTTGTCGGAAACAAACGGTGGTGCCCGGAGCCGGGCTCGAACCGGCACGAATTGCTTCGCGGGATTTTAAGTCCCGTGCGTCTACCAGTTCCGCCATCCGGGCAAATCGTGAGGCTGGCTGAACGGAACGGCCTAGAAACTAGCACCATGTCACTGGGCTGTCAATATTGCCCTTTGCCGCGCGTGCTGCAGGGAGGTGCAGGAAGTGAAGGCGCCCCAGAAAGCGGGTGGCGTATCCAGGGGCGGGCTCGACCTGGAAGATCTAGAGCAGTCGGGTGTGACTTGGGATGCCAGCCAGGTCATGAGGGCGTGGCAACGGCTAAAATTTATCCATAAATTTCAGTATGTTGAATTGTCACTATTGATATTACATTTGTTTGGTGCTAAGCTCCGGCCTTCCGACGTTTAGTTGGCGAAAAGCCTGATGAAGGAGCGGGAGATGGGAATAGCCGAGGAGCTGAGGGGCAAGGCCCTGGAATTGGGCTTCGAAGGGCTGGGGGCGGTCGCGCTTGGCGAGCTGGCGGGATATCTGGAGCGCGTGGACGAACGCGAGCGGAGGGTGCCGCTGGCAAAGGGCGGCTACGACTTCATGAGGGGACTGGCGCGACCGGAACGGCACTTTCCGGAGGCAAGGTCCCTGGTGGTGGGGATACTGGACATCGGACGCTACCGGATCCCCACAGGGGCTGCGGGACTGATCGGGCGGCATTATCTTTTCGATCCCCGCCGGAATCCCCGCTCGCCGGAGGCCCTCATGGTTTCAGAGCTTACGGGGTTCATGGGGCGGCTGGGCCTCAAGGCAGCCGCGAACGAGAACCCCGGCATCGCTCCCATGCGCTGGGCGGCCTGGAAGGCCGGGCTTGGCGTCATCCGACAGAACAACTTCTTTTACACCGCCACAGGATCCTGGAAACAGATCGTCGCCTGGGCGATCGACAGGGAGCTTGAGATGCCCTCGCCCCCTGCACCTGCGCCGTGCCCGGAAGGCTGCGGGAAGTGCGTCGCGGCATGCCCCACGGGCTCGCTTTCAGGGCCGTACGTGATGAACATGGCCACCTGCGTGAGCTATCTCACCAATATCGCCCCGTGGGAGGCCGACGAAGAGCTCCTGCGCCAGATGGGCGGCTGGCTGTACGGTTGCGACGCCTGCCAGGACGCCTGCCCCTTCAACCGCGCGGGCGACGGCACCCAGGATTTCCCCGGGCTGGAGGAGACGGCGAGAAAGGCCAGACCGGAAAGCATCCTCGCCATGGGACTGGACGAGATCGAGCGGGAGCTCGCGTGGAAGTTCTTCTACATCAAAAAGGAATCCCTCCACTGCTGGAAGCTTAACGCCTTGAACGTGATAGCCAATACGGGCCGGGCCGATCTCGTCGGTACTGTGCGCGGGGCGCTTGAGGACCCCAACCTCGATGTGAGGCTGAAGGCCGCCTGGACCTTGCAGAGGCTGGGGGCGACCTAAGCTTTGGGCTCCTCGCATAGTCAGTCGGGCATACCGGAACGGTGCGTCCGGTCAGAAAATACCCGCACTGGATATCCGGGTTGCCTGCCGTAGCTGGCTCAGGTCCGGAGGGAACGTGTCCGGAACACCTTCAGGCCCTCAGGATTCCTTTTATATTTTGGATTTCATTTTGATCTCTATCTGGATCGTGCGGTCGCATATGAGGATTGCGGGGCTTACCACGGTTAGCGAATATGTACTGGAAGCTGATGTCGATGGTTACGCCGCTCGCCGGGACGGTTAGGCCTTATCGATACAGAGAAGGATCGCCGGGAAACGCATCTAAGATGGGGATGGGTGGGCATGATGACGTTCTTCTCCCGCTTGATGTCGTCCGGGAGGTGAGCCTGGGACGTCCTACCCATATTCTCGATCGAGCGGGACATAATGATGAGGCCCCTGTATGAGGAGCACCTTGACCAGGCGGAAGGAGGCGTTGTTGAAAGAGTATAAGGTGGCCATGAAGCTCTTGCCGAGCGATGAGGATCCGCAGGATGGACGTGTACTGCGGGAGGCGTAAGACAGGGGCTACGAGTACGGAATTGACCCCGGATCGCTGAGGCAATTCACGAGTATGAGCACGTTAACCTGCGCAAGAAGGGCATGATAGTCAACCTCGGTAAGCCATGGATGGCAATGAGTAGCGAGATGACTGCGGAGTACTGGTCAGATGGGGGGGAAAGTGCAGGGGAAGGGATCTCGTTCCGGTATAGGTGTTCCGAGAAACATGCCTAGCTTTCTTAAGTTTTATAAAAACGATTGTCAGGATCATTTGTCAGATGAACGATAAAATATGGAAAAGCTGAAACTTAACCTAGTTTTATGGCAGGGGAAGGTAATGTGGACGCATCCGCTGATGCTTTCCATAGTAAAACAACGGAACGCCGCGAACCAAACCTTGTCCAGGTCGTGTGTGTCTCTGTCGACCGCTGTCGTGAAAGCAACGTGTCGCAGGTGCGGGAAATATGATGTAGATAAATATTTGGTGATTTATACAATTTAATCAAATCGTTAACACATGACGATATGAATAGTATTTCCATTTATTTTACGGGTGGATATCGGTATCTTCTTTTCAGATGGCGACTGGATGTCCCGGTCGAATATGACCAGCCATCCTTCTGAAGCTTGTAAGTGGCCCATATAGCCCATAAGTTGTTTGATGCTTTTTTCAAGCGTCATGTTCCCTTTAATTTTCAGTACAAGCAAATATTTTCTGCCCTTGTAACCGATGCAAATATCAACTCTGCCTCTACCGGAGGCAACTTCTCTGTCGATATAATCTGTTCCACCATTAAGTGTCCTTTGTAAAAATGCCAAAAGAACTAATAGGCAAAATGCCTCGTTGATCAGCCTGGTTATAGATTCGATTATGTTTGGAGTTGATTTTGAAGCAATTGTTGATGACGGAGTATTTGATTTCGAGGAATTTTTACCCAATACATCATAAATATTTTTTTCAATCAAATATTCTAAAGAATTTTGTGAGACGATAATTGGAGAATGAGGCATTTGGACAACGGTTGCCGGGAGGTTCCGTGAGTTTTTCGGGTCAATCGTATTCTTGTTCTTGGCAAAGCGCAAGAGGCGGATTAGACCTCCATTTCCTCGATCACTTTCCACAGGTAACGGATGTCATCGAAAAATGGCAAGTGCGCGGTATCTCTTCATGCGAAGGCTTCTCAGATGGACTTGCTCACCGTATACGATAAACTGACCTTATGCCAGCGCCTCGCCTCGCCTCGATGGTTGAGCTTGCGGGCTTCCTGGAATTGTTGGGAGTGTTTAGACTTCAGGATTCGCGAAGGGATTTCAACAACGAACACCGGCGACAGAGCGTGGCTAGGCTGGAATTGTGAGATTCAGCTTGATTGATTGGGCAGGTGCCTTAGCCCCTCTCTTCAGGCACGAAAGTTTATTTCCACAGACCTCTTGTTGGAGAGTCGTGTTCGGATACTCGGTAGAATATGTCGCACAGGGTTCGTGAGCGGCTGGACTTATCGGGAGCCTCTGCCTCTTCGTTGCCCCTGCACTTCCGCTCGCCGTAGGCCCGCATGGTCTCGGAGCTTGCTGGGTTCTGGGGCGTCTTGGCGTATAGTGACCGACAAGATAACACGTTCATCGGCTCCATGTGCCAGGCGATGTGGAGCCGGTTGCGGCGGGGGCCGTGGAAATACGGAAGAGGCACGTTCTGGACCTGAATATCATTTAGACTCTTCAGGGCCCTCGATACTCCTGATTGCCTCCGGGACGCCTGGCAATCTCCAGAACGCCTGACAGTATCCTAGTGGTTTTTGGGTTTTGACATCAATGTCAACACCTTAAGGCATAAAACGACACCTTCTCTGGAATTATCGCTAATGATATCTGCAACTAGCCAGACGAAGCTTCTCTTAAGTTGTTGACATTGGTTTAGATGTTTCAGGGGCACCGAGGGGGAACACCCTATGCCTTCCCCTCTATGACGCCATCGCTGGGCCGCCGGGTCCGTCCTGGCCGGCCTGGAGCCCGCGGAGAGCTTCCCTGAAGTTTATGTCGAGGGACTGGCGGTAGAGTTTGATGCCGTGCTCCTTGAAGGACTTCTCGATCTTGAGCCTCAGGTCGGACAGGACGGAAGAAGAGTTGTCGATGTCGCCTATGGTGACCAGGAGGTTGAACTCCAGGTACTTCTCGTTCAGGTCGTTAAGGATCGCCAGGGGGTTCGGGGCGGGGCCCAGGTTGGCGGTTCCCTGGACCGAGTCCAGGATGAGGTTGCGGGCGAGGTCGGTGTCGGTGCCGTAGAAGGCCCTGATGACCATGGTGCGCCGCACCTGGCGTCCGTTGCGGGTCCAGTTGATGAACTGGCTGGACAGGATGGTGGAGTTGGGGACGTAGACGAGCGAGCTGTCCGAAGTCTCGACCAGGGTGCAGCGGAAGTCCACGGACTTGACCGTGCCCGAGATGCCGCCAACCTCCACGAAGTCGCCAATCTGGATCGTGCGGCCGAAGATGAGGATCACGCCGCTCACCACGTTGGTGAAGATGTTCTGGAGGCCGATGCCGAGGCCCAGGCCGAGGCCGCTCGCGGCGACGGCCAGGCTGGTCCAGTTGACGCCCAGGAGCCCCATCACTATGACGGCGAAGATCGCCCAGACCACGTAGGTGAGGAGGGTCTGGATGGGCATGATGACGTTCTTGCCCAGCTTGAGCTCGTCCGGCAGGTGCTCCAGGGACGTCCTCCCAAGGTTCTTGAGCGAGCGGAACATGAAGAAGAGGCCCAGGATGAGGAGCACCTTGGTGAGGTCGAACGACGCGTCGCCGATGGAGTAGCCGGTGGTCATGAAGCTCTTGAGGAGCGACGAGGACCCAGGGATCGCCAGGAACCACGGGATGGTGCAGAACAGGGACAGCGACCAGGTGACGGGGATGAGGAAAGCGTTCAGGATGGAGTACTTGACCGGGTCGGTGTCCAGGGGGAAGATCCTGTTGCACAGGATGGACCCCAGCTCGGCGAAGGAGTTCCCCAGTATGAGCACGTTCACCAGGGTGAATTGGATCATGAACGCCAGGATCGCGAGCCTGGGGTAGCCCAGGAGGGCGATGACCAGCGAGATGACGGCGAAATATACGGCGGACCCGTAGGCGAAGCGCTCCAGGAGGAGCAACTTGGGGGCCTCCTCGGCCCGGCGGTGCCTGTTCAGCTTCCTCAGCTGGATGATGAACAGCCCCATGATGACGAACCAGAGGATCGACAGGGCCCCGGCCGGGACGTCCGCGAACAGGAGGAGAACCCCCAGCGCGGCCGGAGGGTAGAAGCGGGTCAGCGGGGACTTCTGGCCGGCCAGATCGGGCTTGGCCGCCAGCCTGAGCTTCCAGCTGATGGAGGCCAGGGCCCAGATGAGGATGAGCACTCCTGGGATGCTGAAGAAGAGGTAGCTTCCGCCCAGCTGGTTGCGGGAGGCGTTCAGGAGCGCGAGTCCGAGGTTCAGGAAGATCCAGGGGCCCCTCACGATCTCCAGAAGCGCTCCCCTCCAGTTCACCGGCTCGACTGGGAGCAGGTGGGCCCCGCGGTACAGGAGGAACCCCAGGAAGGCCACGAGCACCGCCGTCATCAGGAACCCCGCCAGGCTCGCGCCCCAGTCCTCCGGCGTCTGCGGGTATACGAAGGTCTGCTTGGAGGTCACCTCGGCGTACCATTCGGAGAAATACCCCCCTTCGCCGGTGAGTGCCGGGAGCTTCAGGGACAGGAGCCGGCTTTCGGTGAAGTAGTACGCCTTCCAGGCCTGGGGTATCTCGGTGGAGTAGCGTTTGATGTAGCCGTCCAGGCTTTCCAGGAGGGCCTTCGCCGGAGCGGTCGCGCCGTCCAGGCTTGCCGAGGTCGACTCGTAGAGGGACTCGGCCTCCGCCAGGAACGGCCCGATCCTCTCCCGGTCTCCGGACGGGGCGGCGGAGACGTCCTTCGCGGAGGCCTTGATGAGGTTGAGCTCGTTCCGCCTCTGGGTGAGGGTGTTGGCCCTGTCGTCCAGCGTGGCCATGGCTTCGGCGAGGCCGCTTCTCAGGCCCCTCAGTTGCCTCAGGATGTCCTCCTGCTCGATCGGCCTTGCCCCGGGTTTCTGGTAGGTGCGCAGGAGCGAGGTCATGGTCTCGGCGGTGGAGGTCAGATAAGGCTTAAGCTTGCCTGAGTCCTGCGAGATGTCGGCCGCGAGGTCGGTCAGCGATTTCGTGAGCTTGGAGAGATCATCGAAGACGCTCTCCTCCGGGACGGCTGCGACGGTTATCCCGGGCAGGTCGGGAAGGACAGGCAGCTCGGGGGCCGCGTCTCCGGATTGGGCGTCCGCGTCCGCGGAATCGGAGGTTGCGGAGGGAGCGTCCGCGGAAGCCGCGTCGACGTCCTCGGCCGCGGACGGGGCGGGGTCTTGGGCCCGGGCGGTATCGGGGGCCGTGAGGATCAGGACGGAGGCGGCCAGAAGGGCCAGAAGGGCCAGGACGGCCAGGGCTGCAAAGGACGGGATTCGGGCTGTTTTCATGGTGCTCCCCCGGAAATCGGACGTGAGTCGGCGTCACGCCATTAAAGAGCATTTGCCGCAGGCGGTCAACATGGCCCAATCCGGTCGATTCGGGCCGATGGCCGCTTGGAATTCGGGTTTGACCCTGGCGGGCTGGCGGGAGAGAGGGCGGGGGGCGAGGATCGCCCGGACGGCGACTGTGCCTGGCGGGGCCGATGGGGAATGACTGCGGCATCAGGATTGCCGGGGTATGTCGTCGGAGGGAATGGGGGGATGCGGGAGAGAAGGCCGGAGGCGGAAGTCCGGCGGGTGTCCCCCTCCGTAACTGTTCCCTTGGATTTTCTCCGAACTCGAACATGTCATGGCGGCGTGGGAGACCACGGGTCGTCTCTAACGGCTCATCTCCCAACTGAGCGAGGAGAACGAAGGAGGGTCAGAAAGGACCATCATAATCAGAATTGCTGATAAAGCCTCGCCACGCGATCACCTATTCGGGTTTTGATACGGGCTCCGGGTATGTCTGGGATGCTTCTGAGCGACCGGTATGATCAGGATACGGGACATCGGGAGCTTGTCCCACGCCAAAGGCTGGAGTAACATGAGAAAGGGCCATTTTCCGTTTCCTGTCGGCCCGCTGGAGCTCCCGATGATTTTCGAATGTTACAGAGAGGAATATGAACGGTTTCAAGAAGGACTTAAGGCCGGAATCCTGCCGGACGACCGCGGCTGGGGCCTGAAGACCGCAGGAGGGTACGGGTTAGCCCAGATAGCCGCCAGGTGCGATCTGTTGCCCGCCGATTTCTCTGAATGGCATCTGACGGACGATTACGGGCGTCCGGTGGCGCATATCGCCCTGGAACGCGGAACCCTCCCCCCCGGTTTCCGGGACTGGGAGATCCGCGACAAGATAGGACGGACATTGGCCCATCTGGCCGTCCAGACGGGGCCTCTGCCCCCTTACTTCAACCTGTGGACCCTGCGCGACCGATGCGGTTTCAACGTGGCCGAAACCGCCTGCATCCACGGCAATCTTCCGGATGGGATTTCAGACTGGAGGGTTCTCATGGAAACGGCCGGGAAGCCCCGAGATCTGGTCCCGCCGATCCCCCCGTTTCCGATACGCGAGGATTCCCTCTGCCGTGAACCGGATCCGTCAAAGTTGCCGACCGTTCGCGGTATTTCCGTCGGCACCGCCGATGGGGAAGATTTTCTCATTCTTTTCGGAGATTTCCTGGATGCCTTTTACCTATACGGAACCGGGGCGAGGACTAGCATGATAAGGGATGCCCCGGTAAACATGCCGGAACCCTGGCAAGTGCCGTTTCTCGGCGGAACGGTTGCGGTCCTCGCGAGGCGTTTCGATCTGGCGGCGCCGGATTGGACCGGCCAGCCGCGTTGTTTCCTTCCCCCCGACGATCCGTATTTTCCTTACCCAATCAGCAACGAGAACAGGTTGACGGCCCCGCCGGATACTCCCCCGGAATTCAAGGAGAGGAATATATTTGTTTCCGGATATGTCCTGTATCGTGCTTGATCTGAAATGTGATCATCAGTGGATAAGGATACCATAATGGACAAAAATACCATTCTGGAAAGACTGAAGGAGCTCGGGGAAAGATTGGCTTTGGACGGTATCGAGGCGGAGATGGTGATTTTTGGCGGCGCCGCCATTTCTCTCGTTCACGATTCAAGGAGAATCACGCATGATATAGATGTCAGTTGCAGCCACAAGACAGATGTGGTTTCGAAGGCATTACAGCTCTGTCAGGAAAGGGATCTCCCTACAGATTGGCTCAACAGCGCCGGCGATATTTTCTTGAGCGACGATGTGCCGACCGTGGATTTTATGGATTTTCCCGGCTTGAAGCTAAAAGTGGTGGCTGCCGATTACCTGTTGGCTATGAAGTTGAAAAGCTCTCGAATCGGCACCAACGATTTTAGCGATACAAAACTCTTAATAAACAAATTGGGCATCAGGACACGGGGTGATGCCGAGTCTTTAATACGTAAGTATTTCCCTGCCTTTAAACAAGGCAAAAACCATCAAAAAAATTTGGAACATGCGTTTATGCCGCTCAATCCCGCCAATTCCGGAAAACCGCCAGGTCCTGGATAGTAATTCCGAAAAGTTTTCGCCTCTCTTTGGACCTGTCGCGAAGTTCAACGCTGCAGGTTGAGTCATGACACGCTTGTTTCCTTCGCGTTATGAGGTCATCATAGCGTCATGGATATTTCATCATCGTCAACCACCCTCATCCCCATATCCATGAGGACAGCGCAATAAGTCGGAACTGCGACCCGGGGCAGACGACGCACCTGGTCATTGGCCTCATGGAGGCTGAAGGTTAGGAAAAGCGTGCCAGCTATAGGGGCATGACTGTCCGGCCGCCCCGTTAGGACAGCCGCCGCACCATCCCGCTCTTCATCATGAATCCCTCGCCGGCCTATTACGGTGGCACCGTTCATCAGGTCACTAATCGCTTGACTGTTCATCTCCCCCTGCAGGAACGCCGTTTCTGAGGGAGCCGTGTGGGCCTGCTGCCCCGCCAGAGGGTCGAGCGGCACCGGGATCCGATGTCGGCATCTGCTTCGCCGATATCGCTTGCGATGAGTTTGACCATGCGTTATTCTGCGGCAATCCGCCGGAAGGAGCTTCCGGCCGGCGTCAGTCGAGGCTGGTTCAGCATCATTCTCATCAGATACCAGGAAGGCTACCGGAGCCTCAGGTTCACAGCGAGGGCCGCATGCGCCCGGACGGCTCACGGCAGGTTCCGCAGGAGAACTTCATAGGGAGGCTTACGGGGCGCAGAGGGCAGATTTCGTTCGCGAAGGAAAATCTTCAAGCTTATTCGGGCTCCGCCGCACCGCTGGGCACCGACTTTCCGCCCGGGGTGCGGATCGTCCGGGAACGGGGACAGACAGCACCACCGGCGGCCCCGATCTCGCCGCCGGGCTCCCGGAGACCGGAACCAGGAGCACGCTCCACGTGTCCGCAGAGCCGAAGGGCTGGGGGCCTGAAACCCCTCCGCCGGGAAAGGCGAGTCTCCCGCCGCAGTGAAACCTGTCAAGAAGTATCCTTTCCGGTTGCCCGGACGCGAGCTCTTCTGGCTCCGCAGGCGCCGGTTCTTCCGGGCCGTCATGTTCTTTACGTGCGGCGCGGTCCTGCAGCCGTCCCGATCCAACGCCGAAAGGGGGAGCCCGGTTCTGCCGCCCCCTGCCCGGTCCGGCCTGGCGGTTCAGGTCCGTTGCGCCCGGAAATGCCCTTCCCGGCAAGATGTCCCGAAAGGCGTCCCGCAATCGCCATGACGCCCCAAGACCGAGGCCGGTCGCAAGGCCGCCATCAAGCTCAGGGAGCGGCATCGTCGCGCCTGTCGGCAGGCCGCTTTCGTTCGCCTCCTTCTGGGGGTGAACGGTAACCGACCGCGATTCCGGAAACGCCGCGCCGAGCGGCGTCGGAACGGCCCGGTCCCGGAAGGAAGCAGAGTGTTCGTCCGCCAGAGTTTCCGTGATATTCCCCGCGCCTTCCCTGAGGAGAGCGTTCGGCCCGAGACGGAGGGAAGCGCATCGCCGGTCACCCTGTCGGCCTCCCGGAAGCCCTCTCGCGTATGCGGGTACGGAGCTCGCGCCTCCCTCCTCGCGCTTGCGTCGGCTATTCTCGCGTTCGCAGCAGTCGAGGCCATCCCGGGCACGGCCCTGGCGGACGGGGGAATCGCGACCGGTGGAACATCGCCGGAGCTCGGAATTGTCGGCCTCTACGAAGGGGCCCCTTCGGCAGACGGCGCGGGAGGCGGCGAAAAAGTGCCGGCGGCAGCCGATGCGGACGAGAGCTTTCCGACGGACGGAGGCGCAGGCGCCGTTGACGGGCCACCCGCAGTCGCAGGCTCAGACGCCGATGTCAACGCCCCCGTCGCCGAGGGCGGCGGCATCGATGGAGGGTTCCCGGCGAACGAAGACACCGGCAACCGCGAAGGGGCCAGGGAGACCGACGGCTCAAGGATATTGAAGATAATCGCGGGGAGCACGCTTCTCGCCGATATCGCCAGGGACCTTCTGGGTCCGGGAACGGTCATCCACACCCTTGTCCCGCCCCAGGCCTCCCCGGCGGGCACGGATCTGAAGGCTGCGGATACCGCCTTCGCCGCCGAGGCGGATCTGCTCCTGGTCCACGGCTTTCAGGCAGATCCGGGACTTTTCGACGAACTCGTGCGATCCTCCGGGAACGGGGGCCTTCGGATGATATCCGTCCGTGCCGCCGGTAGCTGGCAAGTCCCCGATTCTCAGAGGAGGGCCTCGGAAGAGACTGCCGACGTGCTGGCCAGGGCAGTTCCCGGACGCGCCGGACTTGTGAGGGTAAGGCTCGCCCGGAGGCTAAAGGCACTGGACGGCCTGGAAAGCGAGGTCAGGGTCCTGGTCGAGCCGTTCCGCGGGGTGCCGGTCGCCGCGTCGGAGATGCAGGCGTGGTTCCTTTCATGGGCCGGGCTGGACGTGGCGTGGAGTTTCGGCGGCGCCAGGTCGCCAGGGGAAGGGCCGCCCGCGCCCCCTCCCGCCGGGCTGCACGTGGATCTCGTGGTCGGCGATCTTCAGACCGGGGGAGGTGCCGAGGAGGCGGTGGCCCGGGCGCTCGACGCTCCGCTGGAGGTGCTCTCGAGCTTTCCGGAAGCGCAGGAGGACTCCCCGGACTACTTCACTCTCGTCAGGGGCAACGTCAGACGGCTGTCCGCCGCCCTCAGGCGACCTTATGCCAGGACCTGGCGTCCCCTGTAGGGCATCGGGGCCGTCCCTGGGGTCTGCTGCGAATCCGGTCCCCTGATGCCTTTGGCGCGGCTCCCAGCGTCGGCGTAGCTGTTCGGCGTGAGTGGCGCATCTGGGAGATGTTGCAGGAGTTTCCGGAGCCGCCCCGCACCACCGGTCGGGTTCCGCCACCTCCGACGGGATATCCCCCAGCCCCTCGGCAGGAGCGCCATGCCGACGCGTTGGCACGGTCGACTCTGGGCGGGACCTTCTCCGGAGGGCCGACTCCGGAAGCGGCGGCGCCGCCCGCGCGTTCCCGTCCGGAGAAGCTGAAGGCGCCGGGTTTATCGGGGCGCAGGGCGACCGGTCGGGGTGCGCTCATAGCAGGACGGGGCCGTGTATCCCTGGCGGTCGCGCCGCGATGGAGATGCGGTGGCCTCGCAGGGATGATGCGGGCGTCGAGGTGATCCTGGGGCGGGCGTCGAGGTGATCCTGGGGGATGTTGCGGCACCGAGGTGTAGACCCTATAATCGTTACTGTCAGTTTTTGCTCCCCGCGAAGCGCGTCTAGTCCATCCCGCGAGGTGCCGACCTGCCACGAAACGTGCCTCCCCCCACGAAACGAGCCGCCCCGGGACCTCCGGTACCCGTCGGTCGCGGCCATTCGGAGATCCCATGGGTTTCGTCTCGTCCACCGTCGTCAGAATGGTGAAGAACCGGTTCAAATGCCAGCTGGACGGGACCGGACCCGGACGCGATATCGCCTTGGCCAGGTACTTCCTCACGTCGGCAGAAAGATTCGGGAGGCTTGAGGGAGTCATAGGCGAGATCAGCGGCCACTGGGAGGGGGATGGCGAGTGCCCCTCGGTGTATTTCACTCAGGAGCTGGAGGCCCTCAGGGAAATCGACTTGCGCCTCGCGCTGGAGTACCCCTGGTTGAGGGAGTCAGTCGCGCGGGCCTTCCCGCAACTCGCCTGCGAAGGAAACGGCGGCCACCCGTCGCCGCCCCAGGCTGAGGATGCCGGAGACGGACGTGGCGCCTGGCCATGCCCGGAGCCGATCCGGCTTGCCTTCGACACGATCCACGATGATGCGCTGTTGCTGGAGTCCTATCTCGGCTATCTGACACGGCTTTCCGCCGACTGCCTGAGGCGCGCCAGACTCAGGCAGGACGGGAAGGGTCCCGCCTCGTCCCAATCAGGGGCGGCGGATGTCGCCTGAGGGCCGGAGGAGCGCCCGGAGCTCGGGTGGGCGTCTGAGAGAGCCGAAGGATAACCGTGATTCCCTCTCGCGGCACTGGCGGGCGCGTGAGGCGCCTCGCCAGTGTCATGGGCGGGTACTGCTTCCCGGTCAACGCGTTCCCCGCGTGAGCTGCCCCTCAGAGCTTGACGGAGAGCGTGGCGACCCGCGCCGTAGTCGCGGCAATATGAATTGCTTTCAGGCAGGGAGTTTGGCGAAAGGCGCGCCATTTTCCCCGAGTACCCTCTCGTAGTCGGCGCCCAGCCAGCTGTCCAAGCTGGGGCGAGGGACGCAGACGGGCATCCGGTCGTGGACGTCCTCCATGGAGGCGTCGGCCGCCGCGGTGACGATTGCGAACAGCCTCGGAACCTGGCCCTTGTAGGTGTCCGGGTTGTCCCGGAAGAGGCCCGCGAGGAACAGTCGGCCGCCGTCCGTTGCCACGAAGCTCCACTTCTGGGCCCGGCGCCCCCCTGCGTGGCTCCACTCGTAGAATCCCGCGACCGGTACCAGACAGCGCCCGGACTTCAGGGGGCCGCGCCATGTCGGGAGGCGCCCCGCAGTTTCTGAACGGGCGTTTATGAGGGGTCTGGGCTTCCTGTCCGGCTTGTCCCTGTCGGGGAAGCCGGGGAATCCCCATTTCATGGGCAAGGCGCCGATCCTGTCCCCGCTCAAGACCATCACCGGCGCGGTGTCGCCCGGGAAGACGTCGCCGCCGGCGCGGAAGCCGAAGCCTCCCTCAGTCCATGACTCCGCTTCGCCCTTAAGGAATCTTGCGGTCTCGTCGCCGTCCTCGAGGTTGATCGCCGCGAATCTGCCGCACATGCTTTCTCCCCCCTTTGTCCCTTTGCCATACGGAGCCCAGCCGAAGAGTGCGGGCGGCACGTGTGGTCTGCCGTACCAAGTCGGTCGATCGTCACGCCTATTGTACCACGCGGGCAAATGCGCGTGGAGGAATACGGTATGCCTGACGGTGACAGCAGTACCGGAGCAGATCCGGTCTCGCGGAACCCTCGTTATCACCAGCTTGCTCGGCGAGGGCTCTGGACTGTGCCGGTGATTAGGTTGCCGTGTCCTGGTCCGGGAAGAGCCGCCATTACCGCCGGCGAGTGGACGGGAAAGGCCGAACGGCATCATGGCGGACGCTCGTTCTGCATCGATGTGAGGTTGCAAGGTTATATCAGTTCGTGAGGGCGGTGACTCCGGCTGATCGATCGCCTGGAGACAAGGCGACAGCCATCGCCGGGCCATCTTGCCCATAGGAGCGGGGGATAGGTGAAACGTACGATGATGAGGCGTGAACCCTCAGCGATCGGACTAACGCGGTAGGCAAGGGATAGCTTCTCCAGAGCTACTAGAATCATGTCAATGCTATCGCGGTTTATGCGACAGGCTCCCAGACACTTTTGAAACGGTGGCGGTGTGCCATTTCTCGATGGCGATAGGGCGCGAATCGACAGAAAGGATTAGCGCCGATTCTCCCATAGAGATATCACACTCTTCGGACTCGAGTGTCTTGCCGATCAGTAGGTGTCTCGCTGGTCAGTAACTGTCTAAAAGATTCCAGAGCTGGCACGGGGGAAGTGCAGGTATCTTGGGAGAGATACGGCATCGGAGGGAAGGCCTGGCAGGCATCGGAGGGAAGGCCTGGCAGGTATCGGAGGGCTTGGCAGGCATCGGAGCGGGGACTTGCTGGTATCGTGTGAAGAGAATGGCAGGCATCGTTTGAGCGCCACGGCATGCATAGTTGAAGGGACATGGACGGAATTGTTGGGGTGACATTGCAGAGATCGAGGGAAGGGCAGGGCGGTCATCGGGTGAAGGGAAGGACAGACTACGTTGCTCTGATGAACGTCATCGGAGCTGAAGCGCCTTAAGATGAGAGCAGGTCTGTTACCTTTATGAAAACGCGGGGCTGTTCACGGAAAAGAAGCCGACATCTCTCTCCCAAAAACCTGGATCGTGCTTCACTTGCCCTACCTCCAATCATGATTCCACTGCAAAAACCCTCCACCTCGACAGGGAAGCGGAACTTCATGGGGACATCGCATTGGCATCCTGGCGCTAAAGCCCCAAAACCACCGCACATCTGCGCACCCTTTACCCGGATACTCGGCCCTCTAATGACTGCCAGGAGGTGAGGGAGGGGGTTTTTGCAGTGGAATCAATCATGAACGCTGACCTCATTTACGGGAACATGCGAGGGGAGAGTTGGGAAGCCCCAGGCGAAGTGCCCAGGGGAAGAGGTTCAGATTTGGGCAGGTTTACCGCCCCTCCAACGGAAATAACTAGTAATTCAGATGGTTTATGAGAGTCAGCACTGCCTCAGGGAGATTTCTCATGATTTTTCCCGATTTTTTGGGGTCTTAGCTGTTACAGCTGACCGAAAGCCCTGTCGGCATCCATCCGATTCTGATTTTATTTAGATATATTATGATGTTAGCCCTGAAGGCAGGCTGACAGTTCAATCCGGCAAGCCTCTTGACAGCTTATTGCGAATGATATATTATATCATTTGTGTTGGGGTTTCCTCCTGAATTTCTTCTCCCAGCTTCGCGGTCTTCCTCTGCCAGCCTAAATGAAATGCCTACGAGGCAGCCATGCCTCGAGGCCCAAAAAGCATCTTATTAATGCTATGATATATCATTTCCTTGCCCTTAACCTTATTCGTTCCGGTCAGGACGGACGCCGGTACGCCCTTCGCGGAAGTCCACATCACGGCGGCGGCTGAACGGTCACGCATGTTCCCGGTGCGCCTGACGGCAGTTGCCTAGACCTTCGCTTTCGCCCGCCTTCGCCCTGACCGGTGAGAGAGCACGCAATCCCCATGCCAGACAAACTGTTGCCAGAAGGTGCCGCGTCATCGCGGCGCCTCCGTCCGTTTCAGTCGGCGGCCCAAGGCGCCGCCTGCGCCGCTCCGGGAGATCCGGGGCCGCGAACCGGTCGGATCGGGGCCCCGACGGTCACGCCATTCATCGCGGCCCTCATGCTTGCCGCCTCAGCGGCCCTTGTCACCCCCGAAGCCGTAATGGCACAGGAGGAGGACGGCCCGATCAGGGTCCGTTCTATCCTGGTCTCGGCCAACAGGGTGCTCCAGGAGCTGATGGACGTGCCCATGACCGTTAACGTCGTGACCGCCGAGGACCTTGAGCGCCAGCCCTACACGAACATCAACGACGTGCTGGCCTCCGTTCCCGGAGTCTCCAAGGCCGAGGCCAGCGGCGCCCGGGCCGGCTCCTCCAAGATCTCCATCCGCGGGGAGGAGATCGCGCGGACGCTTTTCATCATCGACGGCGTGAAGGTCGCGGACAAGGACAACTCCGAGCCTGCTCTCCTCATCGACCTCAGCCAGGTGGAGCGTATCGAGATCATCAAGGGGCCGGCATCGGTCCTCTACGGTTCGGAGGCCATCGGCGGGGTGGTGAACGTCATCACGAAGAAGGGCGGCGACAGGCCGATAGGTTTCAGCCAGAACCTCGTCCTGGATTCCTCCACCGAAAGCGTGGACGTCATGAGCGCCGTTTACGGGCGAAAGGGCGGCTTCAACTACCGCTTTTCCGGGAGCGGCGTGAACGCCAAGGACCGCAAGGTCCCTGCGGACAGCCTTGACGGCGACAGAGCATATTCGAGCTCGTACCGGACACGTTACTATTCCGGCAAGCTCGGCTACGACTGGGGCGAACACTCCTTCAGCCTATCCGCCGACCGCTACGAGAACAAGTCGAACTACTCGATCAGCGGCCTGGCGAGCCTCCTCAACAACAGGAGGATGCGGCTCGACCCCAACGACCGCACCACGGTCATCGCCAGCCTGGCACTCCGGGAGCTGGGGGACACCTGGAAGCGGCTGACCTTGACGGCCTCCCACCAGAAGACTGAAAGATCGATGGTGACCGACTTCCGGGGAGGTACCTCTCCCACCACCAACATGCTGGGCGAGATGAAGTCGGAGCAGACCCAGCTCTCCCTGTCAGCCCAGTCGGAGTGGAGCTTCCCCGGCCATTATCTGATTGCCGGGCTGGAGTACGAGGGGGACGACGTCAAGGTCGCGAACGAGGCGGAGTACTATATCCCGCTTCCGCCGGTCTCCGGGCGGGCCAAGGTGAGGCAGCATTCGCTGGACGTCTTCGCCCAGGACGAGTGGGCGCTGACGGACGATCTCAAGACTTCCGTCGGCCTGCGCTTCAGCGCCGTCAGCGGCGAGCTGAAGTCCCGCGAGGGGACCACCTATCCCGGGCTCACGGGCAAGAAGGACTCCGACTCTCACCTGGTCGGAAGCATAGGCGCGGTTTACCGCGGGTTCCGCAACCTGGCCCTCAGGGCGCAGTACTCCCAAGGCTACCGCTATCCGACGGTGCGTCAGCTCTACACCGGCTCCAGCGCCCACGGCGGCGGGAGCCCCACCTTGCCCAATCCCGACCTGAAGCCAGAGACCTCGAACAACTACGAGATCGGCGCCCGGTACCTGGACGAGGACTGGGACGTGGACCTCGCCCTCTTCTACACCGAGTCCAAGAACTTCATCCAGATCGTGAGCGCGGTCTATAACGACGGCATCCGTTCCTTCATCAACGGCGACCGTGCCAAAAGCTACGGCGCCGAGCTCTCCCTGTCCCGTTCCTTCAGGTGGGGCGAGACGGTCCTCACCCCTTACGCCTCCGGGGCCTACCTCCACCGCGAGCTCACCATGAATTCCGGGCCGTCCGCCGGCAGATCCACGTCCCACACGCTCATCCCGCCTTACGAAGGCAAGGTCGGGCTCAAGCTGGAGACCCCGTTCGGGGAAGGGCGGACCTTCTACGGGGATCTGAGGGCGGACATGGCCTCGACAGCCAGGAACTCGATAAACGATCCCGGCCAGGGCCGCGACCCCTCCATCATGGACAGGCCCGAGACCTATCCTGCCTGGCAGACCCTGAACCTCACCCTGGGCTTCGCCGGTGGCGGAGAGCTCAGGTACAACGTCTCGCTTGCCTTCCGGAACATCTTCAACCAGAGCTACTTCGACTCCCGCGGCACCGATTCGCTGGCGGAGCCGGGTTTCCACGTGGTCCTGGGGGTTGGGGTGCAATACTGACGTGGCTTTGAGGTCTCGCCCCGCGGATGGCCTCGGGCCGGGCCGTCGCCCGCTGTTTTCGGGGAAGCGCCTGAAAGCCGCCGGAGACTCGAAGGCCGTAGCGGTTGACGGACCGCTCCCGGTTGCCGATGTCCGCCCATATGATACAATTCGCGAACGGTCGAACGCTTCGCCTGACATTCCTCACGACACTCCGCGTTCGCGTTAAGTCAACAAACTACACGCTCAAACCCTGAACGGCGGCATGCGTTCCGCATGCCGCCGTTCGAAGAAATTGTGCGTCAAATATTTCCTCAAACGTGCCTGAGATTCCCGTCGCGCCGTCCGCTCTCCCTGCGCCTCGTCGGCCATGAGACTCGAAGCCTCCAGTCTTTTTCCTGGCTCAGCCGCTTTTCCTGGCCCAGCTGCTTCGCGTCGGATCAAGGCCCCCTGTTCCGTCATGGCATCGGCGGCCGATCTTGCGTCCGGTTCCGTGATACAATGCCAGCGTCTTGGAAAAGATTCGTCGCGATTTCCGTCCGACACCCCGCTCTCGCACCCAAAATGACACGCTAAAATGACGCGCGGCAAACATTGCGTCAAGAATTTACTGAAGCAACTTCCGGATGCCGGGTTCACGTTTACCCCTATCCCGTATGGCTTGTTGGGCATGAGCATCCCTGACGCCCGCTTTTGCCGACCACGATTTTCTGCATCGGCTTACGCAAAATTCTTTCCTTCCGCGCATCGGCGGTATCCCCCTCGCCTGATTTTATGATAGAATACGCGAAGCCCGAAAAGCTTCGTCCAAAATGCCGCATGGCGTTCTGTGTTCACCCCCAGTCCGCAGACGGCTTCTTCCAGCTCGGCCCGGCTATGCATTACGCTTGCCGCCTAAAGCCAAACATTTCGTCAAGAATTTTCGTAAGCAGGTTCCGGATGCCAAATTCACGCTGTCCCGTAGCTTTCCGACCGCTCAAGTCAGGGGATGCCCCGTCGCACGGACTTTTCCAGGCCCCGCGGCTTCGCTTTGGCTCGAGCTCCCTCCTTTCCGCCGGGGCATTGGCGGTCGCCTTTGCGATGGCCCTCTCTGCCGCGACTGCCGGGGCGGACTCGCCGTCCGCCCCGCCGGACAACGCCCCGCTTGCCTGGTGGGCACCCGTGCCGAACGCCATGCGTCCCGGCGGCGTTTCCGCCGGGCGCAGTCACCCGGCCCCAAGTGGGCACGGTGCCGGGGCGCCTGCCGCCGTGGCTTCGGATGTCGGAGAGTCCGGCGCAGGAACAGCCGCCTCGGAGACTCACGGCGCCGGAACGCCGGTCTCCGGAACGCCGGGTACCGGTCAGGGCCAGGACGCCCCCAGGCCGGAGGGGGCATCCGGCGGGGGGGCTTCCGGCGGCTCCGGGCTTAAGGCGGCCAGACTTCCTTCCGGCCACGGGCTCGCGAGAAGGGGAAACCCCCACGCGTTCCTCAGGCTCCACGTAAAGGGAGCGGACGGCCCCGCCGAGGCTCCGGAGATCTACTACAGGCTCACTCGCCGGGTCCTGGCGAGGCACGGCGGGACGCCCCTGTCCGTCACGTTCCACAAAGGCGAGGCGAGACTCGTGGACGGCGCCTGGCAGGTCGAGATTCTCGCGCCGTTCTTCTCGACCATCGAGCTGTATTCCCGGTTCGTCCTCGCGGGCGAGGTCTTTTACTCCCAGCACAACTTTCTACACTTCTTCATGGAAGATGACGCCGCAGGCCTGCCGTTACCCCCGGAGAGCGAGCCTCCGGCGGACTGGCCCGAGTTCCGTTTCCCGGAATCGTCATATAACTCGATGCCCTTCCGCGGGCTCCGCACAGACGAGAGCGTAGACTTCTCCATAGTCTCGGGGGGCAGGGAACCGGACGCCGGGAGCTGGTCCGTGACGGACGCGGCGGGCAGAGGCAGGAGCGCGGGCGAGATCGTCTCAGAGTCCGCGGACGGCAAATGGCGGCTGTCCGCGTGGGACGACCCTATGCTCACCGTGTCCGGCGATCCGGTGGGGCCTGCGGGACCAAGCAAGCTCGCGGTGACGGCAGTGAGGATTCCCGCTGGGGAAGGCTTCGTCGCGGCGACCATGACCTTCTCCTTCTCGGTGTCCAGGAACCGCTGGAGTTACCGCAGCCTCGCGCCCGGCCTGACGATGCTGTGCCTGGGGGCAGGCTTCACCGGCACCGCGGCCGTCAGGGCCCGCAGGAGGTTCAGGAAAGATGAGCAGGACTGACCTCCCCCGGACGCGTCCGGTCGCCGGGTGCCCGCGTCCCTCGCCAGATCGCCGCCCCGGCGAGGATCCTTCGCGCCCTTCGGCGACTCGCCGCCGCGAGGATTCTTCACGCCATCCGGCCGCTCTCCATAGCCAGGTTCATTCACGCCCTTCGACCGCTCACCATCGCGAGGATCCCTCGCGCCCGCCGTCCTCGCGCCGACGCGAGGACCGGCGAGAGCGATCCTGCGGGGAGCGCCGGAAGTGAAGATCACATCCCTGCGACTCATCGTACAGCACCTTGCCTTCCTGGTCTCCACCTATGGCGGCGGCAGGGGCATCTCGCTCGGCGCGTACGTCCCCTGCCTTTCCTGCCCCTTCATCTACAGCTGTTCTGGGTTCTGTTACCTCCTTATTTTCCAGCGGACCCTGGGGACCCTGCTTACCCCGGTGATCTGGCTCGCCGGCGGCGATACCGGGCCCCTGGACTGGGACAACTTCATCGGCTTCTGGAAGGGGCTTCTGATCTTCTCGCTTCTGGTGATCCTCCTGGGCAAGAGCTGGTGCGGCTGGCTGTGCCCATTCGGGCTGGTCCAGGACTGGATAACCAGGCTCAGGCGGCTCCTGAGGGTGAGGGAGTCGGAGCTTTCGCTGCGCGCCAAGGAGAGGATCTCCCTCATCAAATACGCCCTGCTCCTCCTCCTCGTCGTCGCCCTGCCGGTAGCCGCCTCCACAGGGGCGCTCCCCCAGGAGTTCCTCCTGGCTTTCTGCGGAATCTGCCCGGCCAAGGCCGTCATGCCGCTTTTCGGCGGAGACGCGCAGTACCTGGCCCTCGACTACTCTTCCGGCGCGGCGCTGGGGTTCTCGATAGCGTTGCTTCTGGTCACCGGGGCGATCCTCGTAGCCTCCTTCGTGAAGGACCGCTTCTTCTGCATGATCTGCCCCATGCTCGCGCTCATAAACCTCTACCGCCGCCTCTACGTCATGAGGCTCGTGAAGTCCCCCCCGTCCTGCCGCGGCTGCGGCAACTGCCGCCGCACATGCAGCATGGACAACGACACGGTCTACCGCGAGAGGGAGACCGCCTACGTTTATGATGCCGACTGCATGGGGTGCTTCAAGTGCAGCGAAGGGTGCCCGTCTGACGGGAGTCTGTCCGTGAAGTTCGGGCCGTTCAGCCTGTTCAGGTCCTCTCGGAAGTATGCGGCGGGGAGGAGCAAGTGACGGGGTCGCGCGGCGGGACATGTGCCCTGGGCGGAGCATGCGCCCGCAGCGGGACATGCGTCCGGGTCAACTTTTTTTCGCGGATCGGGACTTTCGCCCGCCCTGGAACTTTAGCGCGGGTCGGAACTTTTCCCTGCGGCTGGACACTCACGCGGGTCGGAACTTTCGCGCGGAAAGGCGGATCGGGCCGTTCAGGCCAGGGGAGCGCCGGGCCTGAAGCCCGGGAGCGCCCGATACGGAGTGGACGGGAAAAGGCCATGACGGGAACGGATATCGCTGGCGGGGAAGGCTATGGAACGCGGGGATTCTGAAACCGTCTTCGACGGCAGGGCCGAACGCCAGCGGAAGAAGTTCCGGCTCAAGTATCTGGAGGAAATCCGCCGGGAGACGGAAGCCATCCGCTCCCGCCCGGACTATTTCCAGGAACTGGACTATTTCGTCGATCTGCTGGAAAGCGGGCCGGATCCCGCCGCGATCTCCGCCCGGACCGGGTTGCCGGTCGCGGGGCTCCTGTGCGTCCAGGCGCCCTTCGAGCTCGTGCGCGCCGCCGGGTTCCACCCCTTCAGGATCTGCGGGGGCTCTGCCGCCGCGGCGAGGCTTTCCGCTCCCCAGCTGCCCCCCGTCATGTGCCCCGCGCTCCGTTCGATCGTCGGCGCCGCGCTCCTGGAACCTGCCGGAGGGAAGGGCTTCGCGCTGAGGATTGCCCCCTGCACCTGCGACTGGACGGCGAAGATGCCAGAGCTCGAGGGGCTCGTGGGCTCCGGCGGGGCGCCCGCGTTCTACCGTATGGATCTGCCCCGCCTGAAGGACCGCGACGAGAGCCAGGAGAGGTGGCTCGGCGAGGTGTACGCCCTCAGGCGGAGGCTCATGGAGGCCGCAGGCGGGAAAAGGGTGGGGCCCCCGGCGCTCTCGAAGGCCCTCGCCGTCTACCAGGGAGCCTGGCGGGCCTTCTCCAATCTCTCCGGGCTCCGCGCCAAGGGCCACGTCGCGTCCGCGGTCTTCGCCGCCGTGGCGGCCTCCTTCTTCCACGACCTACCCGAGACCTGGACCGAGCGCCTCAAAAGGGCGCTCCCCCTCTTCAAGGCCTCCGCCCAGGATGGCCTGGAAGTTTTTCTGGCCGGATCACCGGTCTTCTTCCCGAACTTCAAGCTCTACAGGCTTCTTGAAGAGGCCGGACTCCGCGTTGCGGGGGATGATCTGTGCTCCGGCGAGAGGATATTCCCCGGGGCCGTCTTCTGCGATGACCCTTCGGAGCACGGTCTCCTGAAGGCGCTCGCCCAGCGCTACCACCAGGGATGCCTGTGCCCGGTATTCGCCGAGGACGACCGCCGCGCCAATTCCGTCGTCGCCCCCGCGCTGGATGGCCGTCACAGCGGGGTCGTCTACCACGTCCTCAAGGGTTGCCATCCCTACGATCTCGAGAGCATCGGACTGGAGCGCAGGGTGAAGGAGGCCGGGATGAGGTTTTTGAGGATCGAGACTGACTATGCCGAAGAGGACTCCCAGACGTTGCTGACGCGGCTTGAAGCCTTCCGGAACTCGCTCGTTCCGGCACGTCGCGTTGCGTCCGTCGGCTGAACCCGTAGGCGAGTCGATCGGCGTGAAACCCGGGGCTCAAGCCCGGAACATCTTCCCCGAGCGTATCGGCACGCGCCTTCCAGCCTGAGTTGCCGGACCGTCAGTTCCGGATCCCAGTCCCGTTCCGCCAGTTCGGGACCATTATCCTTTCCAGCCGTTCCGGCTCAGCCCAGCCGGCAAGGTCGGCCATAACCGTCTCCGCAGCCCCGTCCCGGCGTCACTGCGAATCGCGACCACACCCGGTCGCCAACGGAGTCCTTCCGCCAGAGGGTAGAGATGACGTACGCAAACGATGCATTGGCAGAAGGGGCCATCGAGGCCGTACCGCCTGCGGTCGAGGGCGCTATCGGGACGGCGCCTTTTGGCGCGTCGTGCCCCGGCCCATCGCCTTCGCACGCGTCCGAGGCCGGCCCGCCCCCTTCGTGCGCGTCAGCGATCGACCCGGTCCTGGATATCGCTGACGGGGCGGACGACCGTCCCCTGCCGCGGGCGGTATTGGCGAGCGCGCTTCTCCACGCAGGCGTTCTGACGCTCCTGGTCCTGGGCGGGGTTTCGCGGCCGGCCCCCCAGGAGGATGCCATTTTCCTCATGTTGGCCAACTTCGATCCTTTGGGAGGTGAGGGCGGATTACCGCTCCTGGCCGACTCTCTGTCGCTCCCGCCTGAGGAGCCCATGCCGGAACCCGAGCCTTTCGAAGAGGAAATCCCTCCGGAAGATGAACTCGTTGTCCTGCAAAGCCCGCACGGTGATCTGGCGCCTCCGCCCCCTCCACCGCCACCGAAGCCAGAGCGGCCAGAAAGGCCGAAACCGAAACCGAAACCGAAACCGGCGGCCCGCCCGAAAACCGAGCCTTCCGCGCCTTCCGCCGCGCCGGTAGCGACGGCTTCCGCCATGCCGGGGACGGGAACGGACGCGCCCGCGGCGGGACAGAACTCCGGGCCCGGCAAGGGCGGAGGGGGCGGGGGAACGGGCAAGGGCTCCAGCAGGGCGTTGGACGCTTACGTCTCCCGCGTCAGGACCGTCCTTGACCGGAACAAGAAGTACCCCTCCAGCACCGGTGCCCGTTCCGGTATCGTGGAGGTCAGCTTCACGATCCGCCGGGACGGAAGCGTTGCCGGGACTCGGATAGCCTCCGGTTCCGGGGACAGTTCTTTCGACGACGAGGCGCTGGCACTGGTGAAGAGAGTGACGCCTTTTGCCCCTATCCCGCCGGAGGTGGGGCGGGAGAGCCTAACGCTTTCGGTGCCGATCGTTTTCCGGAGGAGATGATCCATCGCCCGATGCCGGGCAGCCGGGAGTTGCTCGGACGTCCCGGGCAACGCTCGATTTGCCGCGCCGATGACGGCCTCGGGCACCCTCATATGCCTTCGCGGTCACCCGGATTGGCCTCCGGACGGCGATAGACCGTAGCGTCCTGCCACCCTGACACCTTTGTCTCTTGACGGCCTTGCCCATATGCTGTATCTTCCAGGACGAAAACGTCCGTATACGGAAGGATTCTGGCCTGCGGGGGACCTCTCCGGGATCGCCGCCCCGGCATCGGGCTGACGGCGGTCCCCGAGGCAGGTCCGTTCGCCGAGGCACGTCCGACACGGTGCGTCCAGGGGCTTGAACATGGCGGCGAGAGCGAGAGAGGGCGGACAGGGAAGGGGCTACGGGGACTTCCAGACGCCTCCGCGATTCGCGGAAGCGGTATGCGGGAAGCTCAAGGAGCTTTACGGCCTTGCGCCGAAAGTCATCGTGGAGCCGACCTGCGGAGAGGGCAACCTCATCGCGGCCGCCATGTCCGCGTTCCCGGAAGCCCGGCGCGCCTTCGGGATCGAGATCGACGGCCGCCATCTCGAGAAGGCTGGCCGCCTGCTCCGCTCGGTCGAAACCCCGTGCGAACTGCGGCTTTTCAATTCGGACGTCTTCTCCTTCGACTTCGGCAACGTGACGGCTGCCCTTTCGCCAGAGGACGGGATCCTTATCGTCGGGAACCCTCCCTGGGTGACCAATTCCGAGCTGTCATCCCTGGGAAGCCGGAACCTGCCCCCCAAAAATAACCTCAAAGGCTGGAAGGGCCTGGACGCGATAACTGGAAAGGGGAACTTCGACATCTCGGAAGCGATAGCACTTAGGCTCCTCGCGGCGTTCTCCGGCCTCGGGGCCACCCTGGCCATGCTGGTCAAGGCCTCCGTGGCGCGGAACCTCGTGAGGGACGCCGACCGGCTTGGCCTGGAGTTCCGATCGGCGGATCTCCACGTCTTCGATGCCCGAGAGGTTTTCGGCGCGTCCTGCGAGGCCGGCCTTCTCGTGATCAGGGAAGGTGTCCCGGGCGACGGAAGCTGCTCGGTCCGCGATTTCGGGACCGGCGCCGCCCTGCGCAGGTTCGGCTGGAGGCGCGGAGCCTTCTTCTCCGATCTGGACGCGCCCGGAAGCGAGGCGGACGGCGAATGCCCGTTCGCGTGGAGGCAGGGGGTGAAGCACGACTGTGTGGCGGTGATGGAGCTCACGCCCTGCCGGGACGGGGGCTTCGTGAACGGCCTGGGAGAAATGGCGAGGCTCCCGGTAGGGGGAAGCGTCTTTCCCCTCCTTAAGGGCTCGGAGTTGCGGACTCCCGTCGCCGGCGTCCCCAGAAGGCACGTCGTGGTCACACAGAGGCGGATCGGCGAGGACACCGCGCGTCTCAAGGCCGAGGACCCCGAGGTGTGGAGCTACCTCACGCGCCACCGGGAGCGGCTCGGGCTCAGGCGTTCTGCGGTATACCGCGGCTCTCCCGAGTTCTCGGTCTTCGGCGTGGGCCCTTACGCGTTCGCCAGGTACAAGGTGGGGATTTCCGGCTTCCACAAGGAGCCGAGGTTCTCCCTGGCGGCGGGCGCCCCCCCCGTCATGCTGGACGACACCTGCTACTACCTGTCATTCGAGGAGCCTGGGGACGCGGCGGCGACCCTCGCGCTCTTGAACAGCCGACTTTGCGCGGAGTTGCTCGGCTCCGTAGCCTTCCCGGACTCCAAACGCCCATTCACCAAGGGGGTGCTGAAGCGGATCGATCTCGGAAAGCTCGCGTCGGCGCTGGGCCGCGACTATATTGAAGGATACCTCCGCGAGGCGGTGCCGGGGGTTGCCGTGACGGGGCACGATCTCGACGGCTATCTCCGGCGCCTGAACGGCGACGGGTAAGGGCACCCGCCGTCCCCGGCCTTGATGCTCCTCCGCTCCGGTTCCCGCCGGAACCGGATCCTGTCGGCGTCATCCCTGGCCAGGTCCAGGGGCTTCATGAACTTTCCGCCCGAGGCGGTGCCCAGCCAGCTGGTGCCCAGGCCCAGACCCTGCACCTTCATTCTTGAGGGCGGTCAGGTCCGCGGAGCTGTCATCGTAGAACATGAACTTGCCCGCGGTTTCACGCGGCTCCCAGTTCTTTTCCAGACAGCGGTTCCATGGCCACCTTCCTGATCCGGCCCAGCGGGACAGTTCCTGTAACTGCCCCTGCTTTCGGTTCGGGTCCAGACGGTTCTCGAAAGCGAGATTCATCGCTTGCCCTCCTTCCTGTCCTTGGAACTATCGGCATACGCCTTTCCAGAGACCTCGCCACGGACATGGTGGAAGAGGGATCCTATGCCTGCCTTCTCCCAACCCTCGAATGCCTCGAAGACATTCCTCTTCAGGAAATCCCCGGTCACCGTCCTCGGCGGAAAGACGCGTTGCCCCCGGAATTGAGTTCCTCTTTGGATCTTGTGTCTTGCGTCTCACGTCTTGTGTTTTACGGATTATGATGATCGTCATCGCTGGTTTTCCGGCCTAAACGTTAAATTTCGTAAAAAGGAGGGAATATCGATTAAGGACTGCCACAGGGTAAAGCAACCCGAAATATAAGACTAAAGCTCATGTGATCCCGGTGTGCAGGTACGTGCTGAAACTGCCGGTCGGGTTTAGCGACTATGTGAAATCTTTCCGTTACAATTTTCAGGGGACTCAAAACGGCTGGTTCGCCTTAGGCATGATGGAGACGGACCATGACCATATCTTGGTCGATTTCACGCCCAAGTCCTGCGTCAGGGAGTGAGTGAGGAAGCTGAATTCCTGCACGGCTGCCTTCTTGCGGAAGAGCCACGCTGACTGCCTCGAGACGCAGTTCCGGCATGGGTGCGCCTTCTGTTAAGACGGCTCCTTCGTTAGCACGACCGGGGATGACAGTATCGAAATTTTCAGAAATCCGCCGTAACGCAGGGAAGAGCTCGCCTCATATCCCCGCAACAAGTTGCGGGGGTCTTACGGTGCCTAAGATATCCCGAGCGCTATCTCGGCGGGAAGCGGCGAATACAGGGCCTCCTTGAGCCGTAAGAGCGCCGCCTTGTGCCCGCGTGATCGAGCCCGGCGGATTTCCTGAACCATTCCGCGAGCCGATCGACCTCCCTCGCGTCGAAGTCGTTGCCGCCCAGGCACGGACAGCAACCGCAGGTCTTCACCGCTGGGAATCCGGGGCCGGTCTTCTCCACGCTACGTCCAGGAATCCCCCGCAAAAGGAAAGGGCGTCTCAAGGCGCGGGCCCCCGCCCGCGGATTTCGCGGCAGCGAAGGCGGCAACGTGGCCGCTTGCGGGCCTAAGGCGCTTGAAGCCGATGCACTTCATCGCATGGATGACAGCAGGGCGTCTGAACGAACTGAAGATGGCAGGCACGGTCAGCGACGCCTTGGAGATATGTCGAGATGTAGATTTAAAAAGGTAGCAATTGATTGCTGAGATAATGAGAGACATGCAGAATAACCGGCAAAACAGGCAAAAAAAAGATATCGTGCATATGGCATGATTATTGGTGGCATAAAATCTCCCAAAACTCAAATAGCAACTATTACCTCTTTCGGCCTTGTTGCACTTTTCACCGCCATGTGTCGTCTGCCGGGGTTGAGGAAGAAAAGAGGCCACCGCCCCACACATCATGTCTTTAGTCAGGAACAATGATTACCTTGAAGTTGTTGACATTGGGGGGCTCAGGTCAAATTGAATTGTCTGCCAGGCTTTAAATTATAGTGACGATAGACAGCTTTAACTACATCTTCCTCCCAACGACCGCTTTTTAACTTAGTTAACAAACAGATTATTTTTTGTGCTGCTTCAAGATTCCAGCGCATTCCGGGCAGATTAATCCGCCTCTGGATAACGCTTTTGTTTGAACTATCTATGGCATCGCTTCCAATGAAATAATCCTCTTTCAAGTATGCCGCATAATCAATATTGTGGATATTGTTTTCGATATACTGAATAAGATCGTGAGGAGCTCTAGATAATCTTTTTGAACATAGATTTCTTATCTTTTTTAATGCCTCCGCTGTCTGACTTTTCTTTAAAAGCTCACAGATTTCTAGACTCCATGGCTTATATTTGCTTTCGTCCATTTCAAAAACATGTTTTGAAAAATTTGTTACATTCTCACATAATTGCCAATAATCCAGTATTTGCTGTGCATCAGGAAAATACGTGTTCTTCAACTCACGGATCCATGTCGCGCCGTCACTGATGAGTATAGTTTTCTGGTAAGAACCATAGTCATTTCTTACAGCCATTGACAACAAAAATTTACTGAACTCCCTTGCTTCGCCTATGTATGAGACATAGTCTCTTTTAAGTATCCTATGTTGTTTCTCGCCATGCTTGTCTGTCCACCTGAGCAAGTTGTCATCCGAAAAAGCCATGCCTAATTTATTTTCCATCCAGGAGGACTGTTTGCAAGACTGCTCTGGGTTTTGCATCATTAAATCGCATAAAATTTGAGGTCCTACTGTTGCCTCAGATGGAAAATTGTCTTTTGTTTCCTGCATATTTCTGATATGCACTATAGAGCCGCCAATTTCTAAATACAAAATGCCTGGTTTTTTTTGTGAAGGAAAGCTCCAAGTTCCTTTTTCAAAATTGTTTGCTGCTTCATTTGCGGATAATCGCTCATTATCGAAAACTACTCCGCCAACAGTATTGATTACTGCACGTATAGTGTCATCGTTGATATCTATTCCCGATTCCATCAAACGGTTCTGGGCATTTTCATATGAGTCGGCTAAACAGGCTTCCTTCGCTGTTTTGAGCATAGCTGCTAAAGTCATATCGAATGGAAGGGAAGTGACACCTAATAATTCATCAACAGGATAGACATGGCCTTTATAACCTAACGACTTAAGCGCTATCCTATCCTTCTGGGAAGAACCTTTTAACGCGACCCTTTCATAAGGGACTCGTCCTAACAAGGTGACTATGGAATTTTTGTAATACCTCCATTTTTTAACCTTTATTCCTATTTCTCGTAACATCTCTTTTTTTTTTAATACAACACTGTCTTCTCCAACCATCCTATTCATTTTGTTGAAAAGACTTCTGAGGTTAGCATCATGAATACGTCTCGTTTCCTCCAGCATCAGTTCTTCAATATCAGCTAAACTAAAAAAACCATCAACCTGAGAGGTTCCCTTCAATAAAATGTTATCTGTAGCGCATATTATTTCTAGGACTTCCTTGATATGATCTTCATTCAGACTATCCCCATAGGGCTCAATAAGCTTGGCAATCATCTCAATCAGATCATTATTCACCTGTAACGTGGTTTGGCCAGAGCTTTCTGGCGGTTTGTCGGACATGTCAGACTCCTCTCCTTCTAGGCCCTTCCTGAGGCTTCCCTGGCAAGATACCATCAAAAGGCCATCTGAGGTCTATCAAAGGCCCCCAGAAGGCGGCCCCAGAGGGCCCCCAGAAGGACCAAGAGGGCCCAGAAGGGCCAAGAGGGCCAAGAGGGCCAAGAGGGCCAAGAAGGGGCCCAGAGAGCCCAGAGAGCCCAGAATGGCCCAGAAGAAGGCCCAGAGGACCATCAAAGCCGCCGAAGCGTGGCCACTCAGACCCATCGGCCCCAAGAGGCCCCCCCCACCAAGGCCTCCCAAAGACTTCCCCCCTGAGGGCTCCACAGGCCTTGTTTCAAAGACGGTATAAGTATGCCACAGGTTTTATGAAATTGCAACCTTTTTTCATCTATATTCGATCCATCGGCCCAGATGGCTTTCCGCGGCAAGTCTCATGACCATAATCGTCTCGGTCGCCATCCGGAGGTTTCGCCGAAAATTTCCCGGGGCGCCATGTCGCGAGCCAGCCCATTCCGATTACGAGCTCCGAACGGAGAGGGCCCGCAACCCTCTCTGGGAGCTCGGAGATCTGGAGGCCGATGATCTTCCGGCACGACATGACGGCGCGTCCGGGTCCAGGATCGGGCGGCCAACGCGGCCTCGTCCGTGAGCGGGTCTCCGTTTTCGGGGAAAGACACTCCAGGGGGAAAGGAGAATATCACGCCTGGCAGGGGGACAAGCCTTGGCGTCTCCCCGTCCATGTGCGCCACGCGGGAACTCATCGTACCGACGTCTGACCTTCGGCAAGCGTCATATGGCGGCTCCTTCAGGTGTAGCGGCCTTCAGGGCGGAGGAAGACGGTGTCCTGTGCGGTCCGCGCCGATGGCTGTCCGGGGCATCGCGCCTGCGGACGTCCTGGGCATCGGTGCGCCATGTTGCCCGGTTGGCCCGCCGATTCAGGAGCCTCAGGTCCTCATGGGCCGCCTGCGGCCCTGCGCGACTCCGGTCGGACAAGCGCCCGGCAGGCTGCGAAAATCAATGTCAAGTGTTTAATGGACCCCGACTCGTTGGACATCGTTGGCGACAGGCATGCAAACGGCCTGTCGCCACGCTTGGGAACCGGTTGGATCGTCGGCTTCCGGATTTGTCGGGTGCCCTACGGAAGCCGCAGACATCCGGTCGCCAGAAGCTTCAGACGCCCGAGTCCAGTCGGACGCCCAGGCCTGTCTGTCTGCCCCTTCCGTCCCCCTTCGGATCGGCTGCGGAAGCTCATGCGTTTCGGCACCCGGATACGGACGGTTTGCCGGAGCGCTCTTGGGGGTTCCCACGTCTTGGGAAGGACCCTGGCCGCGAGGATTTTGATGATGCCTGGTTTCGGAGAGAGCGGCGGGCGGAAGCCCTGAATCCCGTTTCTGGGAATTCTGTAGTTGTACATAAGGATTGTACACGGCCAATCGCTGAAGATCTCCGGTGCGTGTTCCGGACATTGCGGAGGGGACATGAGCGTCATTCCCTTTGCCATTGACCTTCGAACCGTAGCCTTGGCGTTCCGACCGGCATCCTCATCTTGGCTCTTGGAATCTCCGATAGGGCCATTGACCGACAGGTCATCTGACGGCTAGTATAGCCGGACTTCCGATTGAAGTGTACAACTTATGACTTAAACTTTATTTCTTTGATTATCGTTGTAATTCAAAAAGAAGTTTGTACACTTACGGTTCGCATTGTCTTGGTCAGACAGGCGGTTCTTTCCGCAGGGCCTTGTGCCTTTCCGCTTGAAAGTCCTCGTCTGCCTCAAGGCTCACGGCATCAAGGAGCGAGACAATATCAAATTTGTAGTCGATATCCACTATAAAACATAAGATGACGCCACCGTAATAAGCCGGCGAGGGATTTATGATGGAGAGATGGATAAGGCGGCGGTATCCCAATCAGGGTGACTGGGCAGTCACGATCCTATAAGTGGTAGTGTTTGTCTACCCTTTAGCCTTCCAGATGCCAATGACCAGGGGGCGTTGGTTGCCTCGGGTTGCCGTTCCGACTTATTACGGTTTCGTCATAAGATGAAAGTCCATATACGGTATCGGAGATCAACTCTTTATTTGACAGACGTTCGTCTCTCGATCTAGCTCTGACGAACGCTGGCACCCGTAGCATGCATGAGCAAGGTCAACGGCCTATCGTTGGCGGCGTTTGACAAGCGGCTGACATCATTGATTTGATTATTCCATGAAGTCATGTTCTTCTGCCATTCCGTCCTACACGTTCATGGTGATTATCAACACCCCGGCGCATGAAACCTTTCTGGGCATCTCAGTATGATGTGTACCCAATGACGTGATGCCCTAGAAACGTTTCATGATATGCCGGTGACATCGATGCCAGATCCGTCTCGGGACGTGCGCTTGAAAATAGAAAATTTATTAGTTTTCCCTGCCACTTATGTGTCGTTAGATACCGTCCTTCTCCGGGCCGGACCTCGGGCAACGCCAATCGGGACTGGCGTTCTCGGCTAGCACCGAAGGTGCGTCTTCCCTCGGGCTCCGATCCTGCGGCCAGGCCCGGCAGTGAACGGCGCGGGCGTTGCTAAACGAAAGGGGAAGCCTCGGGCATCGGGAATATCGATGGAGCCGACCCCCTTAGAGGCACGGGTTGCGGTAGCGGACGGGCGAGAGATGTGATGGCGACAAAAAAGCTCCATAAATATATAAATATTTGCTGGAAAATGAAGGTATAATATCTGTTTTCCGATGTAAAATTTCTCTTTTGTTGATTGTCCCTGCCTGACCTGCCGATAAGTAGGACAGGGGCCGCCTTTCTCCGGGGGCGCGGTTTGACAAGGTTTCAGGCGGGTGGCATAATTCTAAGCATCCCGGAAGACATCCCCCGCCTCCGGATTCCTGGCCCGGGGCCTTCCCCGGATCCCCTCCAGCGCCATAGCTGCGTCCTTCCTCATGACCCTTACCAACAGCCTTCCCTCATCCTCCCGGCCTGCCCGCGCGAGCATCCGCTCCCAGAGCGACAGAAGCCCGTCGGTCCTGCGCCTTATCCTGTCCTCCGACTTCGGGGAGCCGCAGGTCTGGGAGTTCACCGGGCCCCGGGCGGTGGTGATAGGGAGGGGGCAGGGCGCCACGCTCAGGCTTCCCGACACTGAGGAGTTCCGGACGATCTCGGGCCATCACGCCGTGATAGAGCTCTCCCGCTCCAGGGCCTTCCTCAGGGATCTCAGAAGCCTGAACGGCACCTTCATAAACGGCCATCTGGTGAGTCGGCGGGAAGAGGACCGGGTGCAGGGAACGGCAGTCACGGGCTCGGGGGTCCTCGTCAAGGACGGGGACATCATGACGATCGCCGGGGACTTCAACTTCCGGGTCGGGCTCGTGGACGAGTCCGCCTACGAGCCGCCAAAGAACGCCGCCCCGGTCGAGGTGAACCCCTGTTGCCCCGCCTGCGGGCGGGCCCACAACCCGGTGCCCCTTTCCAGGCACGCGGACGTCCTGTGCCAGGACTGTCGCTCCAACCCGCTGGCGTCCCTGAAGCTTTTGAAGGCCGGGCTCACCCGCCGCGCCCGGAACCTGGATCCCCTGAAGGGCATGCGCATCACGAAGACCTTGGGCCGGGGGTCCACCTCCGCGGTGTTTCTGGCCGAGCGCAAGGACACGGGCTTCCGGATGGCCCTGAAGGTCATGTCCCCCGCGGTCTCCGAAAACGAGTGGGCCAGGAAGAGTTTCCTGAGGGAGGTGGCGATAGGCAGGGCGCTGAAGCACCGGAACGTCACCAAGCTCTACGACTTCGGGTTCTACGGCGGCGCGTACTTCTACCTCATGGAATACTGTTCCGGGGGGAGCGCCGAGGAGCTGCGGGCGTCCTCCGGCGGGACCATGAGCCCGGGGGAGGCCCTCGCCGTGATCCTGCCCGTGCTGGACGGGCTGCATTACCTCCACAACGTGAAGCTCGCCGCCGCCAGGGTGGAGGACCACCTTTCCCCGGAGTCGCGGGGGCTGGTGCATCGCGACCTCAAGCCCGCCAACATCTTCTTGGGGGGCGACTCCGGGATCGAGCCCAAGATAGCCGACATCGGCGTGGGCAAGCTCTACAACAACGCGTACACCTACAGCCACACCCGCACGGGCTCGGTCGCCGGCTCCCCCGCCTGCATGCCGCGCCAGCAGGTGCTGGACTTCAAGCACGCCGGCCCGGAGGTGGACATCTGGGCAGCGGCGGCCTCGCTCTACAAGCTCATGACCGGGGAATACCCCAGGGACTTCCCCGAGGACGAGGACCCCTGGCGGGTGGTATTGAACAGGAGCCCGGTGCCGGTGCTCAAGAGGCGGCCCGATCTCCCCCCGCGCCTGGCGGCGGCCCTCGATTTCGCCCTGGAGGACAACCCCAGGATCCACCACCAGGCGGCCGGATCGCTCAAGGCCGCCCTGCTGGAGGCCTGCCGGGAGGACGGCATAGCCGTCCGGGAGCCCGCGACGTGAGGGGATGCCCATGCAGAGGCGCCCGGCCCGTCATCCGCCCCGCCCTCGGCGCCGAAGGCCGGGCCGCTGGCGGACCCGGTATCTGCCAGGCGCGCGGTAGCGGACGCCGCGCCGTCCGCCGCGCGTGCGCCTATGTCCCGCGCGAACGGCGTCCGTCAGTTTCCCCCGGGGCGCGCGTCCGTACGTCCGCGTTTAGCGGATTTTGTTTCTGCGTTCCGCCCCATGCTCCTTCTTCCAACCGGGACGCGGCGCCCGCGCCTTCCGGCCCCCCCGCTCCGGCAGGGCAAGCGGAGGAGACGCCGTGAGCTCCTCCGGCAAGGGAACCTTCGGATCCGCCGCCGCGGGCACGGCCTACTGTCCCAAATGCCGCACCGGCTACCGCCTGAACGCGGAGAACCTCGGGCACCGCTCCATCTGCGTGAAATGCGGGCAGTATTTCCACCTGCTCCCGGAGTCCGAGGCGGCCGACACCCGCTGGGAGGACACCACCGCCGCGCTGAACGAGCTCGCGGCGAGGGTCTGGGAGCGCGGGCTCGATCTCCGGGTGGGCCAGGTCGTCCTGGGCGTCTACGTCGTCCAGGAGATCCTGGGCCGAGGCGGGCTGGGACAGGTCTTCAAGGTGCGGCACCGCGACTGGCAGAAGGAGCTGGCGCTGAAGCTCCCCTACCGGAGCGTGATGGAGCCCGGCTATTTCCAGAGCCTCAAAAACGAGGCCGAGACCTGGGTGGCCCTGGGCCTTCACCCGCACGTGGTAACCTGCTACTACGCGCGGCCCCTCATGGGCGTGCCCGCCATCTTCATGGAGTACGTGGCCGGAGGCTCGGTCAAGGAGTTCATGGAGCCCCGGGGCACCGGGGAGATGGCCCCGCTGTTCGCCGGGGACGAGACCCAGAGGGCACTGCGGTTCCTGGACATAGCCATCCAGGCCGCCTGGGGGCTGGAGTTCGCCCACGGGCGCGGCGTCCTCCACCTGGACATCAAGCCCCAGAACCTGCTTCTTGAGGAGGACACGGGCAGGCTTCTCGTGACCGACTTCGGCCTGGCGCGGGCCGCGCGGGAGACCGGCAAGCCCTCCGACAGCGCGTCCCTGTGGCCCGGCGACATGCGCGTGAAGCAACAGGACGGGGGGGGGAACGGCCGGGACGGGGAAGGGGGGCAGGGGGCTCCCGCACCCAGGCCCAGGCTTGCCGGTGACAGGGACGATCCCGGCATGGGCGCCTTCGGTACGCCGCAGTACATGTCGCCCGAGGCGGTCGAAAGGAGGCCGCCTGACGCGGGCTTCGATCTGTGGTCACTGGCCCTCACCCTCCTGGAACTCTTCCTGGGCGCCCGGCCCTGGGAGCACGGGAGCGCCGTGGGCGAGGCCCTGGATGGCTACGTCGCCTCGGGGCGGCCGCTCACCCCGTTCCCGCCCGGCCTGGTCGATCTCCTGCGGCGGGAGCTCTCCCCAGACCATTCCCTGAGGTTCGCGAGCGCGAGCGAGATGGCGGACGAGCTCGCGGCGATCCACGCCGCCTTCGCGGGCGCCCCGTACCCGCGTCCGCGGCCCGCGCTGGAGGCCGACACCGCCGACAACCTGAACAACCGCGCGGTATCGATGCTGGATCTGGGGCGGCCCGACGAGGCGGAACGCGTCTGGAAGCAGGCCCTGAAGGAGGATCCCGCGCACCTCACGTCGTTTTTCAACCTCTCGCTCCACCGCTACCGCACGAAGACCCTCTCCGCCGAGGCCTTCCAGGGACGCCTGGACGACGTGGTGCGGCTCGCCGCAGGCAAGATGATCCCGGAGCTCCCGCTCATCATGTGCGGGGCCTACCTCGAGCTGGGGCTCACCTCCGAGGCCTCCGCTGCGCTCGCCTCATACGACGGCCCCGCCCTGAACCACGAGGCCAGGAGGCTCACTGACATCCTCGAGCGGAGCCTCAGGTTCCCGGAGATGGTGGAGCGCATGCGCCCAGCCGTGTTCCGCATCTCCCGGGTCCGGGACCGGGCGCCGGACCCGGAGGGGGGCCGGAGGCTCTTCGCGCCGCTGCTCTCTTCCGCTGAAAGGTCCCTGGAGGAGAGGAACGCGGAAAAGGCCCTGGTCCAGCTCTCCGATGCCAGGGCGATCCCCGGCGCCAGGGCCGCGCCGGACTTCCTGGCGCTGTGGCGGAGGCTCTACGTCAGCTGCCGTCGCGACGGCCTGGCGGACGTCCTGGAGGAGGGCAGCTCCCAGGCGGGCCTGAAGGCCGAGGCCGCCGCCTGCCGCGGGGATCTCCTGGTGCTCGCGGGCGGCTCGCGGCTCTCATTCGTGAAGGGCTTCGACGCGCGCGCCTCCGTCTTCGCGGAGGCGCGTCTGGCCTCGCCGCCCGTCTCCTGCGCGCTTTCCCCGGAAGGGGACATGGCCGCCTGCGTCACCCAGGACGGGCACCTCTGGCTCTTCAACCCCGAGACGGGGGGCGGCCTGGGCCAGGCCATCGCCCACGGCGGGGCCGCCCGGGCCATCTGCTTCGGCAGGGACGGCAGAAGGCTTTTCACCGGCGGCGACGACGGGACCCTGAAGATGTGGGACACCGGCCACGGGTATCTGGACAAGGGCACGCCGCTTCTGGTCCGGAAGCTCTCCGACGGCCCGCTCGCGGGGCTGTGCGTGTCCCCCAACGGCAGGAACCTCTCCGTCTTCGACGCCGACTCCGAGTACCGGCTCTCCGCGGAGAAGATGACCGGCGCGGTGAAACGCCTGCCCGCCGGCCTTCCCGAAGGGGCCCGGGGGAGGCTCTCCTCGGTCGCCCCCGATCCCTTCAGCCGCTACCTCGTGAGCGGCTGGGAGGAGGGCGTCCTCTTCCATCCCCTTTTCGACACCGACTGGCGGCCCGATCTCTCCCGGATCCAGGGACCCTGCGCGGCCCTGGCCGTCTCGCCGGACTCCCGGCTCTGGGCCCTGGCCTCGCCGGGGAGGATCCTGGTGGGCTGGGCGCCCCAGGAGCAGCAGACGGGCTTCCTGCCGGTGAAGACGCTCCAGTCGCAGGGGGTGCATTTTCTGGGCTTCTCCAGGGACAACGGGATCCTCCTTTCAGCCGGCCGCAACGGCCTGGCCCTGCACTTCCTCGACTGGGACCTGGCGCCGCCCAAGAGCCAGGGCTGGGACCGCCGGGCCGAGCTCATCCTGAATTCGTTCTTAGCCGGGAAAAGGGAGCTGAGGGTATCCGAGGAGACCGCCCGCGAGCTCAAGGAGGAGCTGGCATCGGCCGGGATGCCTTCCATCGACCTGAACATAGCCGCAGGCAGGCTCAAGGAGGCCTCGGCCAGCCTCTACTGAGGTCCCGGAGGCGGGCCCGGGCCCATGATGCCCTGTTCCGCCCGGGGCCCCTGCCCGGGCGGCGATCGGGAATCCCAGAGGCCAGGGGCCGTCGGCACGGTCTGGCTCCCTCGCGCCTGAGGCGGTCGGCGGTCGAAGGGCGTCAGGCATGTCCGGGCCATGCGGCCCCCGGGGGCCCTCGAAGGGGCCGCGCCCCGGCACGTGCCGGAAGGCCGCTGGACGACTAGCCGCCCCGATGATCCGCCGGGAAAGCCGTCTTCGGGGTGTGCGCGAAAAGCGTATATTGAACTTCGCATGGCGGATCTTTTCGGGATCCCTTGAGAATACTGACAATGCCCCTGGCGATATTTTCTAAGCCTTGGCGAAGAAATTCCTTGCGGCAGGGCCGTGACCGCCTTTCTGCTCGCCTTGACCGCGCCATCCGGCCCGAACGCCGTCATTTTCCCTGATGGTCGTGTTCGGCCTCCTCGCCGTTGACGAGCGGGGGAACCAGACCATCGCCGAGGCAGTGGGGAAACTCAAGCTCGACCAGGAAATCAGGCACCCCCTTGGGGTGCCGACATGTCGGACGATCCCCGAACGCGCGTCACCGCGCGGACATTCGTTGCTTTCCTGAGGCGGACCAAAGGGGCTTGCGGGCCCTGGCACCCGTGCGAGACGGTCACGAAGGCGCCGAGGGTGTCTTGCAGTAAGGACATGGGCAATTCATCTTGACTCCGAGGCGTTCTCTTGCGCCATTCTTAGAAAGCGATGTCCGCCAGGATCGTTAAATCGTCCGATTGATCAGCGCGGCGTCATGCATCCCGATGCCTGGGGCCAGGGGGGTAAAATATGGGATCGAAAATTGCACTGCACAAGGATGGGCGCAGGATATCGTGATCCCCGACAGCGCCTTCCGCCTGCCCCGATCCGCAAAGCCGACAGTGCGACTTGACTTACGGGTGGGTGATCGATACATTTTGTCTGCCGCCTGCGGCTACCGCGCGGGACAAAAAAGACGGTAGAAACGGCAGAGACGAGGGATACGAGGCTCGCATGGCAAAGGACGACTTCAAGAACCCGGACGGCTCCCTGGACCGCCAGGCCTATTTCAGGCGGATACGGGGCGAGCTGATGGAGAAGCTGGGCATCCCAAAGGGCACGAAGCCCGAGAGGGTGCTCCAGATGCTCCAGCTCCAGGGGGAGCTGGATCGCATCAACAGCCGGAAGGGCAGGCCCCAGTAGCCGTTGCCCGGTGACGCGCGCTTCACGGAAGACGCGTCCCGGGCTTCGCGCCCGCAGGTTCGGCGCCTGACGCCGTGACCGCCTCCTGAACCGTAGGTTCTAGCCCTGCCGTTAACGGGTGGGCGCGGCGGCGGGTTTTGCGGTCGGCCGTCGGCGCGGCGGGGCTCGGGAAAGCTTCACCGTGGCTTTCCGGACGTCCCGGATGCGCGATCGCGCGGGTGCCCGCGCACGGATTCCGCCTCGGCCCCGCTCCGCGAGGGTAGCGGCGGCAAGGGATGCGGACAAGTGCTCTATCTGGTGGTGGCCGTAGGCGGCGGCCTTGGCGCGATGCTCCGTTACGCCATTTCGAGGGGCATCGCGCCCATGTTCCCCGGCTTCCCGGCGGGGACCCTGATCGCCAACGTCCTTGCCGGGCTCATCTGCGGCGCCGTTACGGCGATGCACCGGGAATACCATATCTTCCATCCATCGCTGTCGCTCCTGATCACCACCGGCATGATGGGCGGCCTTTCCACGTTCTCGACCTTCAGCGTGGAGACGGTGGACCTGCTGAGGGCCTCGCGCTATCTCGCGGCCGGCGCGAACGTCCTGACAAGCCTTGCCCTGTGTCTGGGCGGGGTGTTCCTGAGCTATCATCTCGTGCGGAAGCTCGCGGGTGACTGAGGGAGTGTCCCTCCGGGATCCGGTACCGCCCCTCCGGGATCCGTTACCGTCCCTTCGTGACCTGGTACCGTCCGGACGTTCCGGTCGGGGGATCCGGAAGTTTTCGGGCGGGGCGGCTGGTTTCCGCATGCCGCCGGAAACACTTTGCAGTCGGTTGTTCGTTGTACTCTTCTTGCGGATCCGGAACTGACCGATACCAGGGGGCGCATCGCCGTCGGTCAGACGGCCCGGCAAGACGGCGCCAGGCGGCCTCCTGCAATCCGGGCGTCTTCGATACGCTCACCCTCCGCGCCGCGTCTGAACCACCCAGTTTCGCGCCGTCTCGCTATGAGGCGACGGGGCTTCGTGCCCGCAATTTTCCGCCGAAACCCTTCAGCCGTTGACCAACCCCCCTGGAGCCCGCGTCCTGCCACCGGTCGGACGCCAGGCCTCCATAGCGTGAGGCGTCATGGCAACCAAAAGCCGCGTATCGGTCGTAGTGGCGGCAAGCGACTCGGCGCAGCGACTGCGCCGCCTGGCGGACAGCCTAGAGAGGCAGACATGCCTGGATATCGAGCTGGTGCTGGTGGGGGATCGCTCTTCGATCGGAACGGTCGAGACGTTAGGTGCTTTAGAGGCATCAAAGGCGTCAGGGGGGGGCGGGGTGCCGAACGGCGCGGCGCACGGCCGAAAACGGGCGACCCGCATCATCTATATTGATAGCGGAGGGCCCGGGTCCGCCATGAACGCTGGGGTTCAGGCGGCTTCAGGCGAATATGTCATGTTCGCGGACACTTCGGACGGATTCGCCGACGGGTATGTCGAGACGATGAGACGCGTCGCGGAGCGGGACGGCGCCGATATGGCGTTCTGCGGCACGGTCACGCGTGGGGCATGGGGGGAGAGGCGCGAGGGCGTCTTCAGGTCCGCAGGCCCGTACCGATACGAGCTCATGGGCGGCAAGGAGGCCTTCGGGAACTTTTACAACTTGTTCGGGGGCAGGCTTAACCTCCCGTGCGCGGCGTGGTCGAAGATCGTGAGGAAGTCCTTTTACGCGGACAACGGGCTGAAGTTCACCGGAGAGTTCGGAAGCGATCCCGTCATGGCCTTCAAGGAGCTCGCCTTGGCCGGGAAGGTGGCATGCTACAACGACTGTCTGTACCGACGCGGGCCGCACGGCTCCAGAGGGTTCCGGGGATTACTGGATCGGCCGCCGGCTCGGTCTCGTGCGGACGGGGTTCGGACACCGCCGGGGGAACCGCATCTCGCCTGCGAACGGATAAGCGACTTCGTCCTTTCCTCCGGCCTTTCAGGCGATGTCGGCATCGCGGCTTCCGCTGCGCTCAGGTTCTATTTCCTCAACTTCAGGCTCGAGTACCTTAAGGGGTTTCCCGACCCGGATTTCATCCGGGGCTTCCGCGCGATGACGGACGAGTACCACAGGCGCCTGCCCCCCTTCGGCTTCGAAGGGAACGAGCACTACGTCTTTTTCCAGCTCCTGCTCCTGTACCTTGCCGCGGTCCGGTTCGGGAGGCCGGACCATTTCGCGAGGTTCGCGGCGCCGTTCCGCGAGATCTTGAGCGGATGGGCAACCGGGGGAGGCGAAATCGGCGGCGGCGCCGGTCCTGGCGGCGTGGAGCTGGGCGGTGACCGGGCCTCGCTTGTCGGGCGTCTGCTGGACGTCTCGCCCGAGCCGCGCCGGGATTCCCGGGTTTCCGGGGCGTTCCGCAAGCTTTTCCCGCAACTCGCCGAACTCGCCCTCTCGCTGGCTTCGGTCATCGGCAACGGACGGCTGGACATGCGGATGGAAAAGCACGTCCTGGACATGTCCGGGTGGTTCGACGAGGGTTATTTCAGGCGTTCCAATCCCGATCTCGCCGGGTCAGGGTCGCCCGCCCTGCAGTATTTCGTCGAAAAGGGGTGGCGCGAGGGGAGGAACCCCAACGCGTGGTTCGACGTGAGGAATTTCTTCGCGAGCCGACCGGACTTGAAGGCCCTCGGCAGGAACCCTCTCCTGCAGTTCTACTTCCGAGGCCTCGAATCGAAAAGCATATTCTGAGCGGCCCTTACCGACCGGAACATCGATGCGGGGCCGGGGATGCCGTGAGCCATGACACCGGTCCGGGAATGCCGTGAGGTTTTTAGGGGCATATAGCGCGAAAAGCTGCCTCGGGTCTCACTGCCGCAGTCCTCCGGACAGGCGCCTGCATGGCGCCGGGCTCGCCATCGCGTTACGTCAGCCCCAGGAAAGATCGTGCCCGTGCCCATTACGGCGCCGACGGTGGAGCATGCCCGTGTCGTAATCAGCGATATCCCCTGAAAATCTTACGCAGGAACGAATTCATCCTGAAAATCCGCGGTTTTTTCGCCAGAGGCTTCCATTTTTGCGTCATTTTCCACGATAACGATTTTCCTTGTAACATGATTTCCGCGAACCGCCTGACATTCAAGCCGCGGTTCCCGAATATGGTCTGGATTTTGAGTTTCGTTTCATTATCCGAAGACAACAGGTACTGCAATTGCCCGGGAAGCCCGTTTCCGACGCCGAGAACGCCGAGCCCGGCCCCGACGGCGAAAGTAAACGATGGGTACTTCCCGCGCATCCCGTCCCAGAAGCGGTACACTCCGAAATTCTCGGACTCCCAGACGACGTTGATGTCGTGAACGATGACGATTCCCTTTTCACGGGACAGTTTGTCGGCCCAGGCATCGAAGTTGTGCCTGGTCTCCTCGTAGGAGTGACGCCCGTCGATGTGGAGGAGCTCGATCTCCCCGGCATCGAACATGTCGACGCAATCATCGAACGATGCCCTATGAATCGTCGAGAAACCCTGATAATGCAATTCGCTATGGCCGTTAACCAGGTCAAACTTGTATTGGTGGGAATTGTCGCCTTTGTTGAGCGGCTTCCAGAGATCTATCGCGTGGCATTTCGTGGGGGCGCCAAAACGTTTGATGACCTGGCAAAAGGGCATATACGATGCCCCGTTTTCGGTGCCGAGCTCGACGAAAACGGAAGGCCTGAGAATCTTGGCCATCCAGAACGCGAGCGGGATGTTTTCGTGCCAGGTGCTGTTTACCACATGCTCGGGATTCCACTCGATCTCGAATCCGATGTCCAGCCTGGCGAGAATATCGAGGTAACCGCCGACGTCTTCGAGAGGCGTGAAATCGTTTAGGGAGCTTGACATCACATCTCTCGACGAGCGATTCTTCAGAAAGTCCGGATTCCCGTGGGACGGCCAAGCGCCGGGCGCAAAAAGTGCAGTAAGGGTCGGACGGATCTGCCCGTCCGGACCGCCGACATGTGTAATATCCAATTCAATGTCAACAGCTTAAGGCAGAAATCGACTGTTTCTCAGATATTTTCAGCAATGATATCAGTTGCTTTCCAGACGCCGATCCTCTTAAGTTGTTGACATTGATATCCAATATTTGTAAATATATCATCCAGTTTTTGGAATGGCAAAGGCGAACCCCGCCTATGTGGCCGGATTTCGCGGCGGTTGGCATCCTAAGGCCGTGAAAAGCGCGAGCGTGTCGGGGTCGGCAGGAGCCCACAGCGGCCCGTCCGATGTACAGAGGGCACGGAGCGTTCCCAGCTCGTCCAGGAGCTCTTTCACGGAATACCTCTCGAACAGCCCCGCCTCGTCCATCAGGTCGTGGACGCGGGAGAGCAGCGCCAGCGCCGCGAAGGCCACCAGGATCCCCCCCCATACGCCCCCGCCGCCCCCGTTGCGGGAGCCGGAGCCTGCACGGGCGAAGGCCCGCTCGGCGAGGCTGGCTTTGCCGCGGCGGCGGATCGTCTCCGCCAGGCCAATATCGCGGCTCAGGAGATCCACGCTCCAGCCGCTTCCGAAGGTGAGCTCCTGGACAAGGTCGGGGCGCATCTCCACGGCATAGCCCCGGCCCTCGCCGGAGGCGGTGAAATTCAGGGCCTCCCCGAAGAGGCGGTCGTCCGCGTGGAGTTCGGGCTCGGCGGTGGCGATATCCAGCATGTCCAGCGCGTTGAAGAGCACGGCGTCCTCCGCCCGTATCTTGGCGAAGCGGTCCAGGAACGCGCGGGCGAAGAGCTCCCGACCCTCTATCTCGACCCGTTTCGAGAAGCCTATGATGGGGCCATCCGGGGAGGCCAGGATGCTCTGGTCGTCCGGGGAGCCCGTGAGAATCTCCATGATGACTCCCGCGAAAGCCGAGTCCGTCTCGGGCAGCCGCATCCGGAAGCCGATCTCCGGGGCCCGGCCCGCGAACCAGTCGAGGTTCTCTCTTGAGTACTGACCTTCCCCGGAGACGACGATGGTTCCGGGCGAGCCGCCGGTGGCCCTTCTGGCCGCGGCGACCGATGCCGATGCCGAGTCGGGATCCCCGTGCAGGACGGAAACCCCTGCGGGGAGGCCTGAGCGGGCCCCGAAGGCCACGCAAAGCCTTATCCGCATAAGTTCCGGACTGTCGATGGCCCCGTCGTCGGCGGCCGGGCAGACGTGGGCCTCGAACTCCGTTTCGCCGAGCATTTCACGCCAGACAGCCAGAAACCCCGCAACCTCATCCCGTCGGATCATGCCCAGGAGATCCGATGACTCGTCGGGAGTATCGGGACGCACTCTTGCGGCGGGGAACATGCATCTTTTGGAGAACGCCGCGAAGCCCTCCAGGGGACCGCCCTCCAATGCCGCGAAGAAGGCCAGCGGGACGAGCCGCTCCCAGCTTTCCGGGAAGGCCCTGGAAAGGGCCTCTGCCAGGCCCGTCTCGACGCTCAGGTGATTGAGGAGGTGGACGTGCCCGCAGGCCCTGCTCTCGAAAGCGAAGGCCGGGGGAAGACTGTAGGGGGCAGGGGCGTCCGGGGCGGCTACGGGGCTCCCGTGCGGTCCCGCCGTTTCCTGCTGGACCGGGGGAGGGGCCGCTTCATGTGCGGGCGTCCCGCCGTTGCCTTCCATGGCAGCGGTCCTGAGGCCTTCGGATGGAGCGGCGGGGGCTTCGGGGCGGCATCCGTCCGGACGGGGCGGATCTTCAACGCCGACACGGAAGGACGCTTGCGCCGGGCCGAGGTTCGGATCCGGGATGCCATGATCCTGTCCCTGAAACCGGTTCAGGTCAGGGGACTGGCAAAGATCCCGGGCATGGCCATGCTCAGGGCTTCGGTCCTGGGTCTGGTCCCGGGACAGGTCTGCTTCTGGAGGCGGGCCCGCCATGTCCGACCCTTCGGGGACAGGGGCACCGCCGGAGGCGTCCGCAGCGGTCGGAAGAAGCCATGATTCGGGGAGGATGAGCGTCAGGCCGTGCCTGTCCGCCGCCTTCCGGAGCGCCGCCTCCAGCTCCGCGAGCCCCAGGCCGTGTTCCGCGAGCCAGTCGCCGTGCCTGCGGTTCAGGACGACTGCGCCCGAGGGGGTCTGGATTTTTCCGAGGTAGGTCTGCTTCGCCTTGGTGGTGCCGCCGGGTTCCCTCCAGGTCTTGGAGCCGTAAACGCTGACGGATTTCCGGTTCCTGAGCACCCTTGTGAAAATGAAGGCCATGGGCCCCTCCTGGGTTAGATTGTACAATCGTACACTTACAGGCCTTCCGGATCAACTGAACGTGGATTGCTCCGATCCGCCCGACTAAGGCGGCGGCTGAGAAAATGGACAGAGGGCAAGGAGCGGAGGCATGGGTAGGAGGGCAAGGAGCGGAGGCATGGGCAGGAGGGCAAGGACCGGATGGCATGGACAGGAGGGCAAGGAGCGGAGGGGAAGGAACAGAAGGTACGGATAGGCTGGTTTGATGACACAACCATGGTCAGGTGGCGTGGGAGACGCGATGAAGGACTGGATGGAGCATAGGTGATCGAAACAGGGAGGTGCCTCAGTCAATATCCTGCAACTGTACGTTTTGCCTCCTCCTCAGCTTCCCTGGGGCTAAAGAGGGATGGGCGTAACCAGCTCCGGGTAGCCTCATCGACTTTTTCTTTTTTATGTCAGATGCCCATCATAGGAGTCGTCTTTCATAGGGGACGTCCCTTTTGACCTTGTGGCCGCCAGCGGTTGGCCGTGGGCACGGAGCCTGGAGGGAAGGCAGCTGCGGCGCGTCCCCCACCCTGGCGGGCGGTTCATGGAAACAGGATGGCGCCGATCTCTGACCCACCCTGGCCAAGCTCGCCAGGGCTCACATGGGCGTGGATGGAAATGGCCTCTGGGACTTGGAGCCTGTTGCATAAATCGTTACAGCATTGGCTTGAATCTGGCGGTTGTGTAGGGACTGCCTCCTGCCTGCCGCATCTGGAGCCACCCCCTTCTTCAAAACCTTTTATTCAACAGGCTCCTAGGAGCCTGTTGAATAATTCACAATTGCATTGCCACGGCGCTATTAGTTGTGGACGGACTGCTTCTTGCCTTCCACATCCATCCTCGTACCCTTCCTCAAAACCCTTTATGCAACAGGCTCCTCGGGTCCGGGCTTCCGCAGGACTCCCCAGCTCACCACTTGCATGGCCGCCCGGCTCCAGGGTTTCCCTGACTCCTGCTGTTTCGCGGTCGCAAGACATCCGTCTACCGCCAAATTGGTAACGCTTTCCCGCCGCCCGTTGCTGCGGTTGCGGGCAAGCGCTTTCGGACGGCGCTCACGGCGCCGGTGATCGTCCCCCTTTTATGTCCGCCGATCACTTTTCGCTCGCCCTGGCTTCCGAGACATGCGAGCCGCATGAGAATTTCAGCTGGTTTTCATCCGCACCCCGGCGCGTTGGCTCCTCCGGATTTCGTGACCGCCCGCGCGTATGACCCTGGACAGGCTTCCGCCGACATCTTGCCGGTTCCGTGCTTCTATCGTCCTCAACATCCAGAAAGGATCACCTTATGTCGCGTCCATCGGCCGCCTGCCCCCTCACTCACCGAGCCTCCTTCCGCCTGGCTACCTCCGCCTGCCTGGCCGCCCTAGTCTGCCTGGCCGCCCTAGTCTGCCTGACCGTTCCGGACTCCCTGGCCGCTCCGGAATCTCAGGCCGCACCGGACTCCCAGGCTCTCCCCGATTTCGACGACGGCGGGTGGACACAACACTCGATCTACTCTGAACCTGACGCTGGCGGGATGGCCGTGACTATCATGTGCCCAGACTCTTTCGAGCCCGTGCCGAACGAAAGGCCCGGGATTCACAAGGTGTTCATACGACCTGGCACCGCAGGCAAGGGGATGAGTTTTCTTTCCGTCTCCCTAACCCCTACGGGCCTGGCCTCCGGTATGGGGTACCGGAACATCCGGCGTCTCAGGGACCGAAACGGCGAATGGGATCATGTGGGCCTGGAATCCTTTTGGAAAGGCCTCGCCGAAACCATCCCCGGGGGGGTTGCGGAGACACGGACGTTCTTATTCAAGGGCTACCCGGCGGCCGATATGAGACTCACGACGACGGTCCGCACCGATGGCCACCCGGGTAGCCTGGCGGCGGACATGCGCCTTGTGCTCTACGGAGATGCCCTGGTCAGGCTCGAATGCGGGGATCTCTCTGAGGAACCCGTTAAAACCCACGCGATGATGCTTGAGGAGGTCTGCCTGCCGTTCTTCGGGAGCTTGAGCTTCGGGGAAGGCGGAGCGGCGGGCAGTGACATGCTGGCCGGAGAGGGGGATGACCGATGATTTCTGGAAATACTATGATAATGTGATAGTTAAAGTCATTTTCATGAGTTAATTATGTTAAAATGCGCTATTATCATGATAATGATTGATTTGTTGGAGATTGGAGGGAGGTCAGGAGCTACCTCTCGTCCTTTATCGCTAACCTTATCCCGATGTTTTAAAAATATAGAATTCATGGCAGAGCCTGACTGAAATCCTGCCGCGCATCGGACTGCCCGAAAAGTCCGAGGCATAAACTGAGATGCATTAACGTTTCGGCGCTTGGAACGGCGTAAGTCCCGACGCATCTCCCGTCCGGGCATCCTGGCGTTCGGCGCTGCTGTCGGTCGATAGGCCTGCCGCTCTGGCGCCCCCCAGCCGATCGGGTTCCCTCCAGCCGGATGGGCCTGTTGCCGCCCCGTGGCCGCCGGGTATCGCCTTCGCCTCAGGGGACCCCGCGATGCGAGGCTACGGCTCCGGATGCCTGGCGCACCTGTCCTGAAATCGCGATCGGGAATCCTTTTCCGGGACGGCGGGTTTCCGACCGCGGCCGAGGGGCTCGCGCTGACGGAACCTCGCGCCGCCCACGGATATGAACTTCACGGCGTCCGGGACAATCCTCACGGTGATGTTCGTGTCGATGAAGACCTCCCCGTCCAGCTGGAGCACGAGCGGCAGATCGGATCTCACTGTGATCTCCCTGGCCCTCATGTACGATATGAGTTCCGGGTACTTGCGGTACTTGCCGTACAGGTAGTCGAACCCCTTGCTGATGAAGCTGAATATCCCCGTGCTCTTGAAGAGGAGCACGT
>JAISFS010000280.1 GCA_031263485.1 Deltaproteobacteria bacterium | reverse complement strand
GCTGAGCCGACAATCATTCATGCGGCCAATCACCGGGCGGATCAAGAGATTTCAAACGCGAGAAAGGAAGAAACGGAAAGGAAAGCGCCGTATTGCCATGCAGACAGAATCATCCATCGGCCAAAGACTCGGGGAAGCAGTCGACTTGGAAAATGTCCGTGACGTCACGCATGGCCGAACGTCATGCAGCAACCCCATGAACATGCCGTCCTTGACCGCTGGACGGCATCCCGAGCCTTGCCTATCGTAGGGCCATACGGACCAAGATCCCTCCAAGCAGCCCGGGCCCAGGAGGCAAACCTTCGCAAACGCATCTGCCTGTTCGACAGTCCTTCGGGGAAGCCGGAAAAGGAACTTGTCGGACGATCCCGACTGATTCAGGACGCTCGTCAATCCGGCAAGCCGGGAAGCACCGATCATGAGAGATGACGGTAAAGGCGACTTCGAGTCTCCGCCGGACCCGAACGGCCCGTCCCAGACGCTCCCGTGGCCAACAAAGTCCGCAGTCAGGCTGGCCCGTCTTAGGGTACCGTCTGGCGGAGGAGTCGGAAGAAAGGCATCGGTACCGTGACAACGGGATTCATGCGAGCGATAAGGCCGACGGTTCAACGGCAAGCGGCGAACCTCACCCGTCGGCGCATGGCAACACACCCGAAAGCGGTTGCCGAAGAGCCGGTCAAGAAGACCGGCCATCATGGCGCCAGAAATGCCGAACGGCCATGCCGACCGCAACCGGCACTCCGAAGGTACTGGAAAGGCGCCCGCGAGCTCCTCATGCCTCTCCACGTCCGCCGGCCTGACGTCGATAGCGAAATATCGCATGCCATGCTTGATAATCGGGCGTGCCATGCTCGATAATCGAGCGTGTCATGCATGTCAAAAGGAATATTGTCTTATCGCCATTCCTCGTAGCGGAGAACAACGCAACGTAGCGGATAACAACGTAACCAGCGCAAAAAACTATAATTCATACAGCTGGCGAAAAAGGGAGAAGGGAGAAAACCGACACAGATACGCCGTGGCTGGCTTCCACCATCAGGCGTCAGGGCCGTCGCCCCCGGGGCTGCCGCCGCCCGTGACCGCGCCGTCCGAGTCCCGTTCCGGCGCTGCAATCCCGTGCTTGGCGGCCAACACCTCCAGCATGCGGGTGAAGACCTCCATCTCCCCGAAGAAGTCCCCCATGCGGTTCAGCGCAAACCGCAGGTAACGCATGAACTCAAGGGTCTTGTCGTGGGCGGGGCCGAGCGTGCGCTCGTGGTGCGCCACGGCCCGCCTGAAGAGTCCCGCGGCCCGCTCGATTTCACCCAGCTCTGCCAGGATCTTCCCGAGGTCCCCGGCTACTTCGATGGCCACATGACTGTCCGGTCCCGCGGACTCGTCCAGAAGGCGCGAGAGCGCCTCGAAGAGGGGCCGGACTGGACCGGGCCCGTCCTTGACCCTAATTATCCTCAGGAGGTTCCGGGTGGCGGTTATGGTGTCGGCGTGGATCGGGCCCATGAGCCTCACGCAACCGTCAACGGCCTTCAAGAGGGTCAGACGCGCCTCTTCGAGATCACCTGCCGCACCGATCGCTATCCCCAGATGGGTCCTGTACCTGAGGGTGTAAGGGTGAAGTTCCCCGTAGCGCTCCTCGGCGCCGCGAAGGGCCTCCGAGATCACCCCGACGGCGCCCCGGTGGTCACCCATGGCCGTGAGGGTCTTCGCGAGCTCGTCCGCCGCGTCGAACGAGCCCTGCGCCGATGGCCCCCCCGCCTCGCGGTTGAGCCCGCTGGCTCGCTCGAGCGCCTCCCTCCCCCCCGCGAGATCCCCGGAGGCTGCAAGCGACTCCCCCAGGCGAGTGAGGCACTTCAGGGTCCGCGGGTGAATCTTCCCGAGGGTCTCAAGGGACGCCGCATGGGCCCTCCTGTACAGCTCCGACTCCTCGCCATGGAGCCCCAGCCTCCCGCAGGCGTTCGCCAGGTTCATGAGCGAGGTGACGGTCCTGAAGTCGGCGGGCCCGTAAAGCTTTTCGCGTCCGGCATGCGCCCTCGCGTGGAGCTCTCGGGCCCGAGTGCAGTCGCCCAGCGCCGCAGCGGCCTCGCCCAGGGCATCGGCGGCCGAGAGAGCTTCCGGGGAGTCCGGGCCCAGGGTCGCGTCCAGCCCCTCAGAAGCGGTCGCAAGGCACCGCTCGGCATTCTGCTGATCGCCCAGGGCGAAGCGGCACATGCCCACGTCATGCTGGAGCATGAGCGTCACGCTGGCGTAGGAGCCGATGCTCGCCGAGGAGACGGCGAACCTCTCCTCCAGGATCCTCAAGGCCCCCGGCATGTCGCCCCTGTCGAGGAGAACGGAAGCCTCGGGGTCGCCGGACATGAGGAACTCCTCCTTCATGAAGTCTCGCATCGGGTCTGTCAACTGTTGCCGCTCCTGTCTTGCCGGACCGGAAGAGGCCGGAATGAGATGAAGTCGCGGTCCTACCTGGCCTGCCGAAGGTCGCCCGCCATCGGACGCCGACAGAGGGGGTTCGCAGGTATCCCCCCGTCAGGTCCGATACCGGTCAATCTTGAGCCCGACCGAGGGCCTCTCCTTTGGGATAGGCAGGGATGACAAGACGCCAGTGGCGGGATCGGGGCGTGTCCCGGGCCCCCTTAGTTATGATCGGAGCCAGAGCCAGGGCCAGGGCCAGAGCCAGAGCCAGAGCCAGAGGCAGAGGCAGAGGCAGAGGCAGAGCCCAGGTCAAGGTCTTTTCGACCGCACGGTCAAGGTTGCATCCATGTTAACCGTTGCCTTTCCTGGTGTCAAGTTAATGGAGGATGCGATAAACAGATTTACACTACAAATTGAAGAGATCAAACCGATAACGTCAAGGTATTGACGATGATTGTCGGAATACCCGAAAACAAACTCATCACCACATCATGGCCTATCCGTATTATGATGGTCACGCAACATAAAGTGTCGTCACCAGAAAATAGACATCAGAAATGCTGTCGGAATGGCTTCCGGTTCATCCCCGGCGTCAGGGGGCAAGCCGACGGAGACGTTTTGTCCCCGAGAACACGGCACACGCTGGCCAGGCCGTAGATGACTGCCGACTCCTGTTGATAATTGCGCATGCGGGCAAGCCCCAGGAGGGATGCGTGCTTCGTGACGACGGAGAGTGCCGGGCAGGCCTTCTGAGGGCGGAGGACTCCAGGGATGACGGCGCACGGTGGCAAGGCGACAGGAGACGGGCGGGATCCCGAGAGAACCCGGAGGCAGGCACGATGTCCGAACGGCTCGACGGCTTGCAGTTCTCTGGAAAGGCCTGCCGCTCGACAAGAAAGGCTTACCGCTGACTCGGAAGCTTAAATGCGGACCATAGCCAAACCGGCTGTCCCCATCACAGCGAGTCTCGGGTCTTTGATCATGCGGGACTGTCCCTGGGAATCGAATCATAAAGGCGAACTCCGGCTAGCTTAAAGGGTAGGCGGGTACGGTGTGCCCTTTGATGTACGGAAGGTGCTGGTATTTTTCCAGCCAGGTCTTGAATATATCCTCGGGCCACAAGTCAGGAAGATGTTCGGGATACATGTA
>JAISFS010000208.1 GCA_031263485.1 Deltaproteobacteria bacterium | reverse complement strand
CAAGCAGAAGCTCGTTGAATATAAGAGGATCCTTCTCGAGCAGCTTGATGATCGGCGCGTCGTATTCGTCGATCAGGATGACGGTCGTTTGGCCGGTCGCCTTGTGTACGTCCCTGAGCAGGAAAGAAAAGGCGGTTGGTGAATCGGAGTCCCTCAGGGATACCCCGTGCCGTTCGGCATTGTCCTTGAGCAGTTCGCCGAGTCTTTTCTCAAAAATCGCCTTGCTGCTGCTGCCCGCCGGCTCGCTCATGTCCAGTCTGATGACCGGTCGGGGGACGAAGGCAGGGGATCCAATATGCTCCTCCGCCGCGAGACCCCGGAAAAGCTCCGGCTTCCCCGAGTGGAAGGCGTCCAAGGCGCTGACCGTAAGCGACTTGCCGAATCGGCGGGGCCGGGAACAGAAGACGAACTTTCCGGCCTTCCGCAACATCGGGAGAAACATCGTCTTATCAACGTAAAGGGCATTTTCGCGCCTCAGGTCCTCAAAAAGCGACTGACCGACGGGAAGCGCGGGCAATTCCTGGGGCATGTTGTTCTCTCCGGTTGCGGCTCTTCATGAAAACCACTGTACAATTTCTCCCGTTTCCCATGATACGAAATCCCGGTTTTTGAATCAACAGCGGTTGACCCTTAATTGCGAAGGCGAAACAAATTTTCCTTGGGCGACCGGAGGATAGCGAGCAAGATGGCAAGCACGTTTGGGGGCGGGCCAGGACTCCGCTTCTGGCTGGCGCGTCAGAGGGTGCCGGGAAACGGATGCCGCAGGCGCTGACGCTGACGCTGACCGCGAGACGAAATCACGATGCGGCTGGGAAACGTCCGGGACGCCGGATGGAAGGGGTCGTAGAAATATCAGGCTGTCGACGAAACCGGCACGGGACTCTTCGTCCCGGAAGCGCCATATGTCATTTCCGGGTACGGCAAGGGAGGGTATCTCCGGTGGGGGCATGCCCCTCTCCCCCTACACGTTCATGTTGATTATCGACACCCCGGCGCATGAAACCTTTCTGGGCATCGCAATATGATGTATACCCAAGGCCGGTGATGCGCAAGAAAACGTTTCCTGATAAACGGACGCTTGCGTGCAAGTGTCGCGTTCGCGAGAAGCCAGCGCCGTTCGCGGGCCGCCCGCACTCGACCCGGTTCGGCCCACGTGACTCGTATTTCCGCCTCGGCGGGCAGGATCCAGCAGGTCCATCGCCTTCGTCGGCCGCATGCCTTTCGCTGATCCGGAACCCTATGAGCCTGTTGCATAAAGGGCATGAGTACAAATGCGGCAGACAAGAGGAAGCTTATCCCCAACTGATTGATTCACGGCAATGCTGTCACGTTTTATCCGACAGGCTCCTGAGAGCCTGTCGGATAAAGGGTATCGATATGACATGACGACGGATGCGGTAGACAAGAAGCAGTCAATCCACAACTGATGGGTTGATGGCAATGCTGTCGCGATTTTTGCGACAGGCTCTTAGCGGGCAGGGGCTTCAGCAGCCCCGGGCTCCCGAGGGAACGGGCTTCCGCAGGCCGAGGGTACGGGCCAAGGACATCCGCTGGCGCAGGGCACGAGCCTCCGTAGCCCTGGACCTGTACGGCAAGGCTACTCCTGGCGGTTCCCCCTCTTGACCAGGCCGTTCAAAAATGGGTAGTTCCTGGAGCTCCTGGCGAAGTTGAACTCAAAGAGGGCACTCTCCCTCAGGCTCTCGACCCCGCGGGAAGAGCCCAGGGCGTCCATGGCCTTCATGAGTTCCTCGGCCTCGCCGAAGCGCCCGGATGCGGCGAAGTTCCTGACGAGGATGACGCCCAACCGCGCCCGGGGCACCAGAAGCTCCTCCTCCGGCGGAAAGAGCTCGGGGTCCAGCCACAGCTCGCGCGCCTCGTCCATCTGCCCGGCCCGGGCGAGCTCGGTCACCAGGTTGTAGGCGGCCTTTCCCTTCAGGACCGGGATGGTGCCCCGGTCGGGGAGGGCCCTCACGTCAGAGACGGCCCTGCGGGCATCGTCCAGCGCACCCCGGGAGCAGTGGAAGCTCGACAGGTTCACGGCGGCTCGCCCGAGCTCGGTCAGCACGACGTCCTCGTCGTCTCCCAGAAGCTTCATGGCGGCGTAGGCGCTCTCGGCCAGGGCGAGATCGTCGGCCTTGAGGGCCGCGGAGCACAGCCTGAAGCCCGCCTTCGCCCTCTCGGCCCTCATGCGGCGGCCCGGCCCGAAGCCCCGCATGCCCTCGAAGAGGGAACCGGCCAGATCCAGGCGGCCCTGGGCCCCGTACTCCTGGACCAGGGCCACGGTCCCCCGCGCGCGGCCCAGGAGCACCTTCTCCGAGGCGCCCAGGCCCTCCATGCCCTTCAGGACCTCCAGGGCCTCGGCGGCCTTGCCGTCCTCCACGAGGAAAAGGATCAGGCGGTAGCCGGCCAGGGCGCGCTCGGCGGCTATCTCGTCGGCGTCGCCCAAAAGCCCCATGCCCTGGAGCACCTCGACGGCGCTGCGGAAGTCCCTGGTCTTCCCGAAGTCGTAGACCAGGTTGAACGCGCACTTGGCGAGGTTCACGTCCGCCTCGGGCGGCCGGTCCTCGCCCAGCATCTCGGCGTAGAGCTCACGCGCCTCGGTGAGGCGGCCCGCGCAGCCCAGGAAACCGACCAGGTTCACGCAGGCCTTGGAGCGCTCCAGTGCCGCGCCGTCGGCGTTCCCGAGGCGCCTCAGGCCGTCGTAGACCTCGAGGGCCTCGTCCAGCATGCCGTGGAGCCCCAGCTCGGTCATCAGATGGAAGCTCGTCTTGGCCTTCTCGGGGCCGATCCGATCGGGGAAGCCCAGCGAGTCCATGGTCTTGAAGTAGCGGAGCGCGCCCTTGACGTCCCCCGCGCGGGTAAGCCCCGTCACGAGGTTGTAGAGGGCCTTGGCCTTCTTGGCCGCGTGCCACTCCCCGGTCCCGAAGGCGTCCATGCCCTCGAAGATGGCCTTCGCGCCCTCCAGGTCCTTGGCGATGCACGAGTCGCAGATGAGGTTTATGGCCGCCTGCGCCCGGATTCGGTTCACCTCCGGGCCGTCCCCGTAGGAGCGCTTGAGCCGCTCGTAAAGGTCCTTGGCCAGCTGGAAGCGCCCGCGGTCCCCGCAGGCGTAGACCAGGATCGAGAGCGCCTCGGCCCGCTTCTGTTCGATGCCCGGATCGTCCCCCAGATCATCCATGGAGTCGAAGACCGCGATCGCGTCCTCGATCCTGCCCGCGTCCCCGTAATGGTTCACGAGGTTCACCGCGGCCTTGGCCCTGGCCGACATGAATTCCGGGCCGTCCCCCAGCCCCTCCATCGCCCGGCGCACCGCCACGGCCTCGTCGAAGCGGCGGCTGGAGCCGTAGGAGCAGATCATGTTGACCGCGGCGATGGCGCGGTAGGCGTTCATTGCCGCCGAGTCGGGTAGCGCGTCCAGCGAGTCGTAGATCTCCCTGGCCTCCCCTGGGTCCCCGGCGAAGGCGTAGCCGGAGATGAGGTTCACGACGGTCTGGGCCTGGACGAGCCAGAACTCCTCGCCGGGACCGCGCGTCCCCTCCGGTCCCTCCCGCCCGTCCTCGGCATCTTCGGGGCCCTCGGGAAAATCCGGCCCGTCGCCGGGCCCTCCCAGGGCCGCGACCAGCGTCAAGAGCACCGCAGGGGTCTTTTTGGGGCCGCCGCCGCCCCCCGCGCGGCGGCCCTCGCCGCCGTCCGCGGGTCCTTCCGCCCCGCCGAAGGACTCCACGCCTCCTGCGGAGCCGCCCGGCGCCCAACTGCCCCCTCGCGGATCCGCGCAGGCGTAAGGCGGTCCGCCCGCCGCGCGGCCGCTTTTCCGTGCGCCCTCGGGGACGCCCCCCGCGCCTCCCCGGAAGCCGGCATCGGTGGATACGCAGCCGATCAGCGCCGCCTTCTCCTCGGCGTTCAATATCCCTTCGTCCGCCGCAACATCGGCGGAGCGGCCCTCGACGTCAGCGGCTTCACACGCGCCATCTGCGGCTTCACACGCGCCATCCGCGGCTTCACCCGCGCCATCGGCGGCGCGGCCCTCGCCGCCCGCGGCTTCACCCGCGCCATCGGCTGAACGGCACCTTACGTCCGCGGCTTCACCCGCGCCATCTGCGGAGCGGCCCTCGACGTCCGGGGCTTCACCCGCGCCATCGGCTGAACGGCACTTTATGTCCGCGGCTTCACCCGCGCCATCGGCTGAACGGCACTTTATGTCCGCGGCTTCACCCGCGCCATCGGCTGAACGGCCCTCTACGTCCGCGGCTTCACCCTCGCCATCGGCGGCGCGGCCCTCGGCGTCTGCGGCTTCACCCGCGCCATCGGCGGCGCGGCCCTCGCCGCCCGCGGCTTCACCCGCGCCATCGGCGGAGCGGCCATCGCCGCCTGCGGCTTCCCCCGCGCCGTCCGCAGTTTCCCCCGCTCCGTCCGCCAGGCCCTCGACATCCCTGCCTGAGCCCGCGCCGTCACGGTCCGCCTCGCCCTCCACCAGGGTCAGCCGGGGCCGCGCGGGCCCGGGCCCCTTGGGCGGCGGCTCGGCGAGTCCCCTGAGCATCGCGAAGATCCGCCGCGACCTTTCCCTGTCGCCGGCCTGCACGGCCTCCAGGACCAGAAACGACGCGCTGTAGGCTATCTCGGCCATGGCGCCCTCGCCGTGGGCCAGAAGCTCAAGGGAAAAGTAGATCCGGTCCGCGTCCTCCGGGCGGCCCTGGCGCTGGTAGGCGCCGATGAGCCGTCTGGCGGCCCTGGCGAGCGCGAGCGCCCGGTAGAGCTCTATGCGGGGGAGCCGCGAGTCTCCGCGCTTGAAGGCCTCCGCGCGCCCGATAAGGGAGGCGTACATCGTGTCCGCTTCGGCGGTGAAGCCGCAGCGGGCGTTGGCGGCGACGAGCCTCGCGCCCCTCTTGATGAATTCCCGCTCCCCGCCCTCCGGGGGGCCCGCCGCGTCCAGGAGCTCGTAGGCGTCACGGGCCTTCAGGAGCGTCATGGAGGCCTTGGCCCTGGCCCTGGCCTCCCCTTCCCCGCCCCCGTCCGCGGCGGCGCACAGCCCGGCCGCCTCGTCCAGAAGGGCGTCCAGGGACCGCCCGAGAACCTCCAGGTCGCTTGGGGGCAAAGCCGTCATATAGCACCTCCGGACCCTATCCCGCAGGCGGCGGGAGGGGTGAACGATTCCGGGCGCCGCGGGGCCGCGGGCCCTGCCGCCTCTTGAAGATGTTAGCACAGTTCCCGGACGTCAAGCCTTGAGGGCCGCCGCCGCACGTCCGCCCCGGGCGCCTCCCGCCGCCCCCGCGGCCTTCCGAAGCCCCCGCGTCGCGCGGCTTTCCGGACGGAAGGCGCCCGGCGGACCCGTCCGGGCGGATTGACGTCCGTCCGGGCGGAAAGCCCTAACGGCCGGACGTTGAAGGCAGCCAGGCGATCCGGGGCGGGCGCGCCGCGGCCGGCCGTCATATCCGGACGGCTCGGCGCGGAAGGCGCCGCGCCGGCATGCGGCCGGAAACCGGCCCGCGGCGGACAGGCGGGGAATCGTACGGCGGGAGGCTGAAATGCGGAAGGCCGGCGGCAGGCATGCGGCGGGAGACGAGGGACATGCCTGGTGCAGGCGAAGGCCAAGCGGCCGACATCCGCCGTCATGCCGCGGACCGGAATCGGACAGGATACTGGCCGGGCGTGCCCAAGCCCACGTTCGCGAACCGTCGGCCGGGGCGGAGGCTTCCGGCGAAAGCTTGCAGGAGCCTTGAGCGAAACCCCGGCCCGGCGCGGATCCCGAAGGCGCGTCCCCTTTGCGGGCCGGAAACGCCGTGCCCCGAGCGGGCGTACCGGGGCGTTGTCCCGCAACCCTTGCCGGACAAGGCCCCGTGCGGGCGGAGACCCGAAGGCGCTGCCCCGACGGGCCCGAAATCGCGCGTTGACGCGGCTTGAAACGCGACGCGCTCTGACGGGCAAAAATAATTGAAACTTCCCTGGCCGACTGTTATACATTATGGTACGCATCCTATCCGGCGCGATGCGTGACAGCGCGTCCGTCTGGCCGAACCGCGTCATGCGGGGGCACCCCCGGCGGCGCACCCCGCCCCTCCCGTCCCGTCCGGCACCTTCCGCCGCCCCGCGCGTCCCTCGGCGTCCCTCCGTCCGTCCCCGCCATGCAGGATCGGCTTCTTCGCCGGTCCTCCTGCCGGGCGCGGCGTCCCATCCCCCCTGCCCGCGCGCCTCTGGCGCCGGAGGTATCCATGGCAAAAGCCAAGTCCAAGGACTCCGGAGGCGCCTCGATCAGCTGTCCCGTCTGCGGCCAGAGCGTTAAGCTTCCCGCGGAGAACTGCCCGGCCTGCGGCACCAACCTCCGCACGGGCGAGAGGCCCGAAAAGGAGACGAGCGTCTGGCAGAGGCGGGGCTTCAAGCCCCTGGTAGTCACGGCCGCCGTCCTGATCCCTTTCGGCATCTGGGTCTTCACCAGCGGGGTGCTGGACGACCTGAACTGGATCGAGCGCGCCCGCGTCGGCCTCCAGCATTGCGCGGACCCGCCTGTCCGCGAGATGTGGGACCTGGGCGACCAGCAGCAGGAGGCCCAGGCCGCCAGGCAGGGCTACCAGGCCTGGCGGGAGCGCAAGCGCACGCGGCCCGAGGGCCAGAACCCCGCCGGCCCCGAGACCGAGGAGGAAAGGAACATGACCAAGGAGCAGCGGGCCACCCGGCAGGACCGCAAGGAGTACTTCGCGTCCTCCCTGATGTTCGACAGGCCCGCCGCGAGCCTGGCCCCCGCGGACAACTGGTACGGGGCCTTCACGGGGGAATGGGACGCGGCCTGGATAAGCGGCACCGGCACCAAGGACGAGAAGATCGCCCAGGGGGAGTGGAACTTCGCCTGGATCAACGCCGGGGAAGCCATGCAGGACGTCCTCTCCGTCCCCTACCTCTGGGAGACCAAGTCCGACTCGCCCATCCGCGCCGCCACGGTCAGGACCTTCAACCGGAACTCCGGGGCCTGGGAGGGGGTACATGTCCAGAACGGCAGGATCTTCCCCTTCAACGCCTCCCGCAACAGGGACGGGAACATCTACGAGTCCTACCAGGACGGGCCCCTCACGGTCACCTGGATCTTCTACAACATCACCCAGGAAGGCTTCCAGGTCACCGTGAACCAGACCGCCGACGGCGGCAGGACCTACGCGCTGGCGGCCGAGATCTGGGCCAAGCGCCGCATCGTGGATTTGTAACCGTTCACGGGTTACCCGTTCATTCCCCCGCCAAACGTCGCCCATGCCGCGGTCCCGGCGCGCCGGGAATCCGGGACGCCCGCCGATGGGACCCCGCTCCGAGGCCAGCCCCGCAACCTGACCTTGCGGACGGTCGGAAGAGGTGATACCTTATGTCGCCCTCCGGTCTGCGGCAACCTCCACCCCCGTTCCGCCCCGCCCCGCCGCCGGGGTCCGCCGAGGAAAGACCCTTGCGAGCCAGGAAATCCAGCAGGCCCGGCAACAGCAGAAAGCCCGGGAAGTCCGGCAGGCCCAAAAAGCTCAGGAAGCCCCACAAGCTCCACCCCTCGAGGCGCGGCGTGAGCATGAGTATCCGCCCC
>JAISFS010000168.1 GCA_031263485.1 Deltaproteobacteria bacterium | reverse complement strand
CCCCGAGGCGCCCGCCGCCCCGGCGAGGATCTCCCCGACGAGCCTCCTGTCTTTCTTGGCCTGCCTCGTCTCGGGGCGGATACTCATGCCCACGCCGCGCCTCGAGGGGTGGAGCTTGGAGGGCTTCCTGAGTTTCTTGGGCCTGCCGGACTTCCCGGGCTTCTTGCTGTTCCCGGGCCTGCCGGATTTCCTGGCTCGCAAGGGTCTTTCCTCGGCGGACCCCGGCGGCGGGGCGGGGCGGAACGGGGGTGGAGGTTGCCGCGGACCGGAGGGCGACATAAGGTATCATCTCTTCCGGCCGTCCGCAAGGTCAGGATGCGGGTCTGGCCTCGGAGCGGGGTCCCGCCGGGCGGGCGTCCCGGATTCCCGGCGCGTCGGGACCGCGGCATGGGCGACGTTTGGCGGGGGAATGAATGGGTAACCCGTGAACGGTTACTTATTAACGATCTATTTTTTGATGCGATTAACTTGCTATAACTCATAAAATATTTGACATTTAGTAATTTGACCCTATAATTAATTAAATAGGGAGGTTCGCGTCCATTTCCGAACAGACCCAGGAATCTCAAGAAAGTCGTCAGAGCATCGGAGGGACATCTACCTCGGCGCAGCCCCAGGAATTCTTGTGGATGTCGTGAGAGAATTGTCTCGCAGGATGGAGGTGGTCGAGAGAAAGACGGACCGGCTTGACGTTGCTCAGGAGAAGTTTGCGACCAAGAGCGACATAGATACAGCAATGAAGGCGGTGGTGACCGCTATAAAAGTTGAGTTCAACAGCGTCAAGGGCGAACTGAAGGCGGAGTTTAACGGTCGCTTGGATAAAATGGAGGGTGAAATCAACGACCGCTTTGGCAAACTAGAAAAGGAATTCAACGGTGTTAAGGCCGAAGTTGATGGAGTAAAGGCATTACTGAAGTCGGAAGTCAGCAACGTTAAGGATTTATTGAAGGCGGAAGTCAATGGCGTCAAAGTGGAAGTCACCAGCGTCAAGGGGGAAGTCAACAACGTTCGGGATTTATTGAAGGCGGAAGTCAACGACGTCAAAGTGGAAGTCATCGGCGTCAAGGGGGAAGTCAACAACGTTCGGGATTTATTGAAGGCGGAAGTCAATAGCGTCAAGGGGGAAGCCAAAGGCGCTTTGGACAAATTGGATGGTGCTCTCACCGGGGAACTCAAAGGCGTTAAGGGGGAGCTCAAGGGGGGCAGAATCACAGTAGATAGGAATTTTAACGACATCAGCAAACGTTTAGGCTTGCTCACAACACTTTTTGTGCTAATAACCACGATTTTTGCAGCCGGCATCATCTTTCTGTTCGGAGAGTTCTTCGATCTGAATAATCAGGTCATTCAGTCCCAGATATCGCTGGAGTCGCGTCTTATCTCGTCAAGGGAGGCGGCTCCTGCCGTCACTGCAACTCCCGCCAGGCAAGCCCTCTCGCCTCCCGCTGAGATGCCTGCCATGTCCGATCCAGCCAGCGATCCGGTCGGAACACTGGACACCGAAGGCGACGGTGGACGCTAGACCATACTCCGGATGCAGTATATGCATCCGACAGACTTTGGAATGGACCGGTCTTTAGGAAAGCGAGAGGAAATCCTGCGGGTAGCCTTCGGTTGCGCCGCCAACAGTTATACCTGCCGTTGACCTGGCGATATCGCAGATATGCGCCAGGGCTTCCCCGAATGCGGAGAAAGGCAGTGAAGGGAACGGCTGCAAGCGCCTTGAAGGCGAGACGGCGTGACAACTGAGATGACCGAACGCGAAAGTCCCCTTGGCGGCGCTGCCAGAGAATCCGCTCGTTGCGAGCGGTTCACCCTGATGGCGTCAGAAACAGCGTTGCCCCTAACTTTTTCAGGAATAATAATCGTCGGAAACACATTATGCTGTGTTGCCAATGAAATAATTTGAGGCTCCGGGTTATCGATAATCAACATGAATCTGTCGGGACGATTCTCACTAAGAAAACGGGAAATTGCCTGTGAGAGTTCCAAGGATCCATGGCTGTCGCGGGCACTACGGGCTGTCGCGGGCACTACGGATTGAACGCGAAGGTCAGGCTCTGGTGGTTTCAGCGGGGTTGCCACTCTGGCGGGTGGACTGGCAGGCAGAAAACTATAGCAGGGGGCAGAGCGGCGAGAATCGGTCCATCGAGGAGTGAGTGACCGTTTGGCTTATCGTTCTGGGAGACCGGGAAGTCGGAGGAGTCGGCTATAAGCGGCGATTCCGCCGAACGACTTCGCGATGATGGCTCTGATCACCATAGGGACGATCACCGCAAGCCGGGATCGGGCCAGGCGCCCCAAGCCTCACTCGCCAGCTTTTGCCGGTGGAGTCCGGCTCCGGGGTTTCCCGCCCTGCCGTCTAGCCAGTCCGGATGATGGGATTGGAGGGGCTCGCCATGGCCATCCATCGCATCGGCCCGCAGACTTCCCGCGCCGTGCTCATTGGAAGTTCCACACCTCGCTGTACGCGGGCTTGATGACCGTCTTCCCGGATGGGTCGATGAAGCCCCACTTGCCGTTCAGCATCACTCCGGCTAAACCGCCCGCGAAGGGGAAGACCTTCTCGTAGGCGGGTTTCACGGCCCAGGCGCCGGAGCCATCGATGAAGCCCCAGAGGTCTCCCTCGCGGGCGGCCGCCCGGCCCTCGCTGTAGGGCAGGAGCATGTCGAATTTCGGGTCGACGGTCCAGGCGCCGCGGGTGTTCAGTATTCCCCAGCCGTCGCCCAGCTTGGCAACGGCGCGGCCGCCGGAGAAGTCCGCCGCCTGGGAGAAGGCGGGCTCGATCACCATGATGCCGTTCCGGTTCACGTAGCCCCACCTGCCTCCCTCGCGCACGGCGGCCAGGCCCTCGGAAAAAGCCCTCTGGGAGTCGAAGCGGGGTCCGATGGCCCACTTGCCCTCGGGGTTGAGAAAGCCCCAGAACCCGTTCAGCCTGGCCCCGGCCAGGCCTTCCGAGAAGTCGTCCGCGCCTTCCATGCTCGGGAGCACCACCTCGTTGCCCGCCGCATCGATGAAGCCCCACTTCTCCTTTTGGCGCACACGGGCCATGCCACCGGAAAAGTGGGAGGCGTAGGGGTAGCGGAAGGGCACTACGGTCTTCCCGCGCTTGTCCACGAAGCCCATCCTCCGGTTCTGGCTGACCCGGGCGAGCCCCTCCGAGAAACCCCAGCCGCTGTCGAAGGCGGGCAGGATCACCCAGTCGCCGTCCGTGTTCACGTAACCGGTCTTGCCGTCGATGACGGCCGCCGCCAGGCCCTCATGGAAGTCGTCCGCGTCCGAGAATCTGGGCTCGGATACGACCACGCCCCGGCGACTGATGAAGCCCCATTTCCCCTTCAGGAAGATCCTGGCGAAGCCCTCGCTGAAGCCCGCGATGTAGGAGTAACGTGGCGTGGCTACCCAGGTCCCGTCCCGGCCCACCAAACCCCAGGCGTTGGTCTTGGCCGGGGCCGAGGGAGGGAGGGACAGGTCCTCCTGCGCCCTGGCCTGAGCGGCAGCCGCAAGGCAGGCCGCCGCACAAAGCGCGGCGGCGAGTCGCAAGCTCGAAGGCGGGGTCATGACGCACCTCCCGCGGCCCGGCGGCCGCTATGCCCCGGCGCAGGGTACGCCGGTCAGGGGCCAGGACGGCAGGCCGCCATGGCGCAGGACGGAGTCACCATAGTCCCCGGTCCTGCCACGGAAATCCTAGTCCCAGGCTGGTTTTCCGAATCATTTCGCCGTGTCCAGGTTTCGGTCACTTTAGGTTCGGGGTTCCTGTGAAGGTCGACCGGTCCGGCTCGGGGCTTCAGGCCGCACCCCGCGGAAAGCGACCGCGGAGCAACAAACGGGGTTCCGTTTGCCTGTGAGGCGTCCAAGGAGACGGTTTCCGACAGCGTTCGCGCTTTGGTCCGTCAGGAGCCTCTGAGCATATTCCCTACGTCCTGGCATTCTCTCCGTACTGGCATGCCCGCCGCCGAAGGCCAGTTGCCCTTAACCCCCATAGTCAGAGGCTTTCGGTCGAAGGTTCCGAAGCCGGCCTTCACGGCTACCGGGAGGGCCGCCCTGCCCGAAACGGGAGCGGACAACCCAGTTATTATAACCTGGAAACGGCTGATTGTCCCGGCTCACCGGGAATCACGGACCCGGCACATCGGGAATCCCGGACCCTGGCCCATCTGGAATTACAGACTCAGGCACGTCCGGGCAAGAGTCCGACAGTTGGGTAGGGTTGCCTAGAGCTTAAGGGAGGCTTAACTGGTTTCTTCCCGGCGCGGCTCCCTTCCGAGACTGTCCACCGACTGGCAGTTTAGCCCCCCGCCACTGAGGACCAGATTGCCAGAAAGCCTCAGGCAATCAGGGCGGACCTCAGATCGCCAGGACGGTCGGAGGGTTGGCTCTCCGACAATCTGCCTGAACGTTGACCCGCGATTCAGAGCCAAGCGCCTGTCGGGATAGCGCGAGAGATCGTTCCACTGTTATCGGTGCCGTCATGCAGTCCCAGGCCTCGTGGCCGCTGGCGCAAGCGGGGAGGTAGCGGCGAACGAATTCGAAGGAGGGGAGGGATGAATGTCCCCGTCCGGAGGACCCGCCCGAAAAAGGTCTGGATTCTCCCATTAGCCTTTAGACTCGGGGAACCTGCGGTTTTTCTCGGGAAGGAAAACGCACTCTTTCTCATTATCAACTGATTGGAGCAGATGAAGACAATGAAACGTGCCATAGGCCGAAGAAGGTTATTCCCCCCTGACTTGGAAAGCTACCCGAAGGCCAGCCGGTATCCTTCATCGAAGGTTGCAAACCTGACTGTCCCCCCGGCGACCTGAGGACAGCTCGCCGACTGAATCAGGATAAAACATGCAGCATTGAGAGCATCCTGGCCTCATCGCTGCGATTTCTGCGGGCGATCAAGGCTCATGCCCAAACATCCGTGGAGTGGAAGGGAAAGGTGAGACTGAGGGTGGGTCAGCAATGGCCGGTGTCGTCAGCGGGCAAAGGAGTCGCTGGGCGGGCATCGTTTCTCCAGTCTTCGTATGTCACTTCCCTGCAATCGATGGACACATCGGTCCTGTCAACCACGGAAACGGCGATGGCGTACACTTTTCGAGTTCTTCCAAGATCGCCTCTGGCATATTTGTAGATATAAATCTGTGTGAACGCCTCGTTTATCCCTCTCTCGAGAAGCATCTGGATCCGAGTCAATTGAGCCTCAGACCGCTTGGTCCATTTGGTTATGTCAGGCTTTCCTGGCACACCATCCGGCACAGAAGAAGTTTCTGAATGGGATGGTTTTTCTGTCTGGTCCAGCTGGTTCTCTGGAGCGATATCGGGGTCGTAAGGGTCAGGTCGACCCTGTCTCGATAGGCTTTTCAATTCCATGATCAAGTCGATGGTTTTATTGTATTTGACCTCTATGACCAGGACGAATTCAGGCAGTTTGACGATAAAGTCTGGAACACCATCGCCAGTGCTTGGTTCTTGTCGGACAACGTCATCCAAGAACCACAAACCCCTGGCAAGTTCGTTTTGGAAAAATCGTTCGTTAGTCTCGATCCGTCGGTATGGATATTTGGAGAGCATCGATGAAAAAGTTCGGGAAGCAATATCAATATCAAGAGTTGATATGGCTGAAGAAAATTTCTTATATAACTCAATCATTTCATTCGCATCATTTTCGGTAGCGCCGGGATATGGCCTTTCGATAAGATGATCTGCCGAAAATGAAATTCTGACCTCCTTGTTGGGAATGGTCAGGAAATATTGTTTTTGCTCATGTTTTTTTACGAACCCAGTTTTCTTGATACTCAGATATCCGGTCATCAATAGTGCGGCTGATGGAGAAAGTTTAGATAAATCTTGATATTGAATTTTCTCTTCACGAAAATTATTTCTGGCATAGATTTTGAAATAATCTGCATCGGAAAGCTCCAAAAGGCGAAGAAATCCAGGAGCTCCGGTGTCATACCAATACCTCTCAAAAGAAAATGATGAAAAAAAACGTAATACTGAATGAGGGTTGTGGACTACGGATTTTCCATCCCAGCTGTAGCCATCGTACCACTCTTTGATGTCAGACATAATTTCTTCGATAGAATGATAAACATCAGTGCCCGTCTCTGGATTTTGTGATTCTATGAGATGAGCAAGGTGGTTACTGAATTTTAAATAAATTTCATCTGTGGTGAAACCACAAATGTTAGAGAATTTAGGGACAAAGGTCAGATCCTCCAGGATGTTCATGCCAGAATCCATAAACATGTCCCTGAATTTGGTGATCCCTGTCACAAGCAACAGGTGTAAACGCCCCTTTTGCTTAAGATTTTTTAATGCGTTATAAAATGCGGAAAGCGTCTTTTGGACAGATTTAAACTTGAGCGGTTCGTTGTAAAAAGCTATTAGGGGAAAGTCAGATTCATCGATCAGAACAGATACCTTCTGACGGTCGGCATAAGCGTCTTGTCCCAAAATTGTCACTCCATTGCCGCTGCACCTCAACTGTATGTCGGCGAAAGAGTAGTAAAGCGTGTCTATCAGCTCAGTAAGGGCGAAGTTGCTTATGTTTGATACAATGTTTACGCCGAGATCGTGGGCTACAGAACGAAGATTCTGCATCAGTGATTCTTCAAAATCAATTTTACTGTTGACAAAATCCGACAAGCTCAATCGGATCACGTGGGATCTCTTCCAGTCGAAATGTTTGCGGGGGAAATCTGAAGACGTATCTGGGAAGGAAATTTCAAGTCCATGGAACAGATCTTCTCTTCCATGAAGTACAGCTTCGACAGTCGAGAGCAAAAGTGTCTTGCCGAATCTTCTTGGTCTGGATATAAATATCGTTTTACGCTCGTCTTCAAGCAACCTGCGTATGATACCAGTTTTGTCCACATAGACGTTGCCAGTAGCGATCAATTCCTGGAATACCTCCTGACTGATCGGCAAAGGCTCAAGTGTTTTGTCTTTGGGCATAGTTGCTTCCTGACGTGGTGACTGTTCATCCATGGCCTCATGGCCCTTACCCAGCAGAGCTATCCGTGCTTCTCGCTGATTCCTGCCTGATTTACTATTATTTCTTTGAAAATGCCGTCTATCCTGCACTTTGCGGTACTATATCAAATGATATGAATCCGTGTCAAGTTCCATGACGAACATTAGTATGCGTTCACGGTGGCATTTCTTCCCCAGATTCGAATCCGCCAGCTAAAGCGATACTGCCAAGCATCCCCCGAAAACCAAACCCATGAAAGGGGGTACCGAGAAACTGGGCCTGAAAGGCAAGCCCGCGAAAGGCGTTGCCGAGAAACCGTCACCGAAACGCAAACCCGCGAACGGCGGAACTGGCATGCCGCGAACGAACGGAAATCCAACGACGGGTACCCTGTTGAAGGGGTTCCCGGAACGAGTCCCTAACAAGGGACTCCAAGACGATCGATGTGCGCAGGACGTCACGGCGAAGCCTCTTTCTTCTGGGGTCGGCCGCGTCTCGTCTGGGGTCGGCCGCGAAAGGCTCCCACGGCCACGCTTCCGGAAGCCATGGGGTCCCGTCCGCAGGAATTCTGGACTTGCCCCAACGGGTCTCGGGGGTTCCGTAGAAGAGCCGTGCCAGGGCACTCAGGGTCACCCACACCGAAAGCGAAGGCGTCCCTCAAAGATTTTCCTGGAGCCAAGGCGAACGATCTCGGCGGGAGGACATTGAACCGTCACGCAAGTGCCTTGTCAAAATGGATGCGTCCGCAGGAAAACGGTCCTGCAGGATGCGATGGGAAGCAACGAGCTTCGAGCGGACGCAAAACGTCATGATCAGAATATCAAGAACGAAAATCAGCGAAAGAGACAATTGTCTCGCCAAGGCAGATTGACGGCCGTCTTCATGCCTTGACCTGACATTGCGGCTGGGAGATTTTTCTCACGGGATCCGCATCCGACCTCGCGAATCGGTCCTGACCATACTGAAACCCGGCGATGTTTAGAACCAAAGAGAACATAGGTACTCACCTCCTTCCCCCCCCGTGAACAGATACCAGGAACCTCATTGTTGCTTCGCTGAGTTATTTTTTACGAATTTACCATACCATATTTACTTTAAGAATAAAATATCTCGATTATGGCATATAAAAGTATGATTTATCCCAAATTTATCCCCATGCGCCCCATCGGCCCGGCGATCGGGTTTCTGCGAAGAACCGTTCCGGTACTGAGCCGCGTTCTGAAGTCTGCTATTGATCCTCTGGTTGGCCATGTCAATGAACTGACATGATTTCCATGGAGCCGGACGAGTCCGGAGGGAGCGGGAAGAGGTCAGGAGAACGGGCAGTGTGGGTAAGACTTTAAAACTCAATAGGCATTAAAATTATCGCCTTTCTTTGAAATATTCCCTTTGAGATTGGGGATGTTAGTTTTCCAATAGCAACTCTTGACAATTTGCTGAACAAGCAATAGAATTCGAATATCGCTCCAAAGTTCGAAAAATTGAATGCGCCATCCATGTCCTGAAATTTTTGAATTTCAGGAGTCGCAATAGAGCCGCGCTTTGAGTCTTTTAACGGTTAACGTTAATTTGGGAAGAGTGCGGTCCTATCGGCAATTTTGCGGGTCGGAGGGAACTCGTGGAGTTACTGACTGTCATTTTAGTGAGCGAGCTAAGGTACACGGACTATCCTAGCGCCTTTGGCGCACCGCGTTACGGCAGACGACTTTTGGTCTCAAAATATGCGCGATCCCTTTTGACTAACGGTCGGAAGCGCAACTTAAAAATATCGCTTGTCTTGAAGGACGCTTGCCTCCGCCACGAGAGGAGCGTGATATAACTCAAGGCCTTTACACGAACGCCTATTCCTGGCTCGCGTTGTAAGCGCCCTGGAGTAGAGACAATAACGTGACAGTTGTAGTCTTTAAGTCTTTTTGCAAGAGCGGCAGAATTTCCTAGCGCTTAAAAATGTCCGAGGTCTTTTGTTTTCATAGGTTCGCCCCAACACGGAAAATGTCGCCCGGTGTGCCTTAGACCCGCGAAGCGGGTTCAAATTTATGGTGAGAATAGATGAAGACTATGTGGTTAAAGGTCTGGAGTTTGACGTTTGCGGCCTCTTTGGCGGGTGCGGCGGCGGATATAGCGCTTGCGCAGGTGCCCGAGGCCTCCGATGGGATTCTTGCCTCGGTCGTGGTTACTGCCGGGCGTGTGGAAGAGAACGCGGCCAGCGTCCCCGTGGCCGTCACGGTCATATCCGGCGAGGACATCGATAGGCTGAAGCCTTTCGATTTGGGAGATCTCCTTAAACACTATGGGATACAGATCGGGGAGTACGGCCTGGGCCAAGGCTTTGCCGCCGTCACAATGCGCGGGTTCGCCACGGCGGGACAGGCCAGCGACGTGGGGGACATCCTTTTTCTTTTAGACGGGCGAAGGTATGGGCTCAATAACCCCTCCACTATCCCCATGGAGAACATAGAGCGGGTAGAGATTATCAAGGGAGCCGCCTCTATGCAGTATGGCCCAGAAGCCATCGGCGGGGTCGTGAATCTGATCAGTAGGCGAGGGAGCGAAAATTTTAAGCTGAAACTCTCCCAGACTCTGGGAAGCTTCGGGATCGCGAAATCGCGTCTTGCCGTCTCCGGATTTTCGCATGGCTTTGACTTTTCCTTAGGCGGCCAATACGCCAGAAGCGGTGCCTACAGCCTTCCGAACGGAGAGGGCTTCGAGAACACGGGGCTCCATTTCCGGAACCAGGGGAGCGCGAATCTCGGGTATAATTTTAACGAAGATCACCGGGTGGGCCTGGTTGTAACAACGCACAAGAGCGTCAACAGCCGCTCCGGTGGAATTCGGCCCACGGCCGCTAACCCCTACAACGTCCGTTACCCGTTCGGGGAATTTCAGCGTTACAACTGGAGCTGGGATCTTAACTACGAAGGAGCCATCCCGGAGCGCAATCTCCAATGGCTCGCCCGGGCGCATAAAGGTTTTGACCGGTATATCGGAACCGAAAACCGCTTCGACTACACGGGCGCACGCTATTCTAACATCCAGCACGACTACAAGGGAGCCTCGCTGAGCCTTACCTGGCAAAATAGTTTCCTGCGTCTCACCGGCGGGTTTGATTATTATAACGAGGAAATGAACAAGACCAGCGTTCCGCGTTACTCGGCCAACAATGACGTTGCAGGATACCTTATCGCGAAAGTCAGCCTCCTTGACGAAAGTCTCTGGCTTACCGGAGGAGTCAGGCGCGACCGTTTCACCATGAAGACCCAGACCGCCTCGGGGGTCAATCAGAGCGATCTTTTCCGAACTACCCCGTCTTTCGGGTTGGCCTACGCGCCAACACCCTGGCTGAGGTTCCGGGCGAACTATTCAAGCGCCTATCGGCTTCCCACCCCCAACCAGCTGACAGCAGACTACGTGAGTTCGGGGTGGCACAATATCGGCAACCCAAACGTCAAACCCCAGTCGTCCAACACTATAGAAGGCGGTCTGGACGTTTCCGTTTATGAGGCCAATTTTTCGCTGACGTATTTCACCACGGACTACAAGGACATGATTGACTACAAGGTCATTTGCCCGGCGGCGGCTTGCGGTGGAACCGGGGAGCGCACCTACGTCAACCTTTCGGGCAAGACCGAATTCAGAGGCCTGGAGCTTTCGCTGGACTGGGACGCCGGAAAATTTTTCGGTTGGGATTTCTCGTTGAAGCCATCTTTGACCCTGACGAGGATGTTCAGGTACGTCAATACAGACGAAAACGGCGCGCGAACGGTCCTGGACAGCGTGACCGATATCAACGTGAGTTACGGTCTGCTTTTCTCTCACCCGGAATATGGGCTCAAGGCAAGCCTGGACGCGTATTATTATGGACAGGGGATCGATCCTCTTGATAACAGGCTGATGGGCGGCGACACTGTCGTGGATTTTCACCTGGAAAAGGAGCTGATTAGTTTTAATGGGCGCGGGAAGCTAAGCCTTGGCCTAGATATTGTCAATCTTACCAACCATTACTACATGACGGTCAACCCCTATCCTCAGGCCGGAAGGCATTTCCTCGTAAATCTCGACTGGGAGTACTGACGGAAAGGCGTGCGGGGTGAGGACCGGGATTCTTCCAAAGTTGCCGGATGACAGTAGGAGCTGGCTATCCCGCTCCCTGCGCAGGTATGAAGGAGGCTGAGGCACGCCTAGCCCGTACCGGAAACCGTCCGGAACCTTGCGTTGTCTTGAGCGGGCGGCGAGCTGACCGCGCGGGATTTTCTCCAGGGAATGCGCGAGCGACATCGGGTCCCATGACAGGCGAGCGAACCTAACCATCACGTCAGAAGTCCCGTGGATAGCCACGGCGGCGGCATAGACCATCGCGGAACCTCCGGTAAATTCCCGACCGAAATTCCTGGACGGTATCTGAGTGAAGGCCGCGTCAATGTCTATGTTAAGGCTTTTAACGATGTTGCCCTCGTGTTCCTGCGGTTTTCCGCCATCGCCGCTGGCGGCATTTTCGTGCTTGATTTCAATGATTATCCAGTTGCCGTCCGGAATCTGCGCTTCCAGATCAGCGCGTCCAGTATCCGATGGCTCATCCTGTAGGGAGTGATTGTTGACGAAGCCGAGTGACAGTCTAAGCGACCACCGGTAAAAGAACTCATCCTCGCCTTTCCATGATTGTTAAGGAATTCCGGAGTAGTTTTCTCCAACAGGTTTTGCGATTCCGTATCGTCCAATGACTTGAAGGGCCCAAAAATCCGAATGTACGCGCCGTTTATGAATTCCTTATGGTTCTCGGTGTCTGCGGAGCGACCGCCCTGGCGAGCTGTTCCGTCCAAGCAGCCATGAAGATCCCGTTGTTCGGGATTCTAAGGTGGTAAGTCTTTCTTTTGCCGATGCCCGTAATGTCGCTTATCGTCAGGTAGCCGGTCTGCATCAGCGCAGCCTCGGTTATCCGAGCCGCGGACGTCCGGGACGGGGTTTCCGGATTCGAACGGCATGTTTTCGGAGAACAGTCAGAAATAGCCGATGTCGTCGGGCTCGGGCCTGCCGTTAAGACTTTAAACCGTGCCGTTAAGCCTTTTCCCGTTGGTATAGAACTAGTTCTAGCCGAATGTGGCCGTCTTGAAGAGACTCTTGACGGAATACGGGTTCATGACTTGAGTCGCGCCGTCCCAGCCGTAGCCGTCGTACCAGAACAGCAGCTTGGCCATGAGATCCTCTGCGGTGGCATCGGGATCCATCTCTTTCTTGGCTTTCAGGGCCTCAAGGGTCTGCCTTAAATTGAGCTTGAAGACGTGAACGTATCTCTTCGGCTGTAAACCCGCAGATCGTCGAATAGGATGGATCCATGGTGATTTCCGTGACGCCGTTCAAGCCTGAGAACATCCTGCGGAATGGGAAATCCGTGACTCCGGCCAGGAACACGAACCTGAGCATGTCCGCTCCGCCCATGACGGACGAGTAAAACTTGAAGAGCGTGTCATGCACGGAAGCCGCTGCCTTCCGGTCAAGGATGTCAGCGTTCAGGGGGAAGTCGCATTCGTCTATCAGGAGCACGACGTTCTTCGGGTACGGTTTGGGACCCTGGGTTGTTATCTGCCGGGAAGCCATTTCCTCCATATGTTTGACAGACAACTTGGTGGTTTGCTCGTGGATGGCCATTCCGGGGCTCCCGGCATCAAGCGTCAGTCCGTGCCTGATAGCTCTGTTCTTGATCAGGTCGAGTAGAGCTTTCAAAATATATCGGGGTTGTAGTCCGGCGAGTTCATGTTGAGCCGGATCACCGCATATGGAGTCGAGTCATACTCGCGCTTGCTTATCTCCAGTCCCGCGAAAAGGTCCCTGTTGCCGGCGGCGATATGCCCTATCGTGTCAAGCAGGAGGGTCTTGCCGAAACGTCTTGGTCGCGAGAGAAAGAACGGGCCGGACGACTTGGAGAAAAGATCGTGAATCAGACCGGTCTTGTCGACGTATGCGGCGTTGCCTTTTATGAATTCCTTGAATCCATCATTGACTCCACTGCAAAAACCCTACCCCTCGACAGAGAAGCTGAACGCCATGTGGCCATCGCATCGTCACCCTTGCGCTTAAGCTTTAAGCCACCGTACATCTGCGCACCCTTTACCCAGACACTCAGCCCTAAAATGACTGACGTGAGGTTAGGAGGGGGTTTTTGCAGTGGAATCATCATTGCCGATAAAGATGTCCTTGGCTTTATTGCACATGGAAAAATTCCTCGCCGCGTCTGTTTGAATTTCCATCCACGTATTGCGTCCCCTATCGCCTTATGATTCAGATGCACACCTGTGTCAACGAGAGGCAGAAACGTTTGACGATTATTCGGGCGATTTCAACCTGCCTGTAACATCGTTGAAGAGGGCCTGAAGATTTTCCTGAGGAAGCGTGCGCTGAATCCTTTGCTCAATGCATCGCGCTTTCCGCAGACTTGTCGGGTTAACTCAAGTGTTGCGGTGAACAGCGGTTAAGCAGCTTTGCCCGCCTGGAGTGTGAGGCGCTCCGTTGCTGGGGGACGGGACTGTGTCGCCTCCTCTGATGATACCCTGACTGAACCTGCACGTTCATGACACACGTAGGGACATTTTCCGCCTTACAAATGTGCAACTCAACTCTCGGGCGTCATGGCATTTCCGTCCGAACATCGAAATGGTCATTCCTCTCCCATTCCAAAGAGCTTTCGCTGACACCAATGCCTTTGATTGCCAAGGTGACCAGGAGTTGCCTCCAGGGGATCCCGATGGTAGTCAGATAGCACTGACCAATTCAAAATCCTCATTCCAGCGCTTCTGAGCAAGCCAGTTTGCCAGATGGCCGATGTATCAGATGGCGTCCACTGTTACGGCAACCGAACCGGCCATGTGTCTCTCTTCGGTTTGTGTGTTGGGTTTGCGGACATAATATCCGCTGCAGGTGAAGCGGCGGGTGAGCGGGCATTCAGCAATGATGGGGTCCTCGGCCACAGACATGCCCCTTCGGCCGGCTGGCGGCCCCTCGATCTCTCAGGCACCCCCACCCCCCGCTGGCGGGTCATTCCGAGCGGCAGGCGGCGTCCGGGGCTACTTGAGGCCCAGGACCGTCACCCCGTCCCAGTCGTCGTCAGGCGCGTGGCGGATATAGGAGCGGCAACGGTCCATGAAGATCTGGGAGGGCAGATCGTCCGGGAGGACCCGGTGCGCCCGCTCGAAGCGGGCCAGGGCCCCGGGGAAGTCACGGGCCCAGTAGTGGCGCAGGGCCCGCTCGAAGAAGCCTATCATCTCGGTGCCGCCCTCGCGGAGCTCGCCCTTGCGGGCCATGACCTCGTAGATGTTGATGCTTTTCCTGCGGCCCACGACCCGCACCCTGTCCAGGGGGCGGAAGACCACGGAGTCCTGCGCCTCCCGGACCACGGCCTCCGAGGCGATGACGGAGGTCTTGAAGAGCTTGTTGACCGAGACCAGCCGGGAGGCGAGGTTCACGGAATCGCCCATCACGGTGTAGGCCATATGCTTCTGGGCGCCCACGTTGCCCGCGATGACCGAGCCGGTGTTGATGCCCATGAGGGCCTTGAGCGTGGGAAGCCCCTGGGCCTGGCGCTCGCGGTTCAGCTCATCCAGGCTCCGTTGCTGGGCCAGGGCCGACAGGCACGCGGAGACGGCGTGGCCGGGCTGGGTCGACGGCGCCCCCCAGACGGCCATGATGGCGTCCCCGACGAACTTGTCCACGAAGCCGTCGAAGCGCTCGATGGCCCGGGTCATGGTGTCGTAGTAGAGGTTGACCAGATCGACCATGTCCTCCGTGCTCATGGTCTCGCTCGCGGCGGTGAAGCCCTCGAAGTCCGAGAAGAACACCGTGCAGGTCCTGCGCTCCCCACGGCGCGAGAGGATGCTCGGGTCGGCGATGATCCTGCCCGCGAGCGCGGGGTCCAGGTACAGGTTGAGCGCCTTGGTGCGGGTGGCGGCCATGCGCCTGTTTTCGGTGAGCCGCATGCCCCAGTACAGGGCGTGCGCCAGGAGGATTGCGGCGATGCCCGGCACCGCGGGCAGGAGCACGTAGCGGTTGAAGGCCACGGCCGCCGCCACCGGGTAGGCCAGGAGCACGGCGGTGGGGAGGAGCGCCAGGCGGTGGGGGCCCTGGGGCGGGGACACGAGGACCGGCACGAGCGTCACGAACATGAGCCCGAAGAAGAAGCCGAAGAGGATGCCAGGGTCGGGCTCGGCCATGGTCCTGCCCTTCAGCAGTGTGTTCGCGGCGTGCGCCTGGATCTCCACGGCGGGCATGAGATCCCAGCCGGCCCAGGGGCTGAAGGTGGACAGCGGCACCGGGTGGGTGTCCAGGTTCATGCTGGAGGTCTCGCCGATGAGCACCAGGGCCCCGCGGAAGTGCTGCTTGAAGAAGTCCAGCTGGCCGTTCAGGGCCTTCTGGTAGATGTCCGCGAAGCTGAAGCTCAGGATCGAGTCCCGGAAGTCGATGTGGAAGCGGTTGTCCTGCGGCTCGGGGATGTCGGGGCGCACGGTCGAGGCGGCCATGTAGGCGAAGGAGAAATGCTCCGCGGGACGCGGGCCCGGCGCCCGGGTGCCCGCCGCGGGCCAGCGGACGTCGATGTCCCGGACCTTCAGGTCCCTGTCCAGGGGCAGGTTCATGAAGGCCAGGGTGTCGCGGCCCATGATCTCCACGTAGCGGGCCGAAGGCAGGATGGGCGCCCCCGAGCGGTAACGGAAGCCGTAGATGACCGGCACGCGCTTGGCCCGCGCCCCCCCGAAGCTCGCCCACCAGCTCAGCTCGTCCCGGGCCGTGTACATGCGCGTCTCGGAGGTGGGCAGGTTCCGGTGGATGGCCACGGCCGCGGCCCCGGCCTCCACCAGGGCGTCCAGGATCTCCGCGTAGACCCCGGGGCTGAAGACCTCGGCCATGGAGCCCTGGGGGTGCGCGCGGGAGGCGTCGTCTATCGCGATGATGACGATCCCCTCCGCCACTCCGGGTTCCTGGAGGCTGATGCGGGTCTTCAGCAGGAAGTCGTAGATCTGCCCCTCCCCCGGCAGATCCGTGCCGGGTAAGGACAGCGCCGTGGCGAAGGCCGCCAGCAGGATCGAGCCCAGGAGCGTCAGCCTCAGGCGTTGCCAGGACGCGCGATCCAGGACGCCCATGAGCCGTCCCAGGCGCCCGCCGAAAAGAGCGGCGCGGGCCTCGGCCCCCGCCTTGGATCGGCGGGACCGTCTCCGTCCCTCCTTTTTCGCCGCCGCAGGGACTTCGGTCGCTGCGGGGGCATCCGCCGGGTCCCCTCCAGGCGGGGCCCACCCTGCGGCATCGCCGCCCCCCCAGAAGCTTTCGAAGGAGGCGCCCGAAGCGGTCGCGGCCGTTTCCGTCTCCGCGTCCACCTGCCTCTCCAGTTCCTTCACCGCCGCCCGGTGCGCCGCGGTCAGGCCCATGGCCCCCTCCGGCGGCCACAGCTCGCGGGGGACGTCGGGGTCGGCGGAGGCTTCGGGGACGGCAGCGGACCGCGCTCCGGGGGCTTCGGGGACGGCGGCGGGCCGTGCGGCTCGGGCCACGGTAGCCTCAGTCGCCGCAGGCCTGGCTGCGGACGGCGCTCCCTGGGCCTCGGGCGTCCCGGTTGCAGCAGGCGCAATGCGGGAGCTTTCGGGCCGGCCGGGATCATCCGGCGACGGGCTTGCGGGGCCTTCGGCGCCGGTGGCACTGTCGGGCGTTTCGTCCGTCATCCCAAGGGCTACCTCGTTTTGCGGGCGCGAAAGCGCCCGGGGCGGTTCAGATGTGCATCCGGCGGGGTCCCTCAGGCTTGTGAGGGGAGAGGGGAGCCGACGACCGAGCGGGGGCGGCTGCCGTTCCGGAGGCAGTTTCCTAGATTTTCCCGCAATTTTCATCAGAGGTAAAGACAGGATGGGAGCTTTTCCGAAGACCGAACGGCCTAACGGCCCGACATCCAAGCCAGTCCGCGCCGATGCCCGGGCATCGAGGCCCGCGCCCCGAAGGCGTCACGGTCGAGCCCGGGCCCGCGCCCCGTGGGAACCGGGGCAACACCCATGCCTCCGGCTCGATGCCATCGCGGCCGTGCAGAGCCCGCGCACCGTAGCCATCGCGGCCGTGCAAAGCCCGCTACCCGTAGCCATCGCGGCCGTGCAAAACCCGCGCACCGTTGCCCTTCGCGGTCGTTGCCCTCTCCAGGAGTTCCGAGGCCATACAGCGCGCCGCGTCCTCGCCGCGACCGCGCGGCTTTCCGGATCCGGGCCGCGGGCGGCCCCAGGCCTACTTCTTGCGGGCTTCCCCGACCGGCCGGCAGGGTTCCTCTTCGAAGCCCTGAACCTCCCCGGCGCCGGAGTCCCGGACGCCGCGTTCGCAGCGGACGGAGTCGTCCACGTCTATCTCCAGGGCGTCTATGTCGTCCACCGCCATCTTGGCGAGGTCCTCGAAGCGGATGTCCAGGCCCAGAACCCCCGCGAGCTTGCCGGTCGCGGCGTCCCTGATGGGCCCCGAGACGGTGATGCACAGCGCACCCGTGAAGCGGGAGGTGTAGAAGTCCGTCACGTGGACGCGCCCGTCCTCCATGGGCTTCACGAACCAGATGCGGTCGGAGAGGTTGTGGCCCTTCTCCTGGCGGCCCCGGTAGCGGTTGCGGTCGCCGGCGCGGGCCACGTTGCGGGTGGCCTTGATGCCGTTGGCGTCCGTCACGTAGATGAACTGCGCGAAGGGTATCTCCTGGATCCATTTCTCCATGACCCGTTCCTGGGCCTCGGAGTCCATCGAGCGAACTGCCGGATGCTCTATCATCTCGCCCACGATCCCCGCGGCCAGCTCCCGGGCCCTCTGCTTGAGGCGGTCGAACTCGGAAAGGAAGCTCTGGGGCATGTAGATGCGGGCCAGCCGCTCCAGCTCCCGGTTGGACATGTTCGTGATGCGTCCGCCTTCGTACTCCTTCTGGATGTGGCGGTTCATCTTGACGACCGGGCCGCTCCGCTTGTCCACCTCGGTGCCGCCGGTCAGGTGCAGGCGCTCGTTCAGCCAATGCACGATCCCGGCCGCGCCCGACTTGTCGTTGATGGTGATGGAGGCAGGACGGCCAAGGATCTTCCGGGTGTTGAAGATGTTGTAGATCTCCTCGTTCTTCAGGAGCCCGTCCGCGTGGATGCCGGCGGAGGTGACGTTGAAGTCCCGGCCTGCCAGGGGGTAGTTGGGCGGGATCCGCACCCCGAGGTTGCTCTCGAAGTAGGCGGCCATCTCCGTGATGGCCGTGAGGTCCACCCCCGGCGTGGGGCCCTCGAGCGCCGCGTGCTCGACCAGGAGCGCCTCCAGGGGGGTGTTGCCGGTCCGCTCCCCGAAGCCGAAGACGGTGGAGTTGATGGACCCAAGCCCGTAGAGCCAGGCCGTGGCCGCGTTGGCGAAACCCTTGTGGAAGTCGTTGTGGCCGTGCCACTCGAGATCCCTGCCGTCGAAGCCCGCGTCCTCGATGAAGGCCCTCACCAGCCGCGGCACGGAGCGTGGGAGCGCGGCGCCGGGGTAGGTGACCCCCATGCCCAGGGTGTCGCAGAGGCGGATGAGGACCGGGATGCCCGACTCCTCGCTCAGGAGCTTCAGCTGCTGCGCGAAGGGCACGGCCATGCCGTAGACGTCCGCCCGCGTCACGTCCTCGAAGTGGCAGCGCGGCGAGATGCCGTAGGAGAGCGCCTCCTTCACCAGGCCCAGGTACTTGTCCATTGCCTTGCGGCGGCTGATGCCGAGCTTCAGGTAGATGTGGTAGTCGGAGATGGAAGTGAGGATCCCCGTCTCGCCGATGCCCATGTCCCTCACGAGCTTCAGGTCCTCGGGCACCGCCCGGATCCAGCCCGTGATCTTCGGGAACGGGAGATCCAGGGCGCGGCAGGCGTCCACGGCCGCGCGGTCGCGCGAGTTGAACAGGAAGAACTCGCTCTTGCGCACGAGCCCGGCAGGGCCCGAGAGCCTGGCGAGGAACCTGAAGATCGTCGTTATCTGCTCGACCGTGTACGGCGGCCTTGCCTGCTGGCCGTCCCGGAAGGTGGTGTCCGTGATGAGCGGCTCCTCCGCGGGGCAGGGAGTGGCGAATATGCCGTCGAAGGCGATGCGGGGCACCTCTTCGTAGGGGAAGATGTCCCGGTACAGCCTGGGTTCGCCACCGGGGTCGGTCAGCTGGTAGCGGCGGGCTTCAGGTGCGGCTCTGAAGAGACCTCCTTTGGACTCCATGTGCATTCTCCCTGGGGGTTCCTGTCCCCCCTGAAGGTCCTGCGCCTTTAGGCGGACAGGACATCGGTCGCGTCGCCGCGTCCAGACGTACGGGATTCGCGGCGGCGGGTGCCGGGGCCGCGCTGTGACTTACGGAAAGCGGGCGCTGCGCCACTTTCTGTCGATGGCGGGCGTTGCGGGGTGCCGGACGAGAGGGCCCTGCGGCAAGCGGGCTCTGGCGAGAGGGCCCTGCGGCGAGCGGGCTCTGGCGAGAGGGAGTTGCGGCGAGCGGGCTCTGGCGAGAGTCACCCTGCGGCCGGGTGGTGCCTGTCGAGAGGCGCCCTTCGGCAGGGGGCGCAGGGCGAGAAGTGCCCTGCGGCCATCGGGCGAAATGGAACCGGCGCCGGACGGCGACAGGCTCTGCGGCGGTCGATGGCTTGGCGGCGACCGGGTCCAGGACGGTGCGGCGGGGTTGCGGGGCGGCGTAGCCGGAAGGCTTCGGGGCGCCGGGCGGCGAAACCTGCGGGCATCGGAGCGTCGGCACCCCGGAGCGGCGAGGAGGCCGGGGAGGCGGTTCCCGCGCTCCTGGCTGGCCGGAGCGCCGGAGCCCGGCTCAGGCCGGGGTCTGGGGGAGGGGGCGTCAGTAGAGCGGCAGGGCAACGGCGAGCCGGGGCGGCGGGCGGCGCCGGGGGTTCAGGTCCCGGCGGTACCTGAGGTGGACGTGGCCTTGGGAGGGCCCTCGACCGCCTCCGCGGCGGCGCCGGCGGTGAGCGTCACCGGCTCGCGCGGTGCGGGGCGGACGACGGTGCTCTTCAGGGCGAGCTCGGCGAGCTGTGCCGCCGCGACCGGGCCGGGAGCCTCGGTCAGGGGGCATCCGCCCTTCTGGGTCTTGGGGAAGGCTATCACCTCCCGGATGGAGTCCTGGCCGGACAGCAGGGCCACCAGACGGTCCAGGCCGAAGGCGCAGCCGCCGTGGGGCGGGGCGCCGTAGGCCAGGGCCTCCAAAAGGAAGCCGAACTTCTCCTGGGTCTCGCCGCGGCCCAGGCCCAGGGCGGCGAAGACACGCTCCTGGACATCCGGGCGGTGGATCCTCATGGAACCCCCGCCGATCTCGTTGCCGTTCAGGACGAGGTCGTAGGCCACGGCCTTCACGGCCAGGGGCGAGGTCTCCAGGAGATCCAGGTCCTCGTCACGGGGGGCGGTGAAGGGATGGTGGATGGCGACCAGCCTCTTCTCCTCCTCGGAGAACTCGAACATGGGGAAGTCGGTCACCCACAGGAGCTTCCATTCCTTCGACCCGTCCAGGCCCAGGAGCCCCGCCAGGGCCTGGCGCACGCGGCCCAGCACCGTCGCCGCGACGTCGGCGCGGTCGGCCCCGAAGAACAGCACGTCGCCCTCCCGCGCGTCCAGAGCGGAGGCGAGCGCGTCCCGCTCCGGCTGGGAGAGGAATTTCACTATGGGGCCCTGCCAGCCCTCCGGGACGACGCGGATCCAGGCCAGGCCCTTGGCCCCGCTGGCGACGGCGAGCTCGACCAGGTCGTCCAGGTTCTTGCGGGAGAGCTTCTGGCCGGCCCCGGGCGCCTTCAGGACCCGCACGCGGCCTCCCTGGCCCAAAGGCTCCGCGAAGATCCTGGCGCCGGACGAGGATAGGATCTCGGATACGTCTTCGATGTGCAGGTCGTAGCGGAGATCGGGGCGGTCGGTCCCATAGCGGAGCATGGCCTCGTCCCAGGTGAGCCGGGGGAGCGGGAGGGCGAGCTCCAAGCCCAGGATCTCGCCGAAAAGGAGCGAGACGTATCCCTCCAGGACGGCCATCACCTCCTCCTGGGAGCAGAAGCTCATCTCCAGATCCACCTGGGTGAACTCGGGCTGGCGGTCGGCGCGGAGGTCCTCGTCCCGGAAGCAGCGGACGATCTGGATGTAGCGGTCGAAGCCCGCCATCATGAGCAGCTGCTTGAAGAGCTGTGGGCTCTGGGGAAGCGCGTAGAAGGACCCCGGGGAGAGCCGGGACGGCACGAGGAAGTCCCGCGCGCCTTCCGGGGTGGACTTGGTGAGGCAGGGGGTCTCCACGTCCGTGAAGCCCAGGGAGGCGAAGTAGCCTCGGGTGAGCCGGACCACCTTGTCGCGGAGCGAGAAGAGCGCCTGGATCTTGGGCCGCCTCAGGTCCAGGTAGCGGTAGCGCAGGCGAACGGCCTCGGAGACCTGGGCGTCGTCCTCCACGACGAAGGGAGGGGTCTTCGCCGTGTTGAGCACCCTCAGCTCGCGGATGAGCACCTCCACCTCCCCGGAAGGGAGCTTGGGGTTCACCATGTCGGCGGGCCTGAGCCTCACCGTGCCGCGCAGGGCCAGCACGTACTCGGGGCGCACGCCGTGGCTCCGGCGGTGTGTCTCCTCGTCCTCCTGGGGGTTGAAGACGGTCTGGACCAGGCCCGCGCGGTCGCGCATGTCCAGGAACACCAGCCCCCCGTGGTCCCGGCGGTGCTGGACCCAGCCCATGATCACGACCTCGCTGTCCAGGAGCTCGCGAGTGATCTCGCCGCAGAGGTGGGTGCGCCGGAGTCCGGAAATGTTGTCGAGCATAACTGTGAGCCGCAACCTTTCTTCGGGCGCGGCCGACGTTCTGACGCCGGTCGCGCGGATGGGGGTCCGGGGGCGGGCCGCCCGGGCCTCAGGGGACGGTACGGTCCCGTCGGACGGGGCCAGGATATGGGCCCCGGATGGCGGGAGTGGCTCCCGCCAGAAGGTCGGGGAAGGAACGGCATTTGCCCGCCGCCGGAGCCCGGGAGGATCTCCTGCCCGGGATATCGCGGCGGAGTGCCGGGCCGAGGGGGCGGGAGAGTCAGGCCAGCGGGATCATCGGGCCGAAGGGATCATCGGGCCGAAGGGAACATCGGGACGGGGGAACCCCCGTCGGCAGCCATTCGTTGTTCAGCCTGGTATCGAGGGCCGGGCCTCCGGAGGCTTCGTCCGGTGCGCGGGCTGACCGGCGGGCCAAGGCAAGGACCGCTAAGTCCGGAAGGAAGCGGGCATAACATGAGGCGGTCGGTTCCGGAGCAGGACGAAGCGGGAGGCGGTGCGGGGCCTGTAGGACGGGCGGAGTCCGCCGGGCAAGGCCCCTTACAGGACAGGCGCGGCCAGGTGGTCGCGGTCATCGTTCTGGGTGCCGTCGCTCGCTGGATTAGGGGGGCCGGGGGTTGCGGGAACGGGGCCTTCGACCGTGCCGTCCGGGCCCGCGAGCGGCTTCAGGTCCTCCAGGCTCGCCCGCGCCTGCTCCTTGGTGGTCATGTCCCTCACGAGGGCGTAGCCGCCCTTGAGCTCGTCCCCGCCGACCATCACGATGCGGCGGGCGGCGGATCTGTCGGCCTTCTTGAGGCGGCTTTTGAGCGACCCGGACTCCCAGTCGGCGACGACCGAGAGGCCCCGGGATCTGAGGTCCCCCGCCAGCCTGAACAGCGGCTCCAGGGCCTCGGGGCACAGGGGGGCCAGGTAGTAGTCCGGGCCGGGCGCGGGGGACTGGGGGGGAAGGAGGAGGGTCAGGCGTTCCAGACCGGCGGCGAAGCCGATGCCGGGCAGATCCGGGCCGCCCAGGGCCGCCAGAAGGCCGTCGTACCGGCCGCCGCCCGCCACGGCGTTCTGGGCGCCCAGCCCCCCCGACAGCACCTCGAAGGCGGTGCGGGCGTAGTAGTCGAGCCCGCGGACCATGAGCGGGTCCAGCTCGGGGCTGAGGCCCAGGGAGGAGAGCGCCTTCAGGACCCCATCGAAGTGTTCCCCGCACTCGGGGCAGACGGAATCGGAGATGCGGGGCGCCGCGAGCGCCAGCTCCCGGCAGCCGGGGTTTTTGCAGTCCAGTACCCGCATGGGGTTGCGGTCCAGGCGCCTCAGGCAGTCGGGGCAAAGCCGGTCCTTTTCGCCCGACAGGAAGCGGACCAGCTTCTCCCTGTAGCCCGGGCGGCACCTTGGGCATCCCAATGTGTTCACCGCCAGGGTGAGGCCGGGGATCACCAGCTCCGAGAGGAGGCTCCAGAGGAGACTAATGACCTCCGCGTCAGCCCATGGCCCGGGGTCGCCGAAGATCTCGCAGTCCAGCTGATGGAACTGCCTGAGGCGTCCCTTCTGGGGCCTCTCGTAGCGGAACATGGGGCCGATGGAGAACAGCCGGGATGTCCTCGCGGAGGCGAGCAGGCTGTGCTCGATGACCGCCCGGGCGATACCCGCCGTGGCTTCGGGCCTGAGCGTGATCCTGTCCCCGCCCCGGTCCTCAAGGGTGTACATCTCCTTCTCGACGATGTCGGTCGCGTCTCCTATGCCCCGCGCGAATAGCTCGGTGCGCTCCAGGACGGGGACACGGATCTCCTTGAAGCCGAAGCGCCCGGCCAGATCCCTGGCCTTGCCCTCGATAAGCGACCAGGGGCCGATCTCTTCCGGCAGGATGTCCTTGAAGCCTCTGACCGCCGTTAGCGCGGACATGGGATGTCCTCCTTGGGGTACGGAACTAGTTATATTGCCACCTTACGGCTCCGCCTGTCAATGTCGGCCACTTTGGCGCGTGTTCCGGGAGCGGGCTTGCCGCCGGGCCGCCTGGGGCGGCCGGCTGGTGGCGGACAGCCGGAAGGTGCTCCTGAAGGGCGGGAGAAGTGGCAGGACGACTGTCCGAGAACGGGCGGCGGGGCTAAAAGGGGGGCGGCGGGTCCAGAGTGCGGGCGGCGGGCCTAAAGGGGGCGGCGGGTCCAGAGTGCGGGCGGCGGGCAGAAAGGGGTGGGTAGCGGGTCCAGAGGTCGAGGGGCTGGTCCAGAGGTCGGGCGGCAGGCATAAAGGGAGGGCGGCTGGCTCAAAGGAAGGCAGGGAGGTCGGCGTGTCCGCGAGTCTACGGGCCGGGCAAAAGTCAGAAAGGGCGACCGCAGCCGACAGTCCAACGACTCTGGCGGCGGGCAGGTAGCGGGGGCGAAAAAAAATGACTTCAAGGGGCATGGATGCCCGATGAAGCCGGCGCGGGAGGCAACTTAAAGAGTGGTGACCCCGGCGCGATTCGAACGCGCGACCCCAGGATTAGGAATCCTGTGCTCTATCCAGCTGAGCTACGAGGCCAACACACCACACGCGCGGAAGGGCCCTTCCGCGAAATTGTCATTTAACACGGGTTCGGCATCGGTGTCAAGGCTTTCCGCAGCCAAGCGGCGGAACCGGCAAGTCCCCATGCGGGGCCAGTGCGCGGTCACCGCAAGTGCGGCGTCGGACTTTGGGCGGGAGGTTTACCGTGGGCCGCAAACGACAAGCTCTTTTGAAAGGCAGATGGTAACTATGCTCCAGGAGGATCAGAAGACACTGCGTCTGTCCGGACGCGAAGTCAGGCTTGCCGCGATGTTTGGCAGGCCGTTAAGTTATGCGGGGCGCGGAGCCTTTCCTGGCGTGCCCAACGGCTCGGGGTGCTGGCGGGATGCAGGACAGGCCATCATCGAGGGGGCTCTCAAGGCAACCGCTCATAGTGGGGCAGGAACCGCGTTGGCCGATGCCGCAAGGGGGGACCGAACGGTTGCCTCGGGAGGGCCTGAGTCCGCACTGGTAGGGCATGGGCTACACTCTGCAGGAAAGGCCTCTGGAGCCTCCCGCGACACGTTGACCGCCATGCCGTAATGAGGCGGCAATCTACCGTCTGTCAGACTTCGCCGATTTCGTGCCGGAGGTTGCCCGGTGGGCGTCAGTATTTGAGGCGAGCGAGAAAGGCCGTGAGCGTTCCCTTAGCTTGGTCAACGGGTATGGGACGCGAGCTCGGAGATTTTCAGTCGCTTGGTCCGATCGCACGCTTCGCGGACCGGGATTTTGGAGGCCAACTGCATCACCGGTGCCCAGTCGGGATAGTTGGAAATGCGTAGGGGACTGGAGGTATGGGGGCAGGAATATATTGAGGGATGCGGAAAGGTTGGAGAAACGACAAGGGGCAGGCGAGGGGCATGAAAGAGCGTGAGAGGGGATGGCAGTGGAAGGCGAGAGGGCAGAGGGGATGGGCAGTGGAAGGCGAGAGGGCATGAGAGGGGATGGGCAGTGGAAGGCGAGAGGGCATGAGAGGGGATGGGCAGTGGAAGGCGAGAAGGCATGAGAGGGAATGGGCAGTGGAAGGCGAGAAGGCATG
>JAISFS010000113.1 GCA_031263485.1 Deltaproteobacteria bacterium | reverse complement strand
GCAACGTTCCGCCCGGGCGAATCCGGTCGGCATATGCGTTCCGTAGCCCGCCTTGAACGCGTTCAGCCGCGCGGGCCTTGGGGCCCGAAAAGTCCGGCCAGCGGGCCTCCGGGACCGGAAAGGGCTTTCGCGAGTATTTTCCCGGCCTTGACGGTGGCCGGGTGGGACGGGCCGAGCGTCCTGCCCAGCCAGTCGGCCGATTGCGGCAGAATCTCCATGATCCTGTCCAACTTGCCCTGGACCGCGAGCTCACCGGCCAGCTCGACGGCGCAGAGGTGGGCGGCGAGGGAATCCTGCCCGTCCGACGCCTTCGCCAGCATGAAGGCCTGCTCGTGGAGCTCCAGAGCTTTCGCGCGTCCGCCAAGATCGGAGATCGCGGAGATGTAGTTGTGCCTGGACCCTATGGTGTCGGCGTGGAACGGGCCGAGGAGTCTCGCCCGGATGTCCAGCGAGCGCTTGAAATGCGACTTGGCTTCCGGCTTGTCCTGAAGCGCGAACAAAACGATTCCCAAGTCGTTCTCCAGCGAAGCTGTAGTTGCCTGATCGCGTTTCGGGTCAGCCTCGGCGTCCTTGATCGCCTTCTCGAGGAATGCGCGGGCTTCCTGCGGTTTTCCCCCCCAGCAGGAGTTCCTGTGCCCGTTCGTTCGTGAACGTGGCGATCCTGTCGGTTTTGTCGGCTATTTTAAGCTACATATTTGCGTGTCCTTGAATTCGCCTTGTCATGGAAGGTAGTTTGGCATATTCATGTCGATAAGACACGAGGCATACTGATTTGGGAATGCCGGTAGGATAGGCTCGTCTTTCCGCCAAGTCAAGCTAAACAAGCCCAGCTTTGCCCAGCCCATGCCCAGCTGGCTAGCGCGGCCATATGCCTGAAAACGGATTTCCTGCGTTGCGACCGGATCGCTTCCGGTCGGAGTGAGGCGCCACCCTGTCCGGCGGCGCGCGGCAGAAGCCGCCGACCCACGCCTGCGCATCGACCGGTCGACCCTGCATGAAGGCGTTGATGAGCATAGGGCCCGATCCTTCTCATCCCGCCACACGGGCCCGGCGTCAATCCGCGCCAGCGGCATCCGTCCGAGCCGATGCCTCGTACCCCGCGCCAGCCGACCGACAACCAACGGTCCCGGCAACCCCCGCCACCCCGATCCGTCGAGGCGCCGGGCGGCCTCCGGCGGTTCCCTTGGCAACCGGGCCCCCGGTGTGCTATCAATCTAACCCCGGGGACCGTTGACAGGATTCCCGGGGCATGCGTCCGCAGGCCTGCGCCAGGATGCCTTCCCCCAGCCCCAGATCCGGACCGTAACCTTCCGGCGAAGCCCGCCTCCGGCCCTTGACCCGGCACCGGGCCTGCCTCAGGTCCTCGAACGCCCTGCGGCAGGACGCCCTGCGGCAGGCCCCCCGACCGCGAAACCCATGATCCCTCGCACCCCAGCCAAATCGCCCGCCCACCCGGACACCCTCCGCAGAACCCAGAGAAGCGGGACGCCGGAGCTCTGGGCACTGGTGGACTGCAACACCTTCTACTGCTCCTGCGAGCGGCTCTTCCGGCCGGATCTGGCAGGCAAGCCAGTGGCCGTGCTTTCCAACAACGACGGCTGCGTCGTGGCCATCACCCCCGAGGCCAAGGCCCTGGGCTTCAAGGGCGGGGAGGTCTTCTTCAAGCGGGAGGAGGAGTACCGGAAGGCCGGGGTGGCGGTCTTCTCCTCCAACTACGCCCTCTACGGCGACGTGTCGCGGCGCGTGATGCTCGCCATGGAGTCGGTGGTCCCGGAGATCTGCCAGTATTCCATAGACGAGTCCTTCATCCCGCTTTCCGGGTCGCTCGCCGGGCGGGCCCTGGAGGTGGGCCGGGACCTCCACGACCGCGTGTCCGCCTGGGTGGGCGTCCCGGTGCGGGTTGGCATCGGGGCCACGCGGACGCTCGCCAAGCTCTCCAACCACTGGGCGAAGAGGATCTCCCGGGTCCTGCACCTCGAGCTGGGCTCGGATCGGCTCGAGGAGTGCCTGGCCGCCACCGAGCCTGAGGACGTCTGGGGCATAGGCCGCAGGAACGGCGCGAAGCTCCGGAAACTTGGCGTGGACAACGCCCTGAAGCTCCGGGACATGAACACGGCGTCCGCCAGAAGGCTCCTCACCGTGGCCGGGCAGCGGACGGCCATGGAGCTCTCCGGCGTCCAGTGCGTGACCCAGGACCTGGAGCCCCAGCCCCGCCAGACGCTCGTCTCCAGCCGGAGCTTCGGCGCCAGGGTGGAGGCGCTCTCGGATCTGAGGGAAGCCGTTGCCTGGCACGTCGCGACCGCGGCCGCCCGGCTCAGGCGCGAGGGTCTGGTCGCCTCGGGGATCTCCGTCCACCTGGACACCGGCCACCACTCCGACGCGCCGTTCCACACGGGCGCCTCCACCGCGCTCAAGAGCCCCAGCTCCTCCACCCCGGCCCTCGCGGCGGCCGCCAGCGCGGCGCTGGAGGCCTGCTACAGGCCCGGACCCCGTTACGCGAAATGCGGGGTGATGCTCTTCGACATAGCGCCCCGCTGTGAAGCCGAGGCGGCAACGGGAAGGCTCTTCCGCGAGGCGCCGGACGGGCGCTCCGACGAGCTCATGCGCGCCGTGGACGCGATAAACGCCAAGCACGGCAAGGGCTCCATCCGCATGCTCTCCGAGGGCCGCGCGGACCACTTCTGGGACATGCGCCGGAACAGGCTGTCTCCCGTGTCCACCACGGACTGGGACGGCCTGCCCTGCGTGAAGGCCTGACGGCGCACGAGGCCCGACGTGGGGGCCATTCCTCGGTGCATCGGACGCGCTTGCTGACGAGCCCATGCGCGTTGCGGAAGCGGCGAATGCCGAACACGGCCAGGGCCCAGTCCGAACGCTCGACGGGGGACGCGCGGACCGTTTCCGGGGCATGCGCCGGTTCAGGCCGTCTCCCGCGTCCGCCATGGGCCTTTCCGCCATGGCCGGGGCTGTAGCCCCGCGTGAAAGCCTTGCGGTGCATGGAGCCTGCCTGGCCATGTACCGCGAGACCCCGCGCTAAGGCATGAAGCGCAACTGGACGGCGCGATGACCTGCGCGACGGCATGACGGCGCGATGACCTGCGCGACGGCATGACGGCGTATACGAAATCATGTCGGCGCAAGCGAAGCCCCGACGGCGTATGCGAAAGCCAGATGTACTGGGGGAGGGCCCAGCAGAACGCGCGAAGGCGCAATGCCTCCGCATCGGCGATAACCTCATGGAAAGGCCTGGCAAAGCGCGCGAAGGCGCAACGCCTCCGCAACGCGATAACCTCGCGCGAAGGCGCAACGCCCCCGCAACACGATAACCTCGCGCGAAGGCGCAACGCCCCTGCAACGCGATAACCTCACGGGAATGCCTGCACCGCCCGCGATGCCGCGCGGCGGCCAGCGCTAAGGCACAATGCCCCTCCCCGGCGCGATTATCTCTCGCGAAAGCCTACGGCGCACGGGCGGCGGGACGCCTCCCCAAAGGCGCTACGTCAGACATTATCGGCAACGCCGCGCGGAAGCCGCAACGCCGCACTTCCGGCGTCCGGACGGCCCGCCGTTCGACCGTCACGGCGGGCCGGACCGTCAGGCCATCGTCCTCTGCATGGCCTGGAGCTGGAGGAGCGGGGCCGAGGCGTAGCCGGAGCCGCCCGAGTAATAGCCCGCGCGGGTGCCCGAGGCGTACTCCGGCGCGGTAGCGGCGCCCGCCTCCAGGGGCCCGAAGAGCGCGGCCCGCAGGGGCTGGAGGGCGTTCGCGACGCGGCTCAAGGTGGAGTTGGGGTCGTCCACCCTGACGGGTCCCGCCTGGATGGTCTGGAACTCGTTGGCGGGGTCCAGCCTCCGGAGGATGTCGTCCATGCTCTCCTGGGCGGCGTAGGCGGGCGGGTAGTAGTTTGTCGTGTCGGCGAAGGGGCCCACCTTCATGCCGGGCTCGCCCGCCGTCTCGGGGGTGTTCACGGTCGTGACGCCCGGGCCCAGGATCCGGATCTTCAAGGCGCCGCCCCGCGCGTAGAAGTGCGGGGTGTGCTGCTTCTGGGGGACGCCGTTCACGCTGAACTGGTAAGGGAAGTTCCGGGCGTAGGCCGCGGCCTCGTCCATCACGAGCGTGGGGTAGCTGTCGGTGGAGGCTATGTCCTTGGGGTCGGCGATGGGCTCCCGGCGCGGCGTCACGTTGAAGTAACGCTGCAGGGCGTCCACCACGGTGGTGACGCTCCTGCCCGCCTGGTCCACGTCCAGGGCCAGGTAATGGCGCATGTTGCGGCCCGGCGGCGGCGTGTACTCGTCCACCGCGGCGACCATGGCGTTGGAGACGGTGGCGTGGGGCTTGGGGGCCCCGGCCTTGATGATCTGGGCCACCACGTTGGGGGCCCCGTCCACCACCGCCACGGAGGCCTCGCGGACGGTCACGGCCGCCTGGTAGGCCTCCATGGTATCGTGGAGCTTGGATGGGATGAGGTTCATGCGGAGTGCCTCCCTGAGAGGGGTTCCGCCTGTCCCTGGCGCGCCGGTCGGGTCGCCCCGGGCCTCCGGCCCCGGGGCAAAAAAAATGCCGGGAAGCGCGGCTGTCCTGGAGCGCCTGCCCTGGCATTGGTATCAGCCGCCCCCGATCCGTGGGGGAGGCACTATGTCTTAATCGGATTCTAACCCAAGCCCGGTCCCCTGTCAAGGGAAACCCGGGGGCCCGGCCGTAGCTTCAAAAACGTCGATCCCCGGGAAGGCGGCGCTGGAAATCGACGCTTCGGAGTGGTCCGAAGCGGCGGGATTTCCGGCATGGCCCTGGCGTCTGCCCTGCCTGCCCCGCGCATGAACGATGCAAGCGAGCTGCTCGGCGGCGTCCAAAACGTCGTGAAGGTCAAGACGCGCGCCGCCGATGGAAAAGACTCAAACGAAATGCCTCATGGCGGCATGGAAAGGACAAGGCCGGGGCATTTTCCGATCGCCGTGCCTGCGGCGAGCCCCGACGCGGCTTCCAAAAACGGTTTGCATGAGGCATCCGTTCCCGGGGCGGAACCGTCTCCCCCTTGCGGCTAAGGCCGGAACATGGCAACGGAGCGGGCCAGCGGTCGGGCGTATCCTGTCCTGGGGGACTGGGGACAGGCGCGGCCGCCAAAGATTCCGGGAAACGCACGGCTCGCGGGCTACGGCGCGAAAAGCGGTCCCGCGGCTCGTTTCCGCCGAAGGCACGCCCGATGCCCGCGCGCTCCGGCAATGCCTTCGGAGCGGCGCCCTACGCCTCGCCGGGGCCGATGTAGGTGGCGGCGGCGTTGTCGCTCTCCCAGGCGGAGACGGAGCGCAGCCGCGCCTTCCCGGCAGTCGCCTCGCGCACGTCCGGGGCCAGGCGGTCGAAGATGAAGCGGGCGATGTTCTCGGAGGTGGGGTTCGTGACCTTGAAGTACTCCAGCTCGTTTAGGTACTTGTGGTCTATGAGGTCCAGCACCCCGTTCAGGAGCCTCTTCAGGACCGCGAAGTCCATGACGAGGCCGGTGGAGTCCAAGCCGTCCGCGCGGACGCGCGCCTCCACGAACCAGTTGTGGCCATGGAGGTTCTCGCACTTGCCGTGGAAGTCTCGGAGGTTATGGGCGGCGGCGAAATGGTTGGTGACCTTAAGCTCGTACATGCGCTGGGACCATGGTGCCGCCGGGGAGCGGGCGCTTCCGGCGGAGCGTGGAGTCGTGAAGGAAGAAGTCGCAGACGGCAACGCCTGAAAGGCAAGGCCGAAAGGCGCGGAAAGGCCGAAAGGCGAGGAGGCCAGAAAGGCGAGGAAAGGCCAGAAAGCCGAGGAAAGGCCAGAAAGCCGAGGAAAGGCCAGAAAGCCGAGGAAAGGCCAGAAAGGCGAGGAAAGGCCAGAAAGCCGAGGAAAGGCCAGAAAGGCGAGGAAAGGCCAGAAAGCCGAGGAAAGGCCAGAAAGGCGAGGAAAGGCCAGAAAGGCGAGGAAAGGCCAGAAAGGCGAGGAAAGGCGAGGAAAGGCCAGAAAGGCGAGGCCACACGGTTGACCGGAGACCGATCCGCCGCATGCGGCAAGCCCAACGACGCGAACGGTCGCGGGCGTCAAAGCCGCCGACTTGGGAGCCGGAGCCGCCAAGGCACCTGCGGAAAGCCGGGGCCGTGCGGCGACCGGGAGGCGAGCCTGCGGCCGCCCGGCCATCGTCCCCGCCGCGAGCCGCGAAGGGGAACCCTGACTCCCCGCAGGACCAGGCTTGCGGGCCGTCCGCAAGGTGCGGGACAGTCCTAAGACTCGCCCTCGGAGTCGCCCAGGAGCCCCTCCTCCAGCCATTTGCCCAGCACGGTGATGAGGGTCTGGGCGGAGTCCTTGGAGATGTTCACGGCGTCCCGCTTGCGGTACTCGCCCTTGTACTTCTGGTAGCGGCGAAGGGAGGCCTTGGGGGCCATGAACTCCCCCGTCTTGCGGTTCTTCTCCTGGTAGCGGAAGAGGATCACGGCCCAGACGCCCTTCTGGACGATAATCTTGTCGAGCTCCTCGATCACGTCCTCCCCGTCTTCCGAGAAGGCCATGGTGATGTCGTTCACGTTTTCCAACTCTTTCCTCCCTGGCAGGCCGCCGGGCGCCGTGACGGCCGGCTGGCGGGCGTCCGGGGCCTAAGTATTTCACCATGAGGCCCCGGGTGGCGTGGTCTTCACGACCGTCCGGTCCCCGTCCGACCGATCCCGCCATCGACGGCGACATCCGATCGCGGTGCCTTGATGGGGCCGGGACGGACAACGGGCGCGGACCGGCACGGCGATGCCCATGCGCCGATTCAGTGCCGGTGACGCCTCGGGCGGGCGCAGGACGTCCGCCGGAGGCGCGCGGACCGAAGTCCGGGTCCTTGATTATAGTCTGTCTCGGGGCCTCCGGACAGGATTGGCGAAACCGGGCCGTCAGGGATTGGCGCCAGCGCTCCCGGCGCCATCCACGGAATCGCCGCCGGCGGACGGCGCGGCGGGCTCCGGCGTCTCGGCATCCTCATTCGCCTGGGAGGCACCGGCCTCCGCCGCCCCGGTAACCCCGGAAGGCGTAGCGGGGGTTTCCGCCGCTCCGGAGGCATCGGACGATCCGGAGGCTTCCTCCGTCCCGGAGGCATCGGACGATCCGGAAGCTTCCTCCGTCCCGGAGGCATCGGGCGTACCGGGGGTTTCGGACGTCCCGGAAGATTCGGACGTCCCGAAGGCTTCCGCCGTCCCGGCAACGCCCGGCGTCCCGGAGGCTTCCGGGGGGGAGACGTCGTTCCCGGGAATCGCGGAGCCCCTCCGGAACTCGGCCAGATCCGGGTCGCCGGGCGTGGGCGGGGGCTCGTACGGCTCGGCCCAGGCGGGAATCTCCTCGGACAGCGAGGCGTAAGGGTTCTGGACGGCCACGTCGCCCTCCGGGCCCCCGGGGGCCGGCTCGGGCAGGGTCCCGTCCGGGGAGGCGGAGGTGCCAAGGTACCGGAGGTACTCCGTGGCCGCAGGATCCAGGACGACCACGGCCCGCTCGCGCAGCACGGTCTGGTAGCTCTCCAGAGACCTCTTGAAGGCGTAGAACTCCGGGTCCTGGCCGTAGGCCTGGGCGTAGACGGCGGCTGCCTCGCTGTCGCCCTCGCCCCGGATGATCTGGGCCTGGCGCTCTGCCTCGGCTATGGTCTCGCGGACCTTGCGGTCGGCCTCGCTCTTGATCTTCTGGCCGTTGCGGCGGCCCTCGGAGCGGTACTTGGTGGCCTGCTGCTCACGCTCGGTGCGCATCCTGTCATAGACGGCCCTCTGGTTCTCGGGGGGGAGATCCGCCCTCTTGATGCGCACGTCTATGACGACCAGGCCCGCCTGGGTGTCCTCCATGAGCTTGCGGTTGGAGGAGTCGGTCACGGTCTCCATGATGGAGCCGCGGTTCTGGGAGATGATGTCCTGGAGGATGTGGAGGCCCAGCTCGCGCCTGAGCTCGCCCACGATGATGCCGCCCAGGCGGCGCTTGGCCTCCTCGACCACCGAGAAGCTACTCTCGCTCTTGAACCTCTGGTAGAAGAGCAGGGGGTCGGCTATGCGCCAGCGCACGTAGGCGTCCACCACCATGTTCTTCTTGTCGTTCGTGTAAATCTCGGCCGCGCCAACGTCGTACTCCATGAGCCGGTTGTCGAAGAACACGACCCTCTGGATGACGGGAATCTTCGCGTGTAGGCCCGTCTCGCGGATCCCGCCCACCGGCTGCCCGAACTGCAGGACCAGCGCCCGCTGGGTCTGGTCGACGGTGAAGAAGACCCCCGACAGGATAAGGATTGCCAGGATCCCCATGGCGAAGACGATAGCGGCCTTCATGCCGAAGCCATAGCGCACCGGAGGAAAGGACTGGGTCATCGTTCCGTCCCTCCCTGAGCTTGCGGGTCCGCCTCGGGCGCGGACGGCGGCGGCGGAGCGGAAAGCGGCAGGATGGGGAGCACCCCCCGGCCGGCATCGCCGCCCATGACGTACTTGTCTACCGAGCCCAGCACCGCGTCCATGGCCTCGAGCTGCAGCCGCTCGCGGGTGACCAGCGGGGCCTTGCGGTACTCGCCCAGAAGCTGGAGGAAGCGCGATGCCTCGCCTTGGGCGCGGTTGACGCGCTCGGCCTTGTAGGCCTGGGCCTGGGCCACCATGGCGTAGGCCCGGGCCTCGGCCTCGGGGAGCCTGTTGTTGCGGTAGCCGGTAGCCTCGTTCACGCTGCGCTCGGAGTCCTCGCGGGCCGAGGTCACGTCCTTGAAGGCCTGGATGACGTCTGCGGGCACGTGCACGTCCTGGAGCTCCACGTTGTCGACGGTGAGCCCGGTCGAGTACTTGTCCATCATGGCCTGGAGCGTGGCCTTGGTGTCCTCCTGGATATGCGCACGGTTCTCGGTGAGCGCCCCGTCTATCGAGTTGCGGCCTATCACCTCGCGCATGGCGGAGATGGCCGCGTCGCGGATGGCCTTCTCGGGGTCGAAGACGTTGAAGGCGAAGGCCACCGGGTCGTCGACCTTGTACAGCACCATGAACTGGATGTTCACGATGTTCTCGTCCCCGGTGAGCATGGTCGCCTCCTCAAGGCCCCTGGTCCCGCCCCCGCCCACGTCGAACTGGCGGGTCTGGGTGTAGTTGACCTTGACGACGCTCTCGAAGGGCCACGGCCAGTGGTACCGGAGCCCCTGCTCGACCTGGCGGCTGTACCTCCCGAAGAGCTTCACGAGCCCGCGCTCGTAGGGCTCGACCGTGAAGAAGCCAGAGGCCAGCCATATAAGGAGGAACGCCACAAGGAACCATATCCAGGAAAGCCTGCCCCCGAACCTGTCGAACCTCTTGAAGACGCCGCCCAGGCCGCCGGGGATGAGCGGTCCGCCGCCTCCCCCCCGACCGCCGTCGCCGCCGTTGCGGGGAGGGGAGGAGCGCTTCTGCCGGCTCTTCTGCCACTCTTCCCAGTCCATTGGCATACGGAAACCACCTCGAAATCTCTGGTTGGGCCCCTCCAGGCATTGCCGGGACGGGCGGAAAAGAAAATCGTAACAATATATCACATTACCGCTCATGTTATCCACGGCCGCACTTCCTCACTCCTCACTCCTCACTCCTCACTCCTCACTCCTCACTCCTCACTCCTCACTCCTCGCTCCTCGCTCCTCGCTCCTCGCTCCTCGCTCCTCGCTTTCGCCCTCCATCGCCGTTGCAGCCCTGGAACTCTCGGCTCACGAGCCCTTGGGCCTTTGGTTCCCGAGCCCTGGGCATCAGAGCCCAGGGGTTTTCGGCGCCGGAGCCCTGGGCCTCAGAGCCCTGGCGGCCCGATTGAGGACCTGTACGCCCCCGAGACATCCGGCTTGCCCGGATCCCCAAACTACCGAAAGAAGGCTAACGCACCATCCGGAGACCCGAGGTGCTGTTCGAAGGTCCCCCGCTCCATTCGGAGGCCCAAATGTCGTCCGAGGTGCCAATCCTCCGTCCGCAAGCACTAGGGGCAGTATCCTGAGGATCTGGACTCTTTCTGGGCCTAATGGCCTTCAAGTGTCCCAGGTGCTTTTAGCGGGCTCTTGGTCCATCGGCAGACCCTGAAGCGGTTCGCCATGCTTGCGGGACCAGCTGTCTGCAGGCGCAGGGTCCATCGGCGACAAAGTTTAAAGTTTCCGGAGGCTAAAGAGGGGAACGAGGGATCTCCGCGAGCCTTGCCAACGGGCACCTGCTCCTCCTCCGCCGCTTAAGTCCCTGATCCCGCACGAACGAGTCCAAAAGATGTTCCTGGGCAACCCCCATTCGCCGCGGAAGGCGCCTCCTCTCGCGCCCGGATACCTCTCTGTCCCCGCCTCGCCAGCGGAGCTTTGAGCCCGTTTGCCAGCGGCTTTTAAGGGCGATCGGCAGGCAAGCAACCCAATCTTGCGACCGGGGGGGTAAGGATTCTGCAGTGAAAAATCTTAAGCCAAGAGTCAAGGATGACGTCCGACATTGAGGCGCAAACCATGTCGCCCGGAATTCTTCCTGACCTCAAGAGTCCCCGCCCTTCTCTCCGGCGGAGCAATCGACTCCATCTGGGAGAGGTTTTTTTTCAGTGGACTCATCCTTTCCGGACAGCCGTCCTGAGGCCTGCTGCACTGCACGGGCCGACTGAGGCAAGCGCCGCTAACGCTTGCTCTGCGCGGCTTGGGGAAACCGCTCCCGAATCGTTTCCAAACGCCCTCGCGGGTCAGCGGCGCCGCTTCACGCTCCCCATGCGGTCGCCCGCCACAGAAGCCGCCAGGCCCCCTCGGGCAACGGTGACACGGAAGATCTGGGAGCCTTCTACGCCGATGCCCGACGGCCCGCAACACTCCAGAAACTGCATTCAGGCCCACAATCCTTCACCCCGCCCCCGCCGGGCTCGGCGAGGGCGAACCCAAACAGGGCGGAACGGCGGCAATATGTAACAGCCAATGGACGCGACCCTCATCCGCTGTCCTGATTGTGTCCTTCGGATACCCTTAAGCCTGGAGCGACGACGAAGGCCGCCTCGAAGCCCGCTGGTTCTCCGACCGCAGGGGGGACCGGTCCCCAGCGCATGCCTAACCTCGAGCGCCGTGTGGGAGCCCTCCCCACAGACCCGGGGGCCCTCCGGTTCGGTTAGTACCCCAAGGATCGGTCCACGATGCCTTCCGACTCGGCCCGTGACTCATCACGGCTCGGCCCGCTGGCCTCCCCGGCCGAGCCTGGGGCAGGATGGATATCCGAAGCGACTATCCTTTCACGGTGCCGATCAGATGCCAGGACGGTGTCGCGACAGGCCAGGCGACCGGAAGGCCGCCCACGTACCAGCGGAGGCCAGGCCACTGTGCCAAGGGAGGTGAGCATAGCTCAAGTGCCAATGGGCAATGGGCAATGGGAGGGCAGGTCCGCTCCCCGCTGAAAGGATGCCTGCCCCGCCACATTGCCGGAATCCTGGAACGACCCGCAGCTTGACGGTCTTGTTGCCCTGGACATCATTTATGGTACACTGGATTTAAAGCGGCTCCTTCCGAACTGAGCCCTGAAAGCCCATCGAACGCAACGGCCGGATACGGACAGGCCCTGCCCAGTGAATCGCGATTGTCATGGAGGGAAAAATGACCCCGAAGGAACTACCCTTAGGTGATCCGACCTTTCGGGAAATCATACAGGGAAATTACCTTTACGCCGACAAGACCGAATATATCAACAGCATGCTCAAAGGCCCGAAATTCCTCTTCCTGTCCCGGCCCAGGCGCTTCGGCAAGACGCTCCTGCTCGATACCGTTGAAGAGCTATTCCTGGGCAACCGGGAGCTTTTCAAGGGCTTGCGGATCGATGCCGAAAGCGGCTATTCCTTCGAAAGGCACCCGATCCTGAGATTCGACATGTCCTATGCCGAAATCCATACGCGGGAAGACCTCGTTTTCAAAATCAAGAGGGATCTGGCACGTGCGGCAAAATCCGAAGACGTTAAAATTTCCTCGGATTCGTTCGACGACATGCTGGAGGAGTTGCTGGAAAGCCTGTTTCAAAAGTACGGGATAGGCACGGCCGTCCTGGTCGACGAGTACGATGACCCGGTATCATCGCTTTTATCGAACAGGAAACTAGCTGTGGACAATCTCGGTGTCCTGCGCGGCTTTTACAAATCTCTTAAAAAATTCAAGAAACATATCCGCTTTGCACTCGTCACTGGCGTCACCAGGTACGCCATGTCCGCCTTGGGCTCAGGACCGAACAACTTCCTGGACATCTCGCTAATGCCCGAATATTCCGAGGTCTGCGGTTTCACCGCCCAAGAGCTCGATGACCTGTTCGGAGACAGGTTCGAAGAGGCTCTCGTGAGCCTGAAAGCCAACGGGGACATCGATCCTGGCATCGACATGGATGTCGGCCTGAAGGCGCTGAAGGAAAAAATCCTGGAATGGTACGACGGATACAATTGGCTCGGTGACGCTCGGGTCCTGAACCCTTACTCGATAATAAATTTTTTCAAGAAAAGGGAACTCGACGATTACTGGCCTTCATCGGGACAGCCGTCACACCTGTCCGCCTTCGTGAGGAAAAGGCCCCTGGAATTCATTCAGCCAAGCCTGGACGGCTATCCCGCCGAACAGATCGGGAAAATCGACCTCCGGAGGAGGCTTGCGGCCGTCCCAGTCCTTTTTCACAGCGGTTATTTGACGATCGACCGCATAACGCGCAAGACTCGAATCATCAACGGCAATACCGTCAAGATAAAGGAGTTCACGTTCAGGACCCCGAACCTGGAAGTCGCCCTGAATTACCGGGCTTCTTTCTTCAAGGCGGCTTTCGAACTGGACGACCGCGATTTCAACGATTTCGCAGAGAACCTGCCGAAAGCCTTGTCGGAGAGGGACGCCGCTGAAACTGCCAGGCTGCTTGGCGACCTTTTTGCCGGAATCGCGTCCGTCCGGCACAAATCGTCGGAAAAATTCTTCCATGCAGTTCTTCAGGCGGCTTTTCTCGCCGCGGGGATAGAGGTCCTGAGCGAGGTGCGGGCCGGCCTTGGCCGGTCCGACATGGTAGTGTTTCTCAAAGACGGGAGCCGCGTCGTGATCGAGCTGAAATACCGTAAAGCCGAAGAGACAGACGACGGCGGGGACGATACCGGGTTCTCGGAGAAAGATTTCGTTGCCGCGCTCGATGCCGCCGAAAAGCAGATCAGGGACAGGGACTACTCCGGCGCTCACAGGTTGGCCGTCAAGGAAGTCATTTGCCTGGCACTGACGGTCCGCGGAAAGTACGAAGTGGCGGCCCGATATCTTGATCCCGAGGATACGGGAGGTCCGCAGGCCCCCTGATGCCGTTCGCATGCCCCCTAAGGCTGTCCGGCGGCTCCCATCAGGCGAGTCAGGCCTCCCGGCGGCTTCCGTATCAGTCTCGCTCGTCCCCCCCGAGCGAGGAGCTGACTGGATACGGTGCAGCAACACGCGCGAGTTCCGATGCCCTGCCCCCCTGAAAACTCCGGACTGCCAAGCGACCGCTATAGGGGCGGAATAGAGACGGCGAGCTCCGGAGTACGCCATGAGAGGGATGGCGTGGCCATCGGGAATGGGCGCCCGGTCCCATTCGCGTTGGCAAACAGCCTCAAATCCGCCCGGAACCTCTCTCCGGGCAACAATGCATCCGGAGGAGGGTCCGTCCGCCGGGTTTGTGCCATGGACAGTGCGCCACTGACCCTGCCGAGTCCGAAGCCGTCCTGGACATTCCGCAGTCGGCCCGGTTTGGGAGAGCCGCCCTTCGGCAGCCCGTTTCCGGCGTCAAGCCTAAGGCATCGGATGATTTCAAATAGCCCGGGACAGCAGGCGCGGAAGGACGGCCTTGCGGCACCCGCCGGAAGGCACTTCGCGAACCAATGTCAACAACTTAAGAGGGGCGACGTCTGGCAAGCCACTGATATCATTGATGAAAATATCGGAGAAACTGCCGATTTCTGCCTTAAGTTGTTGACATTGCTTCGCGAACACCGGGCGCATCGGGGTGATCGCTCGCTGGAGCCGCCGGAACACCGGGCGCGGAGACCGTGCCGGTTCAATACTATCCGGAGAGGCGGCGGCCGACCGGCCCTCCGATGTCAGGCGCCTGCGCCCGATCGCACGTTACTGAGCGAGGACGCCTGCCGGTGGCGGGCCAGGGCCCCGTAAATATCGCCCGCCGCCTCCAGGGGCTCCGTCAACCGAGAGGGCATCCATGACGCTACCGTAATAAGCCGGCGCGGAATTTATGCTGAAGAGACAGATGGGGCGGAGATGGTTAAATCGGGCCGAATTGGCAATCACACTCCTATTGCTGGTGCGTTTTATCAACCTTTAAGCTTCCCTGAAGCTAATGACCAGGTGGCGTTGC
>JAISFS010000095.1 GCA_031263485.1 Deltaproteobacteria bacterium | reverse complement strand
CTGATGTTCCGGGCGCATCGCACGAGAGGATCACCGCGCCAGTGTGATCGGCGTACAGGGTTCCCTCGCGGTAAAGCCTATCCGCGAAGGCTTCGGTGATGCCTGCCGCGGCGCACAGTCTCCCTTTGGCGGCTGGCCAATCCCTTTCCGAGGGAGGCGGTCCGGGCAGGAGCCCTTCGAGGAGCCTTGCCGCCTCCTTTCCGGAGGACGCCGTCCAATGCGCTGCCAGCGCCCGGGCAGCGCCTGCCTGTCCCAGCAGATCTGCCAGCCCGCAGGCGGTATCCAGCTCCCGCCCCGCTCCGCCGGAAAGGTCGGTGCCGTCCAGAAACGCCATGAGGCTGACGGTCCCCATGCCGGATCCCGCGGATCCGTTGACGACCGCCCGCCATGAGTCGCGCCGGCATGTCACCGCAAGTCCCTCACCGAGGCTTACGGCGCGGCTGGAATCCGGGCGCGTTCCACAGCCCTGGCGTCTTCCGCCGAACCGATCTGGCCCGCCTTTCGGGACGGTTTCGGCTTCCGGCCCGTGTCTGGTGAAAGGGCCGACGAAATATTCCCTGGCTGGCGTATTGCTCGGGACTCCTGAAGCTGTCAGGGTTTGCGGGCTACCCAGGTTACGGATGTCCGCCCTGGCTGGCGGATTGGTCGGGCCGCCTGATGAGCCAGCCCGGGCTTGCGGGCTTCCCAGGTCACGGATGTCCGCCGTGGCCGGCGGATTGATCGGGCCGCCCGATGTGTCCCCCCGGGCTTGCGGGCTGCCCAGGTTACGGATGTCCGCCCTGGCAGGCGTATTGATCGGGACGCCCGTGCCCGCCCAGGCTTGCGGAATGCTCGGGCTGCCAAAGCTCTCATAGACGGGCTGGCCGTCCGTACGGCTGATGCCTTCCTGAACGGGCGGGCCGCTCGGGCGGTTGGAACCTTTCCGTGCGGGTTGACCGTCCGGGCTTCTTATGTCTTCCATGGATGGCAGGTTGCCCGGGCAGCCAATCTCTTCCCTGACGCGCTGGCTGTCCGGGCTTCTTAGCTCTTCTCCGGCTGGCAGGTCGCCAGGGCAGCCAATCTCTTCCATGACGGGCTGGCCGTCCGGGATATGGACCCCCATGCCGACGGTCAAGGAGTCCTGGTCTAACGCGTCATGTCCAACGGACGGGGCATCTGCGGTGTACAAATCGGGCCGGTCGCGGTCAGCGGAAGCTGGGCCTGCCGGGGCGCGACCGTGGCGGGCCCCCGTGCCCCGGACGGGCATCCAGAGGCTGGACGCGGCCTCGACGAGCCTGTAGGGGAACGGCTCGAAGACAAGGCGAGCGAGCGAGAGGTCGCGCTCGGTGGATGCCGCGAGCACGTCCTCCTCCCGTCTGATCCGCGAGATCGAGATCCTGAGGCTGTCCAAGGATTCCTGGAGTTCGGCCAGCCTCGCTCGGGCCTTCCGCGGGTCGGCGGAGAGCCCGTCGCCGCGCTCGGCATCGAGCCAGGTCGGGCTCCAGGATGTCGGTCGGGCCTTGCCGGCGCCATCGTGCATCGGGCCCGCTTCCCTGAGCTTCGGGACGGTCCCGGACCCGAGCAGGAGTTCCGGCGGCAGGGCCGCGAACGCCATGGTCCATACGTAGGGGTACCAGTACTGATCCTTGCTCCCGGACCAGCCGCCGCCGCCGCCCTTGACCGGACGCCCGATGCCCAGCCCGGACAGCGCCTGCGCGTAGGTCGTGTGGAGATTCGCGAGCGCCCCCCTGTTGGGGAGGATGGAGCTCATCCGGGGTTTTCCGTCCACGTCCAGGGGGAACACCATGAGATGGATGTGCGGGGTGACCTCGTCCAGGTGCATGACCGAGCTTACGAGCCTGTCCCCGAAGGTGCGTTCGGCCCAGCCGTGCGCGGCTTCGGACCAGGGGCGGACCCGCTCCGGGTCGAATGCGCCCGCCGCCCCCTCCCGACCCGGACGGAAATATCCCGGGCTGGCGCCCAGCACGAGGCCGACCATGAGGTTCGCGAGGGGGTGAGGCCTGCCGCCCGCTACCCGGGCCAGGCACATGGCGGGCAGATCGTCTTCGGCGTTGCCCTTGAGCACGACGTTCATGGCGACGCGTTGCGGATCCGAGTTGGGGACCCGGGAGATCCGGTGGTTGTGGCAGAAGACGTTTCTTACGGCGTCCCAGGTCCTGTATGTCTGGAGCGACAGGGTCGATCGGTAAATGTCCTGCATCCGGTGTCGAGTCCTTTCCCGAGGGCCGGGGTCACGGCAGAGGTCGGTCTTGCTGGGGTCGTGAGTGGCGCGGTCGTGGGGTCGTGAGTGGCGCGGTCGCGGGTGACGTGAGTGGCGCGGTCGCGGGGGTCGGGAGTGGCGCGGTCGCGCGGGTCGTGAGTGCGCGGTCGCGGTGGGGCGGCGGTATCTGCTCTTGTCGTGGACGGATCGCTTATGGCTAAGGGGTATACGGGCGGCGCCGTGCCGGGTAGCGCGGGGTCAAGGGTGCGGGTGAGGCAGCGCTGTGCGATGCGCATGGCGGGCGCATCGCGCGAAGACCGCGTTTAGGGGCGTGCCGGGCGATGACTAACAAAGTGGCGTACGGCCCGGCCGCGCAGAGGATCGCTGAACGAAGAGCTCCTCCTTCATCCCGCTCGCGGGGAGGGCTTGACGGTGTGGTTCAGCCTCTCACGCTTCAGGAACTTCCGGACACGCTTGAGTCCCCGGGAACCCAGCTCCCCCTCGACCGTCACGGCCCTGCCCTTCAGGTGCGGCAGAAGCCGTCCCGGGTCCGATAGCTCGCCCAGGACGAGCACGGTGGAGCCGATCTCCCTGGCCTTCAGGAGAAGCGCCCCGGCCGGGCAGTCCGTCACGATGGCGAGGGGGTCCGTGCCCTCGAGGAGGAATGGGGGGGCCGATGCCCGGGGAGGGCGGGCGCGGCCGCGACCGCCGTCGGCGGGAACGGACATGCGGAATGCCCCCCGCCCGCCCTCGCACACGAAGAGGACCGAGCCCCTCCGGTCGGCGGCGAGCAGGCCGCGGCCGTGATAGAGGTCGCACATGATGCCGGACACCCCGAACTCCGTCGTCAGGTAATCCCTGGCCTCGGGCCAGAGGCTCTCGCAGGCGTCCGGGGGCAGGGGAGGCCTCGCGAGCGCCTTCCTGAGGGTCGCGGAGACGCCAGCCACCTTATGGAAGGCCAGGGTACGGGCGGCGGCCTGCTCCCCGAAGGCGCCTCGGATCTCCGCAAGCGCCCCCCGGACGCTCACGTGACCGGACAGCCTCATCACCAGCGACAGGGCGCCGCCGCCGGCCCTGCCGTTGCCCCTGCCGCCGATCAGGCCGCCCGTCTCCGCCCAGTTGGGGCCAGAGATCAGGAACGCCCTTCCCCCGGAAAGCGTCCAGGCTTCGGCTCCGGACTCCGCCGCGCGCGGGGCTGAGACGAAATCCCTGTCCCGCGCGGCCCCGTAGAGTAGCTCCAGGACCGTCGCCGGCTCGGGCCCCCTGACGGTATCCGCGCTTTCCGCAATCGTGCGGGCCTTGGACCGTCGATTCTCCAAAGCCCTCAGGCGCCTGTCGCGATGCGCCTCGAGCCGGACCGTCTCGGCTTCCATTGCCGCGAGGCGGAGTCTGAGTACCATGTCAGCCGACAGGCTTGGGGGGCGAGACGTGGCGGGGGGCTCCGGGCGGCCTTCTCCCCGGGAGCGAGCCTCGAGGAGACCGGTTGCCGTGC
>JAISFS010000057.1 GCA_031263485.1 Deltaproteobacteria bacterium | reverse complement strand
GACCGTAGACCGGCATGAGCTGCAGGCCGGAACCGCGTCCAGAATGAACTGTAGTATAAGGTCGGGCTTGCCGACGGGCGGGCTGACCATTTCCTCCCGACAGGGGGTGCGATGGCTTTCACCGGGGAGCGGGATTTCAAGGCGGAACCGAGTGTCTCACGCTGGGGCCGGGGTCGCCGGCCGGACGGCGACCGGCGGTCGGCGAGCGTTCCGTGGGGGGCGGAATGAGGGGCGCGGCAGGATGCCGCGCCCCGTTCAGGCGAATCAGTAGTTGTACGAAAGGGATAGGAAGAAATTCCGTCCCGGTATGACCACCACCGGGTTGTAGGCCTTGGCCGTGTCGAGCACGTTGCCGACCTTGGCGTCAAGCTGGAGGTAGCCCTTGTCCTCGAAATCCAGAATGCGTTTGGATACGCTGAGGTCGACCACGGTGAACCCCCCGGTCCTTTCCCATGGAGGATCGCCACCGGTGGCCAGGTAAGTTGGATCCTCCCAGTCCTGCCGCCATTCCTTGCCGAAATAATTGGCGTTCAGCCTGGCGGAAAGATGCACGGACGGGTATTCGAAGCTGATGCCGTAGCTCACGAGAAGATCGGGAATGTTTGGCAGCTCGTTTGGTGCCTGGGGGACGTAGTTGACGGTATCCTTGTTTTTGGCCTCGGTCATCCAGGTGAGATTGACATACGGCGAAAGGGAGAATTCCTGGCCGAGGGCCTTGCCGATGTCGTAGCTGAGGTACATCTCGAGTCCGGCAAGGGTTGTCGATCCGAGGTTCCGGTACTGGGACTGGAATGGGCCTGTTTGCACGGTGACGAACTTGTTCTTGAACTGTGAGATGAAATACGTGACGCTTCCGGTTATATTCGCAACCTCCACGTCAGCTCCGAACTCGATTGTCTTGTTTTGCTGGGGCTTGAGGTCGAGGTTGGGGACATACCATCCGCCGTATCCACCGAAGAGCTGAAAGTAGTTGGGTACGGAGAAACCTTCGGAATACTGGGCTCTCAACTTCAGGAAATCCACTGGAGAGTAGGCTATGCCGAAGGAGGGAGCGAAGTTCTTCTCGCTGTAGCCGTCATCCTCGAAATTGGTCAGCTTGAAGGCATCCCAGCGCCCTCCTGCCGTGAAAATCAGCTTCCCGTCCAGGAGCCTGAGCTTGCCCATGAGGTATCCGGCGACGTCCTTGTGCTTGAAAGACGGTTCTACCTCATCCTTTGTGCCGCTCCTTCCGTCATAGACCATATAGTCGAATCCCCCGGTCAGCGAGAACAGACGGTGGTCGTAAGTCAGCTGGGCCTGGATCTGATCCATGTCGACTATGTCGACGGAATTACCGTACGAAAAGGGGTATTTGATGGCATAGTATGACTGGTAGGGGTCATTGGCGTCTTCGAATCTCGTGCTGACCGACTTGTTTTTGGCAAAGGTGTAATTTACCAGCCACGACCAGGCCTTGTCGGCAGTGGAGCCGGTGTAGCTTAGAGTAGAATTCCAGGCATAGCTGTCTGAAATGGAAAACGAGTTCGGAGCGTTCAGCATCAGTTCCGTGCCATGAGCGGGGACTTCGCCCTTGAGCGCCTGGTGGTCGTAATGGAAACCTATACGGTGGTTTTCCAGGAAAGTGTACCCGAAATCCACATCGAGACCGGCCATATTGTTTATCGTCGTGCGGTAGGCCATTTTACCGTCTGCCGTGGAATAATTTCCTGATTTCCCGCGAATCGCCCCGACGGAGAAATCGAAGCCCCCGTATGATCCGGAAAAGGACAGCTGCTCCTCGTCCTTGTCAAAACTCCCGATGCCCACGCTTGCCCTGAACGTCAGGGGTCCGTCGCCGCGTTTGGTTATGATGTTTACGACTCCTCCCAAGGCGGCGGGTCCGTACTGGACGGCGGCAGGTCCGCGGATTATCTCGATCCTGTCAATGTTGACCAGGTTTATCATGTTGATGGTGCTGTTGTTGATGCGGTGCCCGTTCAGTAGCACGGTCGTGGACGCGTTGGCTTCCGAATAGCCCATGGTGCTGCCGCCGTAGCCGCGGATGTAGAGAGTGGAGCCGGCGGCATAGCCGTAGTTCGTGCCTCCGAAGGAGTACGTCTGGAAGCCTTTCTGCGTCAGAAGAGACTGAAGGTTGCTTCCGGCAGACTGTTCGATCTCCGCTGCCTCGATGATTGTCACGTTGCTCGTGACCTCGCGGAGCGATTCCTGGATTTTGCTTGCCGTCACTACCAGAGCGTCCAGATATCCTCCAGGCGAATCCTGGGAATACGCCGGCACCGATAAGCCGACTACCGCGAAAACAATTGCCAGCGGGAAGCTGACGCTGATGCGATGCATATTCACTTCTCCTTGTTTTCGATTAAGACAAGTCATGGAGTGACTGGACTGTCGGCCATGGAACACTGCCAAGGCCATGTCGGATCACAGCTGTCGACATGAGCCGCAGGCATGGCTGAGACAACATTGCTGCCGAAATGCTGCCGACCAGGTTCATGCGCAATTCCGGCTCTCAGCCGCTTGCCGGGCTGGAACATGGAACAGCGCTTCAGTCAGTCCTCCGATATTTCCACTTGCGGGTCTCCGCGACAGCGCCAGGGACAGATGCCCTATCATGTTCCCCGGGCTTTGGCTGTGGTTGAACAGTTCGCGGATGAACCCTGCCGTGGCTTTTGTCAGGTGGCGGACACCGCAGTCGCCGTCGGGACAGATGACGGAGCGTGCGGCTAGTACCGGCGATGCAGTCCGGAAAGTCGGGAAACGGTTTTCCCAAGCCAGACCAGCGTTCCGGGAGCGAACCGCCGTGAGGAAGCGGCTTGTCGCGGTCCGGCGTGGTCTTACTGCCTGGTTCGCTGTCTTAAGACTTTATGGAGACTGGCCATTCGGACGCGGCCCGGAAGAAGGCGCGCCGATGGACGCTTCGACCGGTCGAGGCGCGACCCGGGCCGGGATTCCGGGGGGTCCGGACACAGTTCGGGCGTGACCTTGACGTGACGTCCGCCGTCAGGGATTCCGGGAGCCCGAGCCGATGCCGCGGCCGACTCGGCCTGTACCGGTGTGATACCGGAACGGGTCAGTCCCGCAGGGTACAGAAACTTCTCGGGCGTGAATCGGTGACGCGGCGGGGCCGCTTCAGGACGCACGACGGGTATGGACGGGGGAGTGAGTGCGGACGGAGGAGTGAGTGGACTGAGCGGAGTGGTTCGGACTGAAACTGAAGTGACGATGCAGGGTGGAGTGACGCCGGAGGGGCCGGCGCGCGGGGTCCGGCTCGGGGGATCCGCCGCCGGGCTCACGGCGGCGGAGAGGCGTTGCGCCGGTGCCCCCGCTCTCCGGAGGGCGGCGCGGAAGACGGTACCTGGAGCCTCCAGGCCTCGGGGCAGGATCGGCGCCGGGAAACGCGTCTTCCAAAAACTCGGCGGAAACCGGCCTGCCGGCGGAAGGTCAGCCCGGCTTCGGGGCCGGCTTGACCTTTGACTCCCGTTCAAAGGGCATCAGTGAAAATTACTTCCGCAGTGTCGTTTGATGATATTATCGGTAATCCATCCAATGCAGTTAATTTATCAATTGCACAATATTGGTGATGTTCAGACATATTGCTTCAAATCCGTCATCATCAAGACGGCGCAGATATCCCTGCAGCCGTCCTCTCTGAGCGTTGCCTGCATCATGGCGGACGACTGTGATCGCATCCTGGTCTTCAACAGATACGCAGCGTCAACTTTTTTTCGACTCTCCGGAAATGAACCGGGAAATGCTCTCGCCGGTCCTCTCGGCGAGCTCGGCTGCAGAGGTCTGCGATATGTGGGCGTACCTGGCCGTGGTCTGGGAATTCCTGTGCCCCAGAAGGCAGCCTATGAGGGGAAGGCTGGCCCCGGCGTTCACCGCTTCGGAGGCGAAGGCATGCCTGAGATCGTGGATTCTCCACCGGCCTCCGATCGCCGCCTTCTCGAGCACCCGCTTCCAGGGGTGCTTGAGATCCGAGAGATGGCTCTTTCCTCCCCTGCCGGGGAAGACGTATGTGCCCTCCTCGCGGGCGATGCCGCTCAGGATTTCCGCCGCCGCCATCGGAAGTCTGATGATCTTGAATCCGGTCTTGGAATCCAGGAGCCTTATCCTCAAGTTCGCGAAGTCGATGTCCTCCCGCTTGAGTGTGAGGATCTCGTTCTTCCTTGCCCCGGTGAGCATGAGGATCTTGATGGCCGACTCTGCCGCCGGGGCGAGCTTTCCCTCCCTGACCAGCTCGGTCATGGCCTCGCCGACCCTGGCGAGCTGGTCCGGACCCATGCAGTCGAGCCGTTTCTCCTCCTTGTAGGGGCGCACCTGCCTCGCCGGGTTCCGTCCGGAGGGACGGCAGCCGTTCTCCTCCGCCCAGTTCAGGAAGGTCTTGAGGATGGCCGTTGCCCTGTTGGCGGCGTAGGGAGTGGAGCTCATGGCGGAGTGGAGCCTTGTGAGGTCCGGTCCACTGAGCGCCGTCACCCTGATCTTGCCCAGCGCGGGGACTATGTGCTTGTTGATGATGTTCGCGTAGGTCTTCCTTGTGCTGGGTTTCGTCCTGGCCTCGACGTACTCGCGCATGAACTTGCCGATGAGCTCCCCGACTGTCGCAGACTCCCTGTCCCTGCGGCGCTCCATTGCGGGATCCTCTCCTCGGAGCGTTCGGGAAAGCGTGCTTATGGCCATTTTCCGGGCCGAGCTCACCGTCAGGACCGGATACGACCCCAAATGGTAGCGCCTGAGGGGTGCCCCCCCGCCCTTCCCGAACCGGTAGAAGACGTAGAAACTCCTGTGACCCCGGGCACCGACCCTGAGCTCGAGGCCGGGGACGCGAGTGTCGAAAAAGCTCTGCCGCCTGCCGTTTGGTTCGACCTTCTTCAGAAACGCTTCAGATAGTTCTGTCTTCATTCCGGACTCTCTTCGTCAATTTTTAAAATCCTGGGTAACAGCCGGGTAACTGCTAAGCAGGACCGGAACTTGGGTACAGGCCGCCTTCCGATCCGGAAAGCCGCGGCGTCCCCACCGGCAGAAAGGTTGACGGGGGTGACGCCGGGGTAACAGGAATGCTTCATGCGCATCCGGGATGCCTCCGGTACCCGCGTTCCGATTGCCTGAAACTTGTGCGGCGACCGCCTGCTCTCCCTACAAAACCTGATTGCCGCCCGTGACTGCTTAACATGTCTTGTTTATCGGCTTGATCTGGGTTTCAGAGAAGTAGAGAAGTTCTTGCCGCAACGCACCGATAGAATTTTCCATAATGCTATGAGTTTCTGACAACAATCTGTAAATTTTCGGAATTCGTGAACCAGTCATGCGGCAGACAGCTTGAATGTCCAGCATATTCCGATTACTTAACGTTTCAGCAAGCCGGCCCGGGGCCGGACGCTTACATTCCCGTCAAGGCTATGCTAAAATGTATTGTGATTTTGATTTTTGGCGTTTTTCCCTGATATGGACCCCGCCCATCTCAGACCGGATTACCATCGTTATATATCATATTAGTTATATTAAGCCTTAATTTTTTAGTTACTGATAATTTATTTATTAATAGGCTTTAATGTTTACGGTTGGTATCCTTTTGTCTTTTTCACATTATTTGAGTATTATATAATGAGATTCAGCCTAAAAGTATCGGCGGCGGTCCATATACTTCTGGTTGCTCATTTCTTCTCCGAAACCAAGAGGATAACCGGCCGTCTCCTCTCTAAGAGCACGGGTTGCAACCCAGTGGTGGTAAGGACCCTGGTGCTCTCTCTCAAGAACGCGGGCATCCTTGAGGTCTCAAGGGGACCCCTGGGAGGTGCCAGGCTCCTGAAGACTCCGGAGGAGATAAGCCTCTGGGACGTCTATGCCGCTGTTGACCCCGAGTCCATGGACGCTCTGGTGAGAGGCATCCACAACACCTCATCCCAGCACTGCCCTGTGGGCAGATGGATCCTCGACGTTCTGAAAGGCCCGTACGAGAAGATTGCCGGGGTCATTGAGAAGGAGATGAGGGCCATAGCCCTCGCGGATCTCGCCAGCGGCTTCTCGGCGGACGAGATAGAAAGTTTCAAGGAGATCCTCTCAAGGACCAGGACGGAGGATCTGCCCGACCGCGCAAGCCCGCCGGATTAGGCGGGATCGCACCCCTCACCCCCCTTAAGGCATGCCGGCCCGTCGGCTTCGGGGACCGCCTCCAAACACCGCCTTCCCCCCAAGGAGAAATGAATGTCCAAGGAAGTCTTCACGTTCATTCAGGAGTTCAAGCCCTTCTATCTCGCCACCATCAAGGACCTGGGACCCAAGGTCAGACCCATGGGCTTCGCGATGGAGTACCACGGGAAAATTTACTTCGGCATCGGTACCCACAAGCAGGTCTACCGCCAGATGGTGGACAACCCCCTGGTCGAGATTGCCGCAACCGGCAAGGACGGGGACTGGCTGAGGCTTACCGGCCTCGCGGTCTTCGACGACGACCCCGAGCTCTACGACTCCGCCGTAGAGGTCTTCCCCATGCTGAAGGAGATGTACCCCGCCGACGGACCCAACAAGATGGGCTTCTACCACCTGAAGGACGCCACGGCCCTTTTCTACGATATCAAGGGCGAGATCAAGAAGACGGTGAAGCTCTAGCGGGGCCCGCATGAGGGTTGCCAGGACCGAAGGATCCCATGCAGTCTAAAGAGGAGCAGTCGCTGGTGGAAAGGGTCAAGGCTCTCCATCCCACCAGGGTCGCAACGGTTGAGGTCGCGAGCTTCGTGTTCGACCGCGAGTTCAGGAGGCTTTGCGAGGTCAACCACTGCGGTTTCTACAACAGGAAGTGGACCTGTCCCCCTCACGTGGGAGAGGTGGACGACCTCGTGGCCGAGGCCAGGACCTACGAGCGCGCGGTGGTCTACCAGCTGGTCGGGTTCCTCAAGCACTCCTTCGACTGGAAGGGCACCCTGGCCGCAGGCGAGGTCTTCAACAGGATATCGTTCAAGATTAATGACGACATCGTGCCCACCCTCGCCAGGGCCAGACTCCTGGGGGCTGGCCACTGCCAGCGCTGTCCGACCTGCGCCTTCCAGACCGACGAGCCCTGCCGGTCGCCCGGAAAGGCCATCAGGTCTCTTGAGGCAAACTGCGTGGACGTCAAAGCCCTGGCCGACTCCTGCGGCATGAAGTTCATAAACGGCCAGGACACCGTGACGCTTTTTGGGGCCGTCCTCTACAGCCCTTCCGCCTGACGCCCCGGGCTTCCTCCCCCCTTCCCATGACCTCCGGGACAGAGGAGGCCATGCGGAAGGGGGCCCTCTCCTGCCATGTCAACTGCCGGCGAGACTCCGCTAAACCGGCTTCGACCGGTTTTTTTCAAACTATAAATTATCATAAATATAGATATAATATACTATTTAATTTATATTGACAGTCTTAAGTCAATAAAAGAGCTTTAAAGCACATTTATTATATTCCTTATGCCCGGTTTTTTTATTTGACAACTTTGATCAAAGACTATATATGATTCCAAGAAGAGCAAATTTCCCGGCCTTATTCAAATCCGCTTTGCAGGTTCATATCTTGGACTGATAAAAGAAGTTCGAGATAAACCATTGATAATGTGCATAACCTTGAATCAATTCTATTTTTAATCAAACAACAAATCAAACACAACTTTCACAACGGTTCCTTAAACTTTTAGAAAATCATTATTAAATCTCTAACATCAATGACTATATTTTAATTATTCAGTTTATGCTCTTTTCTGAGTTTTTCTCCGGTCCGATTCTCCTGCCCTTTGAACGGGAGTCAAAGGACATCAGTTAATGTCTTTCCATGGCTTCATGCTATTCGGTCCTGGTTACCCTAACATCCAGGCCACAGTCAGATAAATCGCCCTTGTCCGGATACGTCCGACAAACATGACAGGCAATAACCAGGCGGCGTTCAATTCCTATACGGTGGTTCAGCCACCTCCATGCTCTTTCTCACTCCTCCTGACCATCTCACTCCTCCTCCAAAAATCACAATTTACGGGATAAGTATGCCCTGTGCATTTTGATTACGCTTGCAATCAGCATCTGTAAATCCTCCGTTCCATTGTTGAAATGGTTAGGGTATGACCAGGTCGATGTAGATATGTCTTTGAAGCGTATTCATTAAGCATTATGGCTTTCAGCAGGTATTTTTCAGGCAAAACTCAATGCGGATTGAAAGTCAAAGGTTGCTTTTAGGACAATGGGTACCAGCAGTAGCACTCAATCTGAACCAGGTTCATTCATGGTGCTCCTGCTGACTCAATTCTGAAGTAAAAGTCTAAGTGAGGCCAGTCCACAAGCGACAACCAACGATTTCGCCGACAAGACAGATGCCTTCGGAAGCTGACTGCTGAAATTGTTTTCTGCCCCTGCCGCCCACAACATGGCACAAGGCGAGGCATCTCTGGCATGTCAAAATCAAGTTCGACTGATATGCATATGTTCTATCATCCATAAGAACTACTGCATGACCGAACATGATCGGTAACCCGTAAATTCTGAACAATTCTACTAAACTCTAACTTTCATTGTAATCCATTCTATCCGTTTATGCTTTACAGCACTCCAAAATGATAATGCTGTCTGCCAAACGGAACAAGCCACTCTGCCTCTTTTACTGAAGACGGCAAATGAGATGCCGCCTCAGAACTCTGAAGTGTGAGAGTAGTTTTTCGTTGCCATTCTCCACGGACAGCCATTGCTAGCCTGGTGCTGTAACTGCATCAAACATCCAGGTCAATTCATTTCCCGTTCCCGATTAAAGTTATCCTAAACTTAAGGAAGCGGCATCAAGGGCAATCGATCGCGAACCTCAGGTATGACAAGGAGAAAGTTTATGATTTTCAGCAGAGGACTTAAGCTCCTAGCCTTGACGGCTTTGGCAGTTCTGGTGTTTCAACCCATGGGTACCGCCCAGGCTCAGGATAATTCGAATGGATCAGTTTCTTCTGATTTTCTTGGCCAGGTAGTTGTCACAGCAGGCCGTGTCAGCGAGAGACTCCGCGAGGTTTCTACAAACGTAACCATAGTGACCGCCGAGCAGATCGAGCAAGCTGCCGTCAATGACATGGCCGATGTCCTTCGCCAGCAGGGATTCTGGATATACGATACGGGTGCCGGCAAAACCCTCCAAATTAGAGGAATGTCCGCGTTAGCCAACCTGCAGACATCGTCAACTGTTCTGATCCTAATCAATGGAAAGAGAACCGGCATAACAGAAATCAATCAGGTTCCAGTTGGAAATATCGAGCGAGTCGAAATCATTAGGGGGCCTGCAGCTGTCCAATATGGCACGGCAGCTCTTGGAGGAGTTGTAAATATCATTACTAAAAGAGGTTCGCAGGATAAATTTTCGGCAGTCCTTGAGACCGGAATAGGTAGTTTCGGACTTAACAAAACCACTTTCAACTTTACCGGAGGTTACCAAGGATTTGATTTCTCAGGATCTGCCAGGTACTACCACCGTGATTCAATTTCTGTCAGAGACGACATAAAGTTCAATCACACATCTTTACAGACCAAGTCAATTTTTCTTGAGTCTGGATACACATTTCTTGATAAACATAGAATCGGAGTATCAGTTTCTGATACCAGGTCCACTGCGGAGTGGCCAGGTGATGGTTTTAGAACTTTTATTATTCAAAGCAAAGCATTGCAGGATCAAAATTTTAACGTTATGCACACCAGTA
>JAISFS010000056.1 GCA_031263485.1 Deltaproteobacteria bacterium | reverse complement strand
GCTTCGGACATGGCATTGGCCAGGCGTGCCAGCGCGTCCAGCGTCTCAGGGTCGTCCGGCCCCAGTAGGCTCTCCCGCGCCTCAGCGACCCGCGTCCAGGCGTCCCGTGCGCCCTCGCGGTCGTCCGCTTCGGACATGGCAATGGCCAGGCTTGCCAGCGCGTCCAGCGTCTCAGGGTCGTCCGGCCCCAGTAGGCGCTCCTGCGCCTTCGCGATGAGCGAACAGACGTCACGGGCGCCCTCGCGATCGTCCGCTTCGGACATGGCATTGGCCAGGCGTGCCAGCGCGTCCAGCGTCTCAGGGTCGTCCGGCCCCAGTAGGCGCTCCTGTGCCTCCGCGAGCCGGCCCCAGACGTCATGGGCGCTCTCGCGGTCGCCCGCTTCGGACATGGCAAGGGCCACCCATGCCAGGGCGTCCAAAGCCTCGGGACTGTCCGGCCCCAGCGCCCGCGCGAGGGCTTCGGCCCGGTGGGCGCGGATCTCGGCCTGGCGGGCGTGGATCTCCGTTCGGTATTCATCGCGATCGGTGTCGTCTCCGAGAGCGAACAGTGCCTCCCACGCTCGATTCGTGTCCGGATTTGCCGGGCCGAGAGTCCGCTCTAGTATCCCCGCCGTGCGCAACCTCACGTCCCACTCATGATCGCGCTCGCCCAGCTCGCTAAGCGCGTCGGACAGCCTTTTCAGCGCGTCCAGTGTCTTCGGGTGATCCCCGCCCTTCGCCACGGCGAGATCCTCGACCTGCCTGACGAGCAGATCGCGTGCCGCGCCGAAGTCGTCTATCTCGAACATGAGTCCCGTCAGGACGTCCCGGACCTTGAAGGTATCGGTGGTAGCTTGTAAGCCGCTCCTCTCAAGCCTCTCAAGGAGGCGCGCGTAAGTCTCCCGTGCGCTTTCTTCGTTTCCCGCGGCGAGGAACGCCTCGGCCAGTCGGCCCAGGGCGTCCAAAGTCTCCGGGCTGTCCGGTCCCAGGACGCGCTCCCGCGCCTCAGCGACCCGCGCGAAGGCGTCCTTGGCGTCTTCGGTTTCGTGTGCGGCGAGAAGGGCCTCGGCCAGTCGGCCCAGGGCGCCCAAAGTCTCCGGGCTGTCCGGTCCCAGGACGCGCTCCCGCGCCTCAGCGACCCGCGCGAAGGCGTCCTTGGCGTCTTCGGTTTCATGTGTGGCGAGAAGGGCCTCGGCCATCCTCGTCAAGACGTCCAGGAACTCGGGGCTGTCCGGCCCCCGCTCCCGCTCGAGGATCTGAGCCTGGAGGCGGAGGTACCCGGAACGCGCCTTGCGGGTCTGCGAATGTTCCGGCCCACATCTCCGTTCTCAGGCCTCCAGGACTCGCTCCTGTGACGCGATGGCCGCGTCCACGTCGCCCAGGCTTGTCAGAGCATCGGTGAGATCCTCCAAAGCCATGATAGACTCGAGGTTGTCCGGTCCGATCCGCTCCCGCGCCTCCGCGACCCGCGCGAAAGTGTCACGCGCGCCCTCGAGGTCGCCCGCTTCGGACATGGCCCGGGCTAGCCGGGATAAGGCCTCCAAGGTCTCGGGGTTGTCCGGCCCAAGGGTGCGCTCCCGAGCCTCCGCGAGACGCGCGCAGGCGCCCCGCGCGCCCTCGAGATCGCCCGCTTGGGACATGGCCCGGGCCAGCTGGGACAGGGCGCTCAGGGCCTCGAGGCTGTCCGGCCCCAGCTCCCGCGAGAGGGCTTCGAACCGGTGCGCATGGATCATCATTATTCGCGCTTCTCTGTCTCGCGATAGATTGAGCAGGTCGCGCCATGCCCGGTCCGTGTCCGGATGGGCCGCGCCTAACGTATGTTCCCGGCCTTTCGCCAACCGCTCCCTAACGTATCTCTGTTGGTATAATTCGTAGCCAGCGTCAAGCAAATCGGCAAGGCGTTCAAGCGCGTCAAGCGTCTCGGGGTGCCCCTCGCCTTTCTCCCTGGCGAGTTCCTCGGCCTGTCTGCGGAGAAGGCTCCGCACCGTCCCGAAGCCGTCTGCCAACATATTGATGTCCGCCGAGCGGGCCCGGTCACTGAGGGCATGGTACGAAGTCCGTTTGAGCCCTATTTCGAGCGCCTCAAGGAGGCGCATGTATGTATCCCGAGCGCCCTTATCGTCGCCCGCCGCGAGGAGTGCCTCGGCCATGGCCTCCTCCGTCGCGAGACGTTCGGGGTGGCCGGGCCCGAAGGCCATCGCCTGCGCCTCCGAGATTTTTGCAAGCTCGGCAGCCGCGTTGCCGGGCTCGCCCTCCGCCGCTGCGGCCCAGGCGCGCGAGCGTCTCGCGGACAGCGTCTGCGGGTGAACCGGGCCCAGGGAACGCGATGCCTCGAACGCCACGTCCGCGAGTTCCTTTCCGGCCCTTTCCTCCTCCCCGGCGAGTAACCGACACAGGGCCGCCGTCTCGCGGGCGTATAGCGTCTCGGCCGATTTTCCGCCCAGGGCTTCAGCGAGGCTTTCGGCGGTTTTCCCCGCTTTCTGGCAGTTTAAGTTGAGATCGTTCCCCCAAATCCGGGCGAGGCGGTCGCGGCGGCTCCACGCCGCGAGCACCCTGGGGTCGTGGGAGCTGTACTCACTGCTAATGAGCTCTGCGACCGAGTCCCAGGCATTGTGTCGATCTTGCGCTATTCTAGAGGAAAAATCCTCAGCCTCCTTCCTGCGCGTTTCGATAGACGGGTCCATGGGCTCGAAGGACCAAGTCGGTCGATACGGCCTGTCTCCCCAGGCCGACATCGCCCCGGGCCCGTTTTCGGTGGCCTGGTCCGCAATCAGGGGTGGCCCGGTCGTCACGACGCCCGGCAAGGAGGAGTCCGCGTCCGGCTCGGGCGAAGGCGCGGGAGGTCCGGAAGACGTGGAAGATGGAGTTTCCGGGGCGGATGGCATCGCCTGTCCGTTCTCCGGGCCCGGTTGTTGCGTGCAGGACAGAGTCAGCGCCAACAGGGCGGCGAGACCTGCCGATGCCAGTGGCAGAAGGCGTGCCGGGGCCGCCGCGGTCGCAGACACGTTTTCGGTTCCGTATGACATGGCTGCCTCCTTGGTCAGGGGGACTCCGGGCCGCTACGCTTTCTTGCGTTATCCCTGCGGCGTCCTCCGATTCCCAGTCCAAGTTCTATGTCTGTGAAAAAAGCCCTTCCGAGCTCGCCGAGGGGGGCTACGGCACTTAGTCAACCGGCTAAATTGAACTTCAAGGTTAAAGCGGGCGAAATATCGGTTACGTGTGCGAAAAAGATGCTTTGAGGGATAGTTTGGGACGGATAAATCATTTGGCTCAGTGAAGTTCAATTCACACTGTTTACGCATACCTCAAGTTTAACATTTATGCAGTTATATTTCGATAAATGAAGGCGGTAACCGTTCTCGGGAAGCAACTTGCCGCAGGTTCCACGGGAGCGCGGTTACGGAGTCAAGGGACAAGGCAGGCGAGGTCAACCGGGAATCAGGGAAAACCGTCAGGCTTAGTGCCAGAGAGATGGTTGTGGGCGTGGCGACAAGGGGACGCCTGAACCGCCCCCGCCCCGTGAAAGGATAGTCGACATTGCGCCATCTTTGTGAGTGCCGCTTGAGTTCCTCCCAGGATTTCAACATTGCGTGCAGGTTCTCCATTTAGACGTTCGCGGAAAGCTCGTTTATCACGATCGATTCCCGGATCTCCTCGGGGCTCGCCGTGGCTGTGCCTACCTTGCCCACCACGACCCCTGCGGCCAGCGAGGCCAGCGCCGCGCCATCGGCTAGCGAGGCGCCGACTGCCAGGGCCGCGGCCATCGCGGCAACCACGGTATCGCCGGCGCCGCTGACGTCGAAGACCGCCCTGGCCCGGGTCGGCAGATGGAGCGTCTTCCCGCAGGACAATAGAAGCGTCATACCGTCCTCGCTCCGGGTGATGAGCAGGTTCTCCAGGCCGTGCAGGCGCATGAGCTCGCGGCCTCCCTCCGCCAGGGCCTCCTCCGGGGCGCGGGTGAGATCGCGGCCCAAGGCCTGGGAGAGCTCCGCGCGGTTGGGGGTGACCAGGGTCGCCCCCCTATAGCGCTCGTAGTCAGATCCCTTCGGGTCGACTATCGAGGGGATGCCCGACTCGCGGGCCTTGCCCAGGAGGAAGCCCAGTACCGCAGGGGTCAGGAGGCCCTTGCCGTAGTCGGAGACGGTGAGCGCCGCCGCGCGGGAGAACGCCTTGGCGGCCCCTTCCATGTATGCCTCTTCCACCGCTGGCGAGACCGCCCGTGTCGACTCCTCGTCGAAGCGTACCACCTGCTGGATGCCGGCTATCACCCGCGTCTTGACCGTGGTCGGCCTGTCAGGATCGGCGATGAAGCCTGGCGATCCGTCCGTAAGAGCCCCGCTCAAAAGATTCCGGAGGGCGTCCGCCTTGCCGTCCGCGCCTACCACGCCGGCTGCCAGGGCCTTGGCGCCCAGGGCGTGGAGGTTCATGACCACGTTCCCGAGACCGCCGGGGGTCCAGGTCTTCCGCCTGACCTCCACCACGGGCACCGGAGCCTCGGGGGAGAGGCGGACGGCCTCCCCGTAGACGAAGCGGTCGAGCATAACGTCGCCCGCCGCGAGCACGTACGCGTCGGGGAGCCTTTCGAGAAGGGCCAGGGAATGCTGGATCATGGTCTGGGTATGTCCTTGAAGCCTTGAGTCAGCGCACGGCTGGCGGGGTCGCCGCGCAGAGATGGGAAGCGGGCCCCGCAGGCGTGGTCTCCGGAGGCGAGCGGGGTAAAAAAGGCTCTGCTCCCGCGCCGACCAGGCCCCGCCGGCGAGCGAGGACCTTGCCCGGGTTAGCCGCAAGGGATCGTTGCGGCTATAGGACGCCGCGTCCGGCGGGAGAGGCGGGCCGATGACCTCAGTATAGCAGAACCGGAACCGCCTGGAAGGGATCGGGTTTGATCAGCTGGCCAGTCACGGGGAAGGCGGGGATGCTTTCCCGGAGCCGGCCCGGGTCGGCGGAGGCCGCC
>JAISFS010000024.1 GCA_031263485.1 Deltaproteobacteria bacterium | reverse complement strand
CGGCGTGAGGCGCTCCCGGACCGAAGCGCCCCGACCGGCCATGGTGCGCATGCCGCCCTTGAGGCGCAGGCAAGCTGGCCGCAGCCGTTTCGCGGACCGTCGCGCTCGGTCACGCGATCTACGAGACGATTCCGCGCGACCAGAGCGGATCTGAAATCCGGTGCGGGGCGGGGGATAGGGGCGTGGGATCACGGCGCAGGAGCGGAATGGCAGGCGGCGCGAGAGCCGTTGGCGCCGGAAGTCTCGATCCGCGAGGGTCGTGGGGCGAGCGGCATGGCTTGCCGTTTGAAGCGTCCGCACGCGTTCGTCTGACGGTTATCGGAGCCCATGCCGATGGCCGGGGATACGTCGCGGCATCGCCAAGTTCTCGCGAGGGCCTCATTGATCATGTCCGGGCTAGTAATGTCCGGGTACCCGGCCTCCGAATCCGACGGGCAGGATATACCGACTGAAGCCGAAAACCTTGCCTTGGCCACATGGCTTTCGCGGAAAGGTTCGATGGTTTAACGGGAAATCTCTGCATGTCCGAAGGAAAGCTGGTCGACCGCCGAACATCGTTCGTGAGTCTAGGCGACGCGTTGCGCGAAAAATCAGGTTGAACGCCATCTGAAAATGTTGATGCAGGGCGTACCGCGTTCAGCGATCTTTACGGCAACGCAAGCCTTGCAAGTCATGCAAAATCCTCCTGTTGGCCGCCTGATTCTCAAGCAACGCTCCAACAATGTTCGACTCCGCCTTAGCTTTCGCTGCAGAACGCCGGAACGTGAAGCTCCAGCCGTTTCCGAAGTTCCGCCTAAATTATACGCCTTGCCTTAAATATCTTGCCCGGATGAAGGCCCCGGATGCGGCCCGGAAGGCGGCGCCTGAAATTCATGGCGGTGCCGGAACGTGTTCGCAAGCAGTATTTTCCGGCCACAGAAAATCTTTCGATTTTATCCCCGGTAACCTTTGAGGGAGCATATTTTGAGCCTGTCGGCCAAGAAGCCCCCTGATTTCGCGGGACGGCCGCCAAGTGCGCCTCCGGGGACGGGCTCGCGCGGGGCCGCACCCTTTGCCCTTCGGGGATATCCAGTTTATAATAAAATCGCTTTCTGCAGGACCGTCCTCGATCCGCGACACGCTCCATATCCCGTCAGGCCGTAACGCCTTCAAGCCCCAGACGCCATTTCGCCGTTCCCCCTCGGGAACCAAAATCCTGAAGCCGGACGTCCCCGACGTTTCCCGCCTCCAGACTCCAGGGGTTATTATGCGCAAGCACGCTTACACCTTCGCCGCCATCACGGCGTGCGCCCTCGTATTCGCCTCCGCCGGGGTCGTCCTGGCCCAGCCCGCCCCGCCGCCCCCGGTGGTCCCGACCCCGCCCCCGCCGGGAGGCTACTACGACCCGGCCCAGCAGCCCCGCCAGCCGTCCCCCGGGGACCCCGACGGGCTCCTGACGGAACTCTTTTCCGACCCGTCCGCAGGCCAGCCCGCCGGCGGCACCCCTCAGGACGGCTCCGGCGTTCTCTCCCTCCCGGGGGTGCCCAGCCCGGTGACCACTCCGGCGGGCCCCGGAGAAGCCGTGGTGGAGCGCCAGCAGCAGGCCGCCGCCGGAGACGGCCAGCCGCCCGTGGCGGCCCCGGTCCGCCGGACCGGGCGCGTGTCCCGGAAGCCTGAATGGCCCACCTCGCAGTGGGTCAACAACGTGTACGCCGGCTCCGAAAAGGCCTGGCGGGAAAGCCAGATCCCCCCAGGATGCACCAGTCTGCTGTATTCGAGGCCGCTTTACCACATAAGCTGCGTCAACAAGCCCCGCCGCATCGGCGACCCGCTCCCGCCCAACCAGGAGAGGCCTTCCGTCTACTACTTCTGGCCATGACAGACAGCGGAGGCCTTGCCCCGGCCACCGGCTCCCGACGGCTGTCGGGAAGTCTGATCGGGCCTGCGGCGCTCCCCGCCGGACGTGACCGTCGGAAGGTCCGACCGGCGGGAGGGCAGCGTCAGGCGACCCTGACAGGCTAAATTTAACGTCTTGTCCTGGCCGGGCGGGTTTACGGGGGCTGATCGCCGTATGTCGCCCGGCGATCCCGCCGGGCTGAAAACCGTTGTCGGCCGGAGCTGGGCGCTGGCATCCCAGGCATCGTTGACATCCCTGGCATCATCGGTGTTCGGTGGCGTTGCGTCCTGACCGCTCCCGAATCCTGATGCATCATGGCGGAGGCCGGCGCCGGTGATCACTCTGGGCCCGGGCCGGCGAAAAGACTCGTCGGCCTCCGGGGGCCGTCCGGAGTCCGGAGTGCCGGCCATACGTGGCGGTTCGCCTCCGGGACCGTCGGACTTGAGGGACGTCAATATCGGCCCGTTGCCCTCTCCTGCCCGTCCCCGCATTCCCTTCGTCCTGCACTGCAGTCCGGAAGCGTGATTTCACGCTTCCGGCGTTTTAGTTTCAGCCGCGCCTCGGCTCAACGCCAGCGGCCGTCCGAGGCCCTGGGCGAAACGGGGCGCTTCCTTGCTTTTCCTGAGTTTTTCCCGCATCATGGCCCCGACCCGCATCGCCAGGCCGCGAAGGATTCCCTCGCCCGACAAGCGAGCCCCGGTCGTTCCGCTGGCCGTTCCCCCGACCGTTCCCCTCATCCGACGGCCCATGGCCGATATGCCGTTTCGTCGCCGATACCCCTTCCGGAGAAACCATTTCGCATGACAGACACCCTTCCGCCTCATTGGGACCTGAGCCAGCTCTACACCTTCGGTTCGCCCGGCCTGGAGAGGGATATGGGGGAGCTCAAGGAGCTCTCGCATAACTTCCTCAGGTGGAGGGAGAGGCTTTCGGACCCGGGCTTCGCGCCCGAGGAGTTCAAAAGCGCCCTGGACGAGCTCGTGGGGCTCCAGGAGCGGGTGGAGAGGCTTGCCGGGTTCGCGGATCTGTCATTCTCGGAGGACACGGCCGATCAGAGGTACACGAGCTTCCTGGGGGTGGTGGAGGAGGCTGCCGCGGATCTCGCGAACGACACGCTCTTCTTCGAGCTGTGGTGGAAGGGGCTTCCGGAAGAGAGGGCGCGCGGGTACATGGATTCCGTCGCGGGCCACCGCTACTTCCTCAACAGGATCAGGGATTTCAAGCCCTACACCCTCTCGGAGCCCGAGGAGAGGGTCGTCAATCTCAAGGAGGTGACCGGGGCGCAGTCGCTCGTGGCCCTCTACGACTCGATAACCTCCCGCTACAGGTACCAGACGAGCTTCCTCCCCGAGCCCGCGCTTCTGGGGCGCGAGGAGTTCTCCGTGCATTTCCGTTCCCACGACCCCCTGACGAGGCGCGGGGCCTACCGGGAGTTCTACTCGGTCTGGTCGGCCCAAGGCCCGGTCATAGGGCAGATCTACCAGAGCCTCGTGCGTTCCTGGAGGATCGAGAACGTGGTCCTGCGCGGCTACGCGAGTCCCCAGTCGGTCAGGAACCGCAGGAACGACCTGACGGACGAGGCGGTGGCGAGCCTTCTCAAGGTTTCCAGGGAGGAGGCGCCCAAGGTCTTCGGACGGTATTTCGCCAAGAAGGCACTGCTCCTGGGCCTTCCCAGATTCACGCGCTACGACGTCTACGCCCCGATCCTGGAGGAGAGCGGGGGGCCGATCCCCTTCGCCGAGGCGTGCTCGCTCGTTGACTCGGCATTCAGGGGCTTTTCGCCCCGCATGGCCGATCTGGCGGCCAGGGTTGCGGCTGACGGGAGGCTCACGGCGCGGCTGATGCCAGGCAAGCGGAGCGGCGCCTTCTGCCGCTCGATCCTCCCCGAGGATACCCCCTGGGTGCTCATGAGCTATAACGGCCGGCTTCAGGACGTCTTCACGCTGGCCCACGAGCTGGGGCATGCGATGCATTCCATGCTGGCCGCGGACGAAGGCGTCTTCCAGTTCCAGGCCGCGCTCCCCACTGCCGAGACCGCCTCCACCTTCTCGGAGATGCTCCTGGCCCAGGCGCTCCTGAAGGGCGAGACCGACCCGAAGCGCCGCGCCTCGCTCCTCTGCCACGTCCTTGACGACGCCTACGCCACGATCGGCCGCCAGGCGTTCTTCGCCCTCTTCGAGGTTGAAGCCCACAGGATGATCGAGGAGGGCGCCACCCCGGACGAGCTCTCGGACGCCTACTTCCGCAACCTCTGCGAGCAGTTCGGGGACCAGATCGCGGTGCCGCCGGAGTTCCGTTGGGAGTGGGTCTCGATCCCCCACTTCTTCCATACCCCGTTCTACGTGTACGCTTACACCTTCGGCGAGCTCCTTGTCTTCAGCCTCTGGCGTCTCTACGAGAAGGAGGGGCCCCCCTTCGCCGACAGGCTCATCCGGATCCTCTCCAAGGGCGGCGGGGCGTCCCCTGCGGACATCCTGGCGAGCGCCGGGGTGGGTCCTCTGGACGACGACTTCTGGCGAGGCGGCTTCAAGGTCATCGGGGAGTTCGTGGACGCCATCTGAATGCCGCCGCGGCATACGCGCGGTATGGCCGCCCGTTGGGAGAAGTCCCCATAGGGGCTTCGGACGCGTTCGTGAGGATATTTTCGGACGGCACGTTCCATGCCTGCCGAAGCCTGATGTGATCCGCAGGCGGCGTTTCGGCAGATCCAGGGACGTGACAGGGCCGTTATGGGTTTTATCCCAACCGATTTGCCGCTTGTCCGACCCGATTTGCCTCAGTCAGGCCATGCAGAGGACCTTTTGGTCCATGGACTGATAGTGTGTGGAAAATTCCGTAGGCGAAGAGGGGAATGGTAAGGCTGAGCCGTAGGCGGGTATTGTCCTCTCGCCGAATGAGTTGGGCGTGCAGGGGCGGTGTCAGCTTCAACTGGCTGATGCGGCCACCGGAATTGTTGCTCGGGCGGCGGAAGGTGTCTGTCAAAATGTGCCGGAGCGGCAGGCCGCAAGCCGGTCAGTGTCGCAGGTGAACGCACGGAGGACGGCTAACTGATTCGGTTAGCCAACAGGCGACTCGGGATCAACGAAACGCGTTGCCACCTGGGTTCGACCGCGGATCGAGATAGCCAGGCATATGACGTTAGTATTGACAGTCCTGAGGGAATCGCCGTATTTCCTGCGCATGAACTGCCTCGTTGCCTTATCGAGGGCCGCTGCGTGGTCCTTCGCCGCAAGGGATTGCGCCGCCGGACAGCTGTCGTCTTCGGCCATGATCGCATGAGTGTATTTCAGTTCGATCGCCACGTTGCAGCTGTCTTTTGGCGAGACGGTCATGTCTGACCGGACGTTTGCGCCAGGCGTCTCGCTTATGACGGAAATCCCGGCGGCGATGAAGGCCGTATTGATAATGGAACTGTAATAGCTTTCCGATGATTCTTGCCGAAAGTGCGAGATTGAGGAAAGAAGGTAGCCCAACAACCTGGTCAATTCGTTTGAGTTCCTGTCCGACAGGGCTAGCGGAAGATATTTTGAAAAATTTGAGAAATACTGGAGTTTCGGGTCGAAAGCGCTCTTGAAAATCGAAGTGCAGTAACTCTTGGCGATTTCCAGGTTAGGGATTCTCAATGTGTACCCGCAGACTTTGACGGGTTCCCCGTCAATGACCTCATCATTGATGAACTCTCCGCCGATAGTCAGATAGCCGCTGTGGAAAAGGACAGGGTCGACCGCCAGTTCTCCGATCCCGGATTTCTTGATATGATGAGCAGTATAGCTCTTGAGATCCGGCTGGAAGAATTCCTGCGGATTGTCCCTCACAATCACTGACAGGTGGGAGGGCACACCTAACATAGTCCAGTAATCGTCGAATTCCTTTGTCATGAAAAAATGAAGCGTCGAGTATGGGTTTAGGATATGTTCAGGGCCGAGCCAATTGTAGCCACCGTACCATTTCAGGATCATCGCCTTGAGTTCCGCCTCATCCGCGTCATTACCGATTCTGCCGTCGTCTTTCAGGCGCTTGAGCGTCCCTTTGACTGTATTCTCGTTGAAGATGGCAGCGAAAAGGCTTTCGAACTCGGAGACGGTGAAGCCGCAGATACCCGCGAACTCTGGCACGAGAGAGATGTCCATGAAGTTGTTCGGACCGGAGTCCAAAGCTGTCCAGGTGAACCTGGTGATGCATGTTACGAAGGCGAAACGGACGAATCTGAGATTCCTCATTATAGACGTGTAAAAGCCGTGCAACACGTTGCTGTTGTCCGAAGCCAGTTGAATATTGGAAATATTCCAGGATACCGGGGCATCATACTCGTCGATCAAGACGACTACGCCGACCCCGTACTTTTGACTCATGCCGTCGAGCAACTCCTCCAGCATGCCGGTGTAAGATATTGCTGAAATGTCAACGTTATCCTTTTTTGCCGTGCGCCTCAGGGTCCATTCGATCTCGCTTACAAGGTCCTGCTTGGTCGAGAGCCCGGGATAGGCCATGTTTAGTCTCAGGACAGGGTGTCTGACGAATTTATAATCGCTGTGAAGATCGATCCATAGACTCTTGAAAAGCTCCCGGTTTCCAAGGAACAGTTCCTCAATCGTATCGACCAGAAGGGTCTTGCCGAAACGCCTGGGGCGTGACAGGAAACGGCTTTTGGGACCATTGATCATGCTGTGGATATAGACGGTCTTGTCGGCGTAAAGAGATTTGCTCTGTATGATTTCACGAAATGTCGGATCGCCAAGCGGCAATGGCGTCTTCTGCTCCATGTTCCCTCCGTGACATCGTCTGCTCTCATGGAAAGCAAGCAGACAGCGTTCAAGGCCCGACAGCGAGTGATTCCGGCATGTGTCGGCGGGTATTTTTAGCTACGGCAGACCACTTCATACAATAAAATTTGATTGGTGCAAAATGTCCTCGAATGAACGTCACGGCAGGATTATCCTTCATCGGCACTGAGAGAGCTTATGGGGTCAAATCAACGGTGATTCTTCCGGCAATTCCTTCTGTTGCCTGGTGAGGCTGAGACACGTCAAAGATCCGTATCTGATTCTTCAGGAATTGGAAGTCGTATGGTGCCGATCTCATGTTCGACTCGACTGTCTTCCAGCCATCTGATTTCCTTGAATCGTACCAATACTGTGGACGTGCGATATATGACAACGGCTGCAGCTAGTATTGGTTTCCTGGAGACGAATAGTTGTTTTGGATAACTTTTGATCCTAATCCGCTCGAATGCCTCTTCTGCCTGACTTTCAAGGTGCAGTTTCAGCCGTTCGGAAATCTTTCCCTGTTCTATAAGACCGGTGACGCCGACGGGCAACGGCGATTGCGGTCTTTGTCCTACCAGGCCTGACGAGTAGGGAGCTGATGTTATGTCGCTCACGGTTGGAAAGCCGTTCAAAATCTCAAGCGATGGATTGTTAGGCACAAATTTCAATTCGATTATTAAATATCCTCCGCCTGGAACTTCAAATACTGGATCGGACTCGCCGTAATCTGAGAGCAATTCTGAAAGTAAAGAATAAGCGTCTCCATTGAAAAATGCCTCTCCGAACCTTAAGATTACGAGAATAATTATATGATAATAGTATTCAACGCCATTACGGCTTAAATCCTTCGATATTCCTGAAAATATCGAAGCCAGATACATTTCTGAATTAATACAGTCTCTGGACCATAAAGCCGATAATAAAATATCTTTTGTGCTTGCGGCTAAATGAAGTCCTCTAAGTTCGGTATCGCCAAATTTAAGATTCAATAAAAAGCGTTCGAATTTATCGATCAATTCGAAACCAATCGTGTCTTTAATCTCATTGTTCGGGATTTTCAGATAATAAGTCCTGTACTTTCCGTATCCCTTGATACTATCAACAGTGAGATAACCGGCCTGCAACAGGAACACCTCGTCATTGATATTGAAAACATCATTGACAGCAGATAAATCGTCAATGGATTTACGGTTGCCGAAAATCGCAAACAAATTTCCGGTGACGGTTTCAAGCAACGAGTTCAACAGGGGTGAACCGGATTTGTACCAATAATCGTCAAAAAGACCTGTTTCAAGAAATGATTTGATCGCGTATGGGTTGTAAACATGCTTCTCACCGTCCCAACTGTAGCCGTCATACCAATATTTGATCTTTGATTTCAGGCTATCAATATTTGATATTGCGGGAAGTTCTCCTACGTGTATCTGCTCTTTAAGCGATCTGAGGAGATGTCTGCCGTAATACGAGTCTATCTCTTCTTCGGTGAAGCCGCAGAGGGTGGAAAAATTATTGTCGAATGAGATGTCTTTGACGTTGTTCAAAGAGAAAAACAGCGAAAGTTGCTTGAATTTGGTGATTCCTGTTATGAATAAGAACCTCAGGTTATCTATGCTTCCCTTGAGCGCGGAATAGAATAGCCGAAGCAACTTTCCCATTGCCTCGATTTTATCGGCATCCTGAAGGTTTTCAATCAGCGGAAAGTCACATTCATCAATGAGAAGAACTACGTTGCCGTTGCCGAGTTTCGCAAGGTTATCGCGAATAGCCCGAGAAGTCTCCTGGAGTTTGGATAGTTTTAAGATCAAATCGCTGATTGAAGAAGGAAGGTCGGTTTTATTGATTTGAAAACCGTAAGATTCCGCTATCGGAATGAGCTTGCTTATCAAGCTGGTTTCAAATTTTTCGGGATCGGTGCTCACGTAGTTCATATCGATCCGGATCACGGGTGTCGGAGCCCAGTTGTAATCCGGAAACCGCTTTTCGATCTCTAATCCGGCAAACAACTCCCTTTTCCCTTCGAATATCTGTTGAATCGTATCGAGCAGGAGACTTTTGCCGAATCTTCTTGGCCTCGAAATGAAATACGGTCCTCTCTGTCTTAACAGATCAAGGATCATAGCTGTTTTGTCAACATATACGGCGCCTTGACTTATCAATGTCAAAAATGAACCTTCTTGGACTTCAAGAGGTTTCAACACATCATCCATAATCTTATACTCCAACGCCGTGTCAATCCCGATAGAAAGCATTTTGCCAATATGTTACCATGCAGGCTCATCAGCAAAGAGCGGATTCTTCCGGCGGGAATCGATGAGGACAAAAGGATGCCTTCATAATCATTATTTTTTGGTGGCTTTATAATGGTGGATGAAAACTAGATTGAAAAAGCAAAACCACTTGTTTCATAAAGGTATTTTTATAAAGATTCTTGACGGAAATATCTTGATTGTAGTGAAAATCAGGATATCACAAAATTTTAATATTTTCCCATCGGAGTAATACAACATTTTCTCAGGACCTGAGTCTAAATAACTGTTCATAATTATACGATAATTGTCAAATGAGATTGAACCACGATCTGACATTGAATTCCAGACAGATAAAATACTACAGTCTTAAATCATCCTTGTCAACGCTTCAGCGAGGCAATGGTCACATGACAAGGAACAGGTCAAGGATAAGATGTCGGCAAACCAGTTTGCGGTAACTGAACTGTAGTTTAACTTTTGAACCCTTCTCACCAGGCTTGAACTGATAGGGGATTCCTCTCTCTTCCTTAGGAAGGCAGCGGCAATGGGGAAACAATCCGGCTTGCTCCGGTGGACATCTGGGAGAGGGGTGGCATTGCGCAACCGCGCCATGAACGTTCCAGGCTCTTAAATCTTCCCGCCCGTTGCCTTGACGTTCTCGAGATCGATGAGAGCACCTAATCGCCTTCAGAAAGTGGTCTGCTTCAGCCATGACGAATGTTTAGTAAATCGTAACGCTTGAGCTGTTCCGAGAAGATAACGGCCTAGGCAATCGCGCTTGAAGCCACAGCTCGCAATTTCAGCTCCAGCGGTGTCAAAGACTATACTTCAAGATCCGAATTTGGATACATTAAGACAGGCATCGTGAAGAGATTGGGGAGGGCATGTACGGAGCGTGGGGATAAAGTGCATGGTGGAGGGCGAGCCGGAGCGAGGGGCCGGTGAGCGTGGACGAAGTGTGAGGCAGGAGGGTCAAGCTGGAACGCCAGGCATTTTCAGCGCTAAGGTCAGCTTACTGTTCCAGGATAGATGCCAAAACAGATTTTTGGGTTAAACTGTCGAGAATCCGATGAGCGTAGCTTTTTAATTCCCATGAAAGTGGACGGCGTGTCATCGACAAACGTTTACGTGTTCCAGTTTTAGTAACCTGAGGAGCTGGCGAGGGCGTGACCGGCCCCGAATCTTCTCTGGCAAGGACCAGTCTGTCGGCCCCCATAGAGGGCTCGGCAACCTCACGTGTTTCGGGTAAGCCTTTCTGGGAGCCGCCGCTGGGGTTCCTGTCTTTGTCGGATTATCCCCAGGTCGGTGCATGCGGGTTTCGTCCGCTGAATTTCCTCGACAGCCCGGGTCATTTGTCCCAGAGCTCTCAAAAGACGTATGGCAGATTCCCGAACCGTCTGTCCTGTCCGCATGGATGGTCCGCGTCACGGGTCGCTCTGTCCCTATGACTGGCCGCTTTCGCCCCAAGCCGCCGAAAACGATGGGGAGAGGCGATTCTTCCGGCCGTAAGCCGAGGGTCTCGTGCAGGATCGACGCGGGGGGGACGACCATGACGAGGCAAGCGGGGGGAGCGTCACGTGCGCTTTCGTTTCGGGTCGCCTGACTCGAGCGACGGAGCGGTCGGGCGAGGCGTGAGCTCAGGGGTATCCGCAAGAGTCAGGTCAGCCAGACCATTAAGCGCTTGTCGATGCGGAGACGTCCTGAGGCAACTTGCAAGGCATTGGCCTCCGGCATGCCTTTGAGGCATTTCGAACGGAACTGCGGCGGCGGGGTGAAATGGTCCGTCTTCCGATCTTGAATAACACGGTTACAGGGATTATGATTTTTACGGTATTAAGATGGGGTTTCCGATCCGCATGGAGTCCCTTGCGAATCCCGCGGCTCCGGCACCCGGGCAGAACCCGAGTCCCTGAGCCGCGTACCGGGTGTTCAGAATAGATACCATATACGTAACAGTTCTAAGCAAACAATGCAATTCATCTCGACCTTCGAGACGGGCCGTGGCTTTGGAACGCAAGATCGCGTATAATAGAACGTTGCGGGCATACGCCTGCGACATGCCGCCTTACGGCGGGTTCATTGCAAGCCCCCTTCTCGCAGACCCCTTAAATTCCCCCTGACGCCGTTTGTTCGATTCGACCGGGCCATATAGGACCGGCCATTTGGGCTGTAACGGCCATATCGGCTAGAACGGCCATATCGGCCAGAACGGCCATATCGGTCAGAACGGCCATATCGGCCGTAGCGGCCTTGATGCCCCAAAGGTTTTCGGGCCTTTGTCCCGCATGCGGCACTGCCCGGTCGAGAGCGTCCGTAACGGTCGCTTCTGCCTACCGGTCGTCTGCCAACCGACCGCCTGTGCCCTGCGGCCTTGAGCATTCACGTTCCCGCGTCCGTGCCCGTCTCCCCGGGCCACCACGCCAGGCGTCCGGCCCCTCAGGGTCGCGCCCGCTTTCCGCGCGGCACACCGCGCCCACGGAGCCCTTGACCCGATGCCTGACGACGGGCCTGATACCCCCCCCCGGCGCATAACGCTGGAGGCGCTGGCCAACAACCTGTTCCTGAGCGGGATAGGGCTCTGGGAGCTCATCCTCTACGAGGACGATGTTGAGAAGGCCAGGATAACCGTCAACGACAGCTTCCTTTTGCTTCTGGGCAACCGCGAGGACGACCCCTCCCGGAAGACCATGAGCCTCAAGGAGTACATCGGCAACTGGGTGCATCCCGACGAGCTGGGGGTCTTCCTGTCCGGCCTGGACGAGCTCATCCAGGGCCGCAACGACCATTACGAGCTTGAGCACCGGCTGTGGTGCTACAAGCGGGACGAATGGCGCTGGGTGAACCTCAACTGCGAGCTCGTCCGCGGCGAGGAGGACGGCGAGACCCTCACCTTCGCGGGGGTGGTCCAGGACATCCACGTGAAGCGTCTGGCCCGCCAGGCGCTCACCCGCGCCCTCCAGGAGAAGGAGGCGGCGGGCAGGGCCCTGGATCTGGAGCAGAAGCGGCTCTCCGCGGTCATAGACGCGGCAAACCTGAGCGCCTGGGACTGCGATCTGAGGACCGGCGAGGTGGTCTACAGCCCCCGGTGGGCGGCCACCATGGGCTACGCCCCCGAGGATCTGGGGACCACCCTGGCCGACCGCAGGCGCTTCGTCCTGCCCAAGGATCTGGAGAAGGCCCAGAAAGCCCTCCAGGACCACCTGGACGGTCTCACGCCCTTCTACGAGGCGGACTACCGCATGGTCCACAAGGACGGCTCCATCGTCTGGGCGCAGGATCGCGGCAGGGTGGTCGAGTTCGGGCATGACGGGGTTCCGGAGCGTCTTTTGGGCGTCATGCTGGACGTGACCCGCCAGAAGGCCATCGAGAACGCCTTGCGGGAAAACAAGGAGCAGATGGACCTGGTCTTCGAGGCGGCGCGTTTCGGGACCTGGGACATGAACCTTGCGGCCGGACGCATCCACTACAATCACGTGCTTCTGAAGATCCTGGGCTACAGCCCGGGCGATCTGGAAGGCACCATCCCCGAGTGGGAGGGCCTCGTCCACCCGGACGACGAGCCCGCGGCCAAGGCGGCGCTGGAGATGTGCCTGGAGGGCGATCTGGACGTCTTCGCCTGCGAGGGCCGGCTCCGCCACAAGGACGGCCATTACATCTGGACCTACAACATCGGACGCGCGGTCGAGCGCGACGAGAACGGGGTCCCGGTGAGGCTCATGGGCGGCTACTTCGACTTCTCCGAGAAGAAGAAGATGGAGCAGGACATCTTCAAGATGATCGAGCAGGAGCGGGACGCCCGGCTGGCCCGCGAGCTGGCCGAGGAGAGCGCCAGATCCAAGAGCGAATTCCTGGCCAACATGTCCCACGAGATCCGCACCCCCATGAACGCCATCCTGGGGCTCACCCACCTGGTCCTGGAGACGGAGCTGAACGAGCAGCAGGGCGAGTACCTGAACCGGATTTCGGTCGCGGCCAAGGCGCTCCTGCGCATCATAAACGACATCCTGGACTTCTCGAAGATCGAGGCCGGGAAGCTCGAGATGGAGATGGCGGACTTCAGCCTGGAGGGCCTGGCCAAGTCCGCGCTGAAGCTCCTGAGCGACCAGGCACGGGCCAAGGGACTGAAGCTGGCCCTGGAGATCGCCCCCGACGTGCCGCGCTGGCTTACCGGGGACCAGGTGCGCCTCGGCCAGATCATCAATAATCTCCTGTCCAACGCCATCAAGTTCACCGAGCGCGGCGGGGTGACCGTCCGCGCCGAGCTGGAGCTGTCCGGAGAAACCGACGGCGGGAAGGCGGAATCGGATGCCGACGCAGGTCCCGGCAACGGTCCCTTGGCAGGCGGCGGCCCCATGGCCGGCGGCGGCCCCATGGCCGGCGGGGACGGGACGGGACTCGCGGCCGCAGGAGCGGGGACGCCGGGCACCGATGCGGGGTCGGCGGCGCCGGCCCTGGCCGGGCCGGCCGACGTCGGCCGCGCGGACGCGACGCCTGCCAAGGGGACCGAGGTCACGGTCAGGTTCTCAGTCACGGACACCGGCATCGGGCTGACCCGGGAGCAGGTGTCCACCCTCTTCAAGGCCTTCACCCAGGCGGACACCTCCATCACCCGCAAGTACGGGGGTACGGGTCTGGGACTCACCATCTCCAAGCGCCTGGTCGAGATGATGGGGGGGGGCATCTGGGTGGAGTCGGAGCCCGGAAAGGGATCCACCTTCAACTTCACGGCGCGCTTCAAGGCGAGCGAGCCTCCGGTCAGGGAGGGCGCGGGCCCGGTGAATTTCAGCGAGATCCGGGTGCTCGCCGTGGACGACAACATCACCGCGCTCGAGCTCATCAGGGACGCGCTCGTCAAGCTCGGGGTGAAGAGCGTGACCACCGTGAGTTCGGGTGACGAGGCGGTGGTTTTTTTGAAGAACGCCGACCCCAAGCCCGAGCTCATCATCGTGGACTGGAAGATGCCGGGCCTGGACGGCCTCGAGACCATCAGGCGCATGAATTCCGAGTCGGGGCTGACCAAGAGCACCTTCGTCATCATGATCACCGCATACAACCGGGACGAGATCCTGCCCCGGGCGCGGGCGCTGGGCGTAAGGAAGGTCTTGAACAAGCCGCTCACGGAGTCGGCGGTCCACGACTGCCTGATGGATCTCTTCGGGCGGCCCCAGCGCCCCGCCGCCAAGGCGGGGAAGCGCGGCGAGGCGATCAAGGCCATCGTCGGCGCGAGGATCCTCCTGGTGGAGGACAACGAGGTGAACCAGCTCGTGGCCTCCAAGATCCTGGGGAACGCGGGCTTCAAGGTGACCATAGCCTCGGACGGGGCGAAGGCCGTGGAGATTGTCCAGAAGCAGCCCTTCGACCTGGTCCTGATGGACATCCAGATGCCGGTCATGGACGGGCTCACCGCCACCAGGGCCATCAGGGAGCTGGGCTTCGCAAGCCTTCCCATAGTCGCCATGACCGCGCACGCCATGTCCAGCGACCGCGAACTCTCGCTGAAGGCCGGCATGAACGACCACGTGAACAAGCCCATCAACGTGATGGAGCTTTTCCAGGCCCTGGCCAAGTGGATCCCCCCCATTAATCCCCCCGAAGGCGAGGAGGCGACGGAGGGCCGTCCCGAGGGGGTCGGCGAGGGCGGCGGGGCGGTCGCGAGCTAGGCCGGAATCGCCCTTCCCGCAATAATTTTTTCGCTTCCCGTTGTCACAATCGACTTTCCCGCTGTTCTTCATTCACGCGTCATTTAGGTTCTTATGGCGATTTCCAATTTCTGTTTTGCATATTGAATTTTCCTTCGTCCGCCTACATTCGCCTCTCCGATGTTATGCTGTCTGCCTTTTCGTCTCTTGCCGCCGTCTTATGCCTTCATTTTTTGGCTTGGACGTCTTTTGTCTTATCGTCTTATCGCCTTATCGCCTTATCGCCTTATCGGCTAATCGGCTTATCGGCTTTCGCCTTATCGCCTTATCGCCTTATCGCCTTATCGCCTTTCGCCTTTCGACTTATCGACTTATCGACTTATCGACTTATCGGCTTTCGCCTTATCGGCTTATCGGCTTATCGGCTTATCGGCTTTCGCCTTATCGCCTTTTCGCCTTATCGCCTTATCGCCTTTTGCTTTATTGGCTTATCGCTTGAACGCCTTTCCTTCCGCCCACAGCCTCAAAATTTGTGCTTCCGGGACCGGTCGCCCCGCACGGGGAAGTGCCGTCGCCCGGCATCCTTGCCGATGCTCTTTCGCGATGTTACCGCACAAGCTATTCGAAAGAAGAAGACGGAAACCCATGAAAAAATCTTCAGCCGTTCGCGGGCCCTTGGCCCGCCCCTTCGCGCTCGCTCCCCTATCCGCGGCCGCGTTGGCCCTGTCGATTCTCGCCCCAGCCTGCGCCCAGCTCCACGACCGGGTCCAGGATTTAGTCCACGGCTGGGACACCTGCGAACCCGCGTCGCCGAAATGCTTCGAGGATCCCCAGATGTTCTATTCCCAGCCCATCATCGCCGCCCAGGAGACCTGGCGCGGCAGGGATCTTACCGAGCTTCTGGCCGCCTGGGGCCAGCCTTACACGGTCGAGTCCCAGGGCGACGGCACCTACCGCTACGTCTGGCGCGAGGTAAAAACCGTCCAGGGAGAGATGTCCTACCAGCATGACCAGTGGAGCAGGTCCGAGGACTGGGATCTCGTCCGCAACCCCGACCAGACCTTCGAGTGCCTCACCTACATGCAGGTGGACGCGGAAAGGAAAGTGACGCCGCTGTGGGTCAACCGCCTGGGCATGTGTTCCCAGTACTTTGACCCCCGCGTTCCCGCCGCGCCAGTGGCGGGCTCGGGCCCGGCCGTCCGGCTCGCCCCGGCGAGGGCTGCCGCGGCCGCGCCGGTCGCCGCCGCCGCGACCGAGGAGGAGGAGTCGCCGATTCCGCTGGGTCCCCCCGAGCAGATAAGGAGGCTGGAGGGCTACTGAGACGTGTCGTCGTGCCTGCCGCCGCGGCTTCGGCAGGGAACTCCGAAGCTTTGGCCGACACAGGTTTTTTCGATGGGCAGGGATTAGCCGCGGTACGCCGATTATCCGCGAGTTAAGACGCGCGGCGTTTTGGCCTGGAGCTTTTCGCCTTCCGCGCATGCCGTTCCAGGCTCAGCTCCGCCGGGGTTCCAGGCTTAGCGCCGCCGTGGTCCAAGACTTAGCGCCCCGCTCATGTGGGTTTCGCGCATTCCGTGCCGTCCCCGGTCGTTACGTTAGCCAGAGCTTCGCAGGTTTCGTGTGCGCGGTGCGGTAAGTTGTAATGCCGTCCGCGAAAAACGTGCGTTCCCCGCGCACGACGATCTCAGGCTCGGCTCTTTGCCGATGGGGATTCCCGGCGGACACCAGGAGCGCCGCGTCATCCCCGAGTTGATTCGGCTCGCCGTCAGGCCTGCATCGCGCGGGGGGGCTTTCTTGCGTCATGGTTGTACGGGGCCAATTGAGTCCCGGGCGGCTCCAGGGCCTTAGGGATTCTGTCGGCGGCGGAAATATCCGGTGCTTGTCCGGTCATCGCCTGCCCCGGCGATCGGTTCTTCTGTCTCGGAACCCCCCCGATGTTTCGGAGCCTTGGGTCTCTGTTGCGGACGTGTGGTCCGGCCCTATCGGCGACTCGTCCGGTGACCGTCCCGCCTCCAGGGATTGTCCGGCCTCCGGGGAGTTCTCCGCCACCTGGGCCCCTCCGGCCTCCGGGGGGTTCTCCGCCATCTGGGCCTCTCCGGCCTCCGGGGAGTTCTCCGCCACCTGGGCCTCTCCGGCCTCCCGGGGCTTTCCCGTCGCCGCGGGACCGTTGGCGCCGGCCTCCGTGCCGGTCAAGCCGCCCGCGGCTTCGAGATACAGCCTCTCCAGCGCTTCGCGGGCTCTGGCGGTCAGCGCCGCCAGGGACTCCCGAGGCGCGGGGTTCAGGGGCTTCCCGACCACGACCTTGATGTAGCCGCTTTTCGGCAGGAAGGTCCTGGAGGGCCAGAGGGCCCCGGAATTCACGATGGCGAGCGGGACCAGAGGGACCCCGGTGTGCTTGGCCAGGATGAAGGCACCCTTCTTGAAGGGGAGCAGCGCCCTGGCGGCGTCCCTGTTGCGGGTACCCTCCGGGAAGATCGCCAGGATCTCGCCTGCGGCCAGCCGCGCCTCGGCCTCCGTTATCATCTTCCTCGCGGCCTCGGCCCCCCCTTCGCGCTCGACCAGCATGTGCGCGCGCTTCAGGACCCAGCCGAAGACCGGGATGCGCCCCAGCGCGGACTTGGCGACCCACGAGAGCGGCCTGTCCACGGCCATGGAGGCCGCAGGTATATCCAGCAGCGATCTGTGGTTGGCGTAGACTATGAAGCCGCCGCCGGGCGGCACGTTCTCCGCGCCCTTCACGTCCAGGCCGATGAAGGCCGGCCCCAGGACGATCGAGCCCCAGACCTGGCCCGACACCGTCCGCGCGAAGCGCCCGGAAAAGAGGCTCCCCGCGAGGCAGACGGCCCCGGCGGCCAGGGTCATGACCGTGAAGAGAGGCAGGTACCACGCCGCCTTGACGGCTCTCGCCAGGGCCCGGATCATGCTTTCCGGCGGGCGGCTATGTGCTTTTCCAGGCGGGGGAGCTCGTCCGTCTCCCAGGCCGGCGAGATGCGGATCTTCAGGAAAGACTCGAAGAGGGCCTCCAGGATGTCCAGGAGCTCGGAAAGGAGCCCCACGCGGTCCAAAAAGAGCCCGGCCAGGCCCAGGTCGTCAGTATCGGCTGCGTCCTTGACGGCCGCGAGCTTGACCCCCTGGGGGGTGCAGGAGTCGGACGGGAGCGAGAGCCTCCACTCGCGGCCTTCGGACTTTACCCTCAGGGTCCCGCGGGTGACCTTCTTGTTGTTGCCGATGGCGGCGTAAGCCTCGTCCCAGTCCGGGTCGGAGGGCTCCAGCGGGGTGGTGATCGCGACCGACCTCTTGCTGGGGCCCTGGCCGGAGGAGAGCTTGAGGCTGTTCTCGAAGAAGAGCTCCACCTTGTCCCCGGAGGGCAGCCTGACCGTGCCGCCCCCGGACTCGGAGGCCAGGTACAGCCACGTCAGGAACTCCTCGCCAAGGAACATCTTGTCGGTCCACAGATCCAGGAAGTCTATGCCTTCCATGATGCCGGCGATGGAACCGTCCTTCCCTTGAGCTTTTTTCCCGCTCGACAAATCGTGACCTCGCTTGCCCGGAGGCGTCAGTGTCGCTCAACGGCCGAGGGGCCCTTGAGGCTTGTATTCATGGGCCAATCGCTTAAGGTCGGGCAGAAGCCGACCGAAAGGAAAGGTCAGGGGCCGGGCCGGAGGCGGGCATCGGATGCCTGGAAAATCGGCGCGGGGATGGCCGTCATGGCCTTAAGGGCGAGACGGCAGGCGAGGCCGTCGTCCGGAAGTCCGGCGCAGGCCCGCGAATGGCTCAGAAGAGGCTGGGCTTGAGTCCCAGGAGGCGCAGCCGCCCATCGTCGTCCAGAAGCTCCAGCCCGATGGTCACCGGGACCAGCATGCGGATGGCGATTCCGAAGGTCCTGCCCCAAAGGTCCTCGAAAAGGGCCCGGAGCTTCTCGCCGCCGCCGGAGAGCCAGATTTCCTGGCGACCGGTAAGCCAGACCACCTCGTAGAGGTCGGTGGTCAACAGGCACCGCCTCAAGAGCTCGAGGCGGAGCGCCTCCTTGAGCTCCTTGCGCCTGACGCCGTTGGGCTTCCTGCCGGTCTTCTCCACGACCTCCGCCTCGCGGATCACGTAGTAGCGGTTCAGGATCTTGCCTGGAAGCTTCCGCTGGTCCAGGCGCATGGTGAAGGCGTAGTTGGGGCCGATGCGGTAGCTTCCCTCGCCGAAGTCCCAGTTCAGGGCGTCCAGGAGCTCGACCCAGCCGGAGCTGGACTCCTCGGAGGAGTTCTCGATGTCCCTGAACGCGAATTTCTTGAGCCTTTCGCCTATGAACTCCTCCGTATAGTCGGAGGGCACGGCATCGGCGAGGCGGTAGCGGGTGACGGTGGGGGCGCCTTTCAGGATTCCCACGGCGGGCCTCCTGCGGGGGGCCCCGTGGTCCCGGCTGGTGCCGGGCGGGGGGTCGGAAGGGTACGGGTCAGCTTATCCATGGGTCCGAGGGTTAAGGCGAAAGGTGGGTGGGGCGCGACGGCCCGCAAGGGTCCGGTCGCGTTGCGATGGCTTTCGGGATGCGGCTTGGTCCGGCAGAAGGTCCGAAGGTCAGGAGGCCTGATTCGGGCGCATCGGTACGTTGCGACCGAGAGGGTACTGCCCTCCGGTCCGGTTCAATATAGCGCCGGGCGCTGGATTTTTCAAGGATAGGCAGGAATATGGCGGGAACGGTGCCTCGTGTCTGTCTATCAGCCGCGTTCCGGGCGAGGACGACCGGCGGGGCTTGCGGTCTTCCCGCGCATGCGGAAGTGCCGGGGTGAGTCAAGCGGCAAGCGGCTGTCCGGCCAAGAGCCCTCCATAGCTCGTGGCCGCGTGGGCGACCGCCGTCCGTAGCTTCGGGGAGCTGGCGGAGGCGGTCGGTCCGGACGGTACGGGGGTCTTGGACCGGCGACATGTGCCGGAGGCACTGCTGTCGGGCCGAAGCCTTGACTGTCAGGTCAAGGCAGATTCCCGCAAGCGCAGACGGTCTGGCCTCCCGGCAAGCTGACCTTGCGCGGTCATGGCCTTTCGACCGTACCTTGCCTCCCGGCAAGCTGGCCTTGCGCGGTCATGGCCTTTCGTCCGCATCTTGCCGCCCGGCAAGCGGATCTTGCGGGGTCATGGCCTTTCGTCCGCATCTTGCCTCCCGGCAAGCGGACCTTGAGGGGGCATGGCCTTTCGTCTGCATCTTGCCGCCCGGCAAGCGGATCTTGCGGGGTCATGGCCTTTCGGCCGAACCTTGCCTCCCGGCAAGCGGACCTTGATGGGGCATGCCATCCCGGCCGGGCCGACCGCCTCCGACTGGCTGGGCCGTCCGGGCATTTCCGGGCCAGGCCATTCGGAACTCCGCCTTACGCCTCCTTCCGGGGGTACGCCCGGCGGGGCGTTCCGTCCTTGCGTCCGGCGCGGCCTTTCGGGTCTCCCCTCCGAGCCGCCACTGAACTTCAGCCCTCAAGCGTCCTTAAGCGGCGGACGCTCGGGCGGGGTGGAGGGGAACATGTTGGGCGGGCGCATGGATGAGGAGTCGGCGGGAAGCAGGTTTCGGCGCTTTTTGATGATGAAGCGCTGGTAGGCCTGGAGCCAGTGGGCGAGGTCGTCCAGGGAGTCAGAGGTGATGCCGCGGTAGATCCAGTTCTTCTGGAGGGGATCCTGGAGGTAGCGGCCCAAAAAGCGCATCCTCAGGATGCTGGCCGGGGCCTGGCCGGTGCCGTCGAGGCCCTCCACGCGGTCCTTGCTAAGGATCTGCATGAGGATGACCAGGACGGGCTTCTTGAGATCCCCGCCAAGGTCACCCGCAGGCAGATCCATCACGCCCACGAAGCGCTGGGTCTCCTTTATGGCGGAAGGCGGCTCGATCTTGAGCTGGCACCCGCCGATGGAGATGTCCATGACCTGGCCGTCGGTCACGCGGGCCAGGTTGTCGAGGCCCGGGAAGACGTCCTCGGGCACCTCGTGAAGCCTGCACTCCAATGCGAATGGCTCCTTGGGTTCAAGGCGCAGAAAGCTACGGCGCTGGGCGGAGGTGAGCACCTTGGGCACGGGCACCAGGAGCTGGCACTCCCGGAAACCCTGCTTGGTGCGCACGAAGCGGCTATCCACCACCCGGGTGGAGAACTGGTAGTGCTCCATGGGCTCCTTGGGCGCGGGGCGGAAGTTCAGGTGGAGGACCCCCGGCAGTTCCTTGAAGTCCATATCGGCGGAGGGCGTCTCGGAGAGGGAGATGACCAGCAGATTGTCGCCCTCCAGGCTGTCGATGGCACCCTTGTAACTGAGCGAGTGGTCCGTCTCGTAGAGCTCTATCGTCACTCCCGCCAGACGCGAGACGGCGCGGCTCAATATGTCCCAGATGTGGGACTGGTTGGTGATGGAGCTCCAGCCGCTCCGGCGGTGCCGGGTCCTCAGGGCCCGGCGCACCAGCGCGACGGCGGCGCCCAGGACCAGGATGGCCAGGATGATCCCCACCACGAGCCTGATAGCGCCGTAATCTATCTCGTGGGAGCCCGAAAAGCCTGCCTGGACCTGCGCCAGGTTGTCGGCTGCTGGGGCTGCGGCCGCTAAAAGCGAGAGCATAATGTTCCGGTCGCGCTTCCGGAGCGCGGGGCGCGGTACGGGCCGACAGGCTATCCGCCGTGCGGCGGGCCATCCGTCAAGCGAAGTCCATCCGCTGGGCGGAATGCGACGGCCGAGCGCGGCCGGGGGCCGGCAAGCACCGGTCAGACGATGCTGAAGGTCCCGTTGGGTAGGGCGAAGAACTCTATGAGCCTCTCGATGGTCCTCGCGGCCTCCAGGCCGGGCTCCACGAACATGAGGCCGTTCTCCATGAAAGACGTGGTAACGCTGGGGCGCGACCACATTACCCTGGCTTTGGAGGTCACGTTGTTGATGCCCTGCTCCATCATGGCCTTGGGCATCTCGATGGAGATCGAATAGATCCGCTCCGGGACCAGGGCCTTGGACCCCATGACGAGGAGGCCCTTCAGGTGGATGTCCACCATGCGGCCCAGCTCCTGGTCGTTGGAAGTGTCCCTGACGCGGAGGTAATAGATGAGCTCGCGCCTTTCCAGGCCGCGCTTTTCCGAAAGGACAAGTCCCTGAGACATGGCATCACCGATTTGTCAGGCAAGGCCCGTAGAGGGCCTTGCCCGTGATTATAGCCCCCGGCGGGGAAAAAACAAGGTATCGGACCGAAGGTTCGGGCGAAGGCCCATGAGGGCCTCGCATGCGGAGGCGGGATTCGGGCCCGGCAGCGTTCGGTATGCCTGCGGGGCGAAGCGGGGGCGGCAGATAGCTCAGGCGGCACGCGGGTGGCGACCGATGACTGACCTAGGCGGCATGGGGCGGCCGATGACTGACTTAGGCGGCATGGGGCGACCGATGACTGACTAAGGCGGCATGCGAGGGTCGACTATGGGCCGGGGAGGCACGCCGGGAGCGACCTGAAGATTACGGGCCGGACCCCCCCCGGAACCCCCCGGAAGTCCCGAAGGCGGGAGAGGCCCTGAAGCCGCTGATGTCCGGGATGGACGGGAAACGCCGTAGGCTCCGGATATCCCTGATGCCGAAGGGTTCGTGGGGATTTCGCGGTCGCAGTGCCGGGAGGGGAGGGAACCGGTACCGGAGGACTGCGGCGTGGGCAGGCGGGACCGGGTCAGGACGCGCGGTTCAGGGCATGCGCGGAAGACAGGGGCGGCGCGGGGCCTGAGGCCGGGGGGCGGGGGAGTACGGGGCGGTTTCGCCTTGAGGATAAGGCAGGCCCGGAAGCGGCCCTGGCGAAGACGTTGGACCAAATGGAGTCCGGTAGGGGAGCCGCGCCCGGCGAAGCGGGGAGGGTCCCGCCTGGGCGGAGGGGAAAATGCCTCTTGCGGCCCGTTCGGGAAACGGGTCGGGGGGAGGACGCGGGCTTTGGGGCTCGGGAGGCCCAGTCCCGTCGGGGGAGCCGGGCCGGGCCGGAGGGGCCCTGAACGCGGCATCGGGCGAGGGGCGTCGGGGCCGTGGAGGCTCTCAGGCGCCCCTGCTGTTGACGATGACCAGCTCGGGCTTCTTGATGAAGACCTTGGTGTCGGGGGGGATGCTCTCGGTGAGCCAGACGTTGCCGCCGATGACGGAGCGGGCGCCTATGACCGTCTCCCCGCCCAGGATGGTGGCCCCGGAGTACACGATCACGTCGTTTTCGAGGGTAGGGTGGCGTTTTTCGCCGCGGAGCCTCACCCCGGCGTCGCGGGGGAGCGACAGCGCCCCCAGGGTGACGCCCTGGTAGATCCGGACCCGTTCGCCGATTACGGTGGTCTCGCCCACCACGACCCCGGTGCCGTGGTCGATGAAGAAGCTCCCGCCGATGCGGGCGCCGGGGTGGATGTCGATGCCCGTGCGGCCGTGGGCGAGCTCGGTCATCATGCGCGGCAGAAACGGCACCTTCCTCAGCCAGAGGATGTTGGCCAGGCGGTAGGCCAGGGTGGCGTAGATGCCAGGGTAGCAGAAGATGATCTGGTCCACCTGGTCGCCAGCGGCGGGGTCGCCTTCCATGGTGGCCAACACGTCCGATGCCATGATCTCGCGAAGCCCGGGGAGCGCGGCGCAGACCTCGAGGGCGATGTCCCTGGCGATGGACGTGCAGTTGGTGCATTCGCCTCCCCTGCGCATGTGATCATGGCGGATGGCGTAGGCTATCTCGGAGGAAAGGATCGAGTAGAGGTTCGACAGGTGCTGGCCCGTGATGAACTTCACGTTGATCTCGCTCGCCGGCTGGCGGTCCTCGAAGAAGCCCGGGAACATGACGAAGCGGCCCAGCTGCAGCAGGTGAGCCACCCTCGAGAACGAGGGTCTCGGCATGGACGTCACGTACTCGAAGGGCCTGAGCTTGGCCCTCACGTCCATGAGGTCCTGGGCGGCCCGCTCGAGCGTCGGCACCACGTGGCGCCGGTACTCCTCCTCGGCCTCCCTGAAACTGCACTTCTGATTTCCGTCAGTGGGCGCGTCCGTCATAATTTCCAAGCCGATTCCGGGAAAGCGTTCACCTTCGGCTGCGCTTTCTGGCGCCCGCCGGGCCCGCAGGGCCTCCGGTGAGGGGGCGCGGGAGGCCCAAGGGCCCGCCGCTTCTTGTCATTATATCATCCCGGGAGGGTCCGGATCCAGGGCGAATCGGGCATCCGGGCGTCTTCGCGCGGGGGGCCGCCACGCTCGTACCATCATGGCAAAGCGGGCAAGGAAATCGGCAACGGCATGAACGGATGAGCTTGCGGAATAGGGCATTCGGAAATTTCACGCCGGAATGACCGGCTAAACGCGCCAGATGTCGAGATAGGCGCGGAATGCCCTATGGCGAAAGCTTAGGCAAGATATCGCTCTGGCGGGCTCGGGCAGGACAGGTTCGATGGCAGGACGCGAGGGGGCGTATCCGGCGCGATTTCGGATTGCAGGGGATAAGGTCCCGAAGTCGGCCGATCAGGGCCGCCGGTCGGCCTTGGGGATAAGTCGCGCCTCCCGCCGAAGCGTCTGCCGTCCGGTTGCGGGCTTTAGGCGGGATAGGGGCGGAACGTATGAGCCGGAGGCTTCCGCAGGGGACGGATAATCCGCCGCAACTCCCCCCGAAAGTTTCCGGGCGGCCTGCATTGCGGCCCGTTGACGCTCGGGATCGCCGACGCCCTCCGCTACCTGCCCTCTTCACCCCTTGCCCTCTGTGCCCCCTGCGCTCTTCGGCTCCCGGCAACCCCCGCTCTTCGCCTTCCGCCCTCTTCGCCCCTCGTCTTCTTGCCGCCCCTCGCTTCCTGGCGAGCTTGCCTCCCGAGCCTTCAGGTCTTCCTTATCTCCTGGCTCTCGTTTCCGTCAGCCCTCGGATCCGGGTCCGGCGTTCCCCTCAGGCAACGCCCCGTCCGTGACTTCGGTGAAGTCGTTGGCCTCGTCGCGGGCGTCCGCCTTCACGTCCGGGTCCGCGAAAGGCTCCTTTGCTATGGGCCCGGAAGGGCGGGAGTCGTCCGTGGCCTTGGGGACCTCGGCCAGGCCCTGCGGGGGGCCCTCGGGTCGACGGGGGTACTCCAGGGCATCGGCCTTGGGGACCTCGGCGATGCGGAAGCGCCTGGGGTCGGCCTTGCGGGCCAAGGCTATCTGGCTCCGCCGCTCCTCGGGGGAGAGCCCGAAGAAGGCCAGCATGGAGTTGAAGACCGCGACCGCCGCCTCGAACTCCTCGGCTATCACCTCGTCCGCGCCCAGCTCCTTGAGTTGGGCGATGTTCAGGAGGAACCTGGTGCGGGTGAGGATGCGGATGTCGGGGGAGATGTTGCGGGCGGCGGAGATGATGCGCTGGCAGGCCGTGGGGTCGGGGATGGTCACGACCAGGATGGCGGCCCGCTTCACGCCCATGTGCTCCAGCACGTGCTCGCTCGCCGCGTCCCCGAAGAACAGGGGCTCGTCCAGCTGCCGGAAGGCCCGCACGGAGGCGGGGTTCATGTCGATCACGATGTAGGGCTTCCCGACCCTGTGGCAGGCCCGCGCCACGGCCTGGCCGGCCACCCCGAATCCCACGACGATGGCGTGTCCCTCCAGCTTGGGAACGTTGGAGTCCTGATCCTGGCCCTTGAATTCGGCGAAGTAGGGGGAGATCTTGCGGCCGATGGCGAGCGAAAGCGGCGTCATGGCCATGGTGATGACGGCCATGTTCAGGAACACCTTCATGGCCTCGGGGGTCAGGAGCCCGTTCCGCTGGCCCGCGGCCGCCAGCACGAAGGCGAACTCGCCCACCTGGCACAGCGAGAAGCCTATCATCACCGCCACCCGCGAGCTCACGCCTATGATCCGCATGGCGAGCGCCGTCAGGACGGCGTTCAGGATCATGACGCCGAGGGCCAGGCCCACGGTCAGGAACGGCTCGGACATGAGGTCGCGGATGTCCATCCTCAGGCCGATCGACACGAAGAACAGGCTCGTGAAGATGTCCCGCATTGGGAGCACCGAGCTGATGGCCTGGTAGGCGTATGGGGAGCCCGCGATGATGAGACCGGCCAGAAACGCCCCCAGGGCCAGCGACAGCCCGGCCCGGGAAGTCGCGAGCGCGGTGCCCAGGCAGATGAGGGCCACCGTGAACATGAACAGCTCGTTGGAGCGGGTCTGGGCCACGTGGAGCATGATCCAGGGCACCACCCAGACGGCCAGGGCGGCCACGATGAGGAGGATCGCCACGACCTTCACGCCGACCATGTAGATGGGGTCGCCCCCCTGCTGGCCGGCGATGATCGGCATGAGGAGCACGAGCGGCACCACGGCCAGGTCCTGGAAGATCAGCACGCCGAGCGATCCCCGGCCGTGCGCCGAGTCCATCTCGCCCTTTTCCTGGAACAGCTTGAGCACTATGGCGGTGGAGGACAGCGCGGTGAGGCAGCCTATCAGGAAGGAGGTGTTCCACTGGAACCCGAAGAGGAGCATGGCGAGCACCCAGGCGGGCGCGATGCAGAAGATCATCTGCAGGCTGCCGCCCAGAAGCACCAGTTTCTTCATCTTCATGAGGCTCTGGACCGAGAACTCGAGGCCGATGGTGAAGAGGAGAAGCACCACGCCCAGCTCTGAGAGGGACTCTATCTGGGTCTCGCTCTCTATGAGCTCGAAGCCGCTGGGTCCCACCAGGACGCCCGTCGCCAGGAAGCCCACGATGACCGGCATCTTGAGCTTGAGGCCGAAGTAGATGAGGACGACGGCCAGGGCCAGGAGCCCCAGGATGCGGCCAATCAAGAATTCCGGGCTTTCCATTAGCTCTCCTCCGCGCCGGGGCGCGTCTCGCGAACGCTGGCGGCCCACGGCCGCAGGGACATGAAGGTCGGGGGGCAAGGCCGGCGCGGCGGTCAGCGGGCCATGGTCCGGCGGGGTCGCCTCGGGAAGCCCGGGCAGAGCCTCATCCCCGAAGGCCTTCCGCGAAACCGCGTAAGGCCTTCGGGGATGAGGCAGCATGGGAGAGGGTCAAAGGATCCTGCCCGGCAAGGACCCTCACCGGCGGGTCCTCCGGTTGACTTTTCGAAACCCGGCCTGTCGCCGGACGCGACGGCCGCCTGAGAAGGTGCCGTGCGGGCCAATCCCGGGGCATGACAGACAGGGAATCCGGACGGGGCGCCGCGGCCCGGGCCGGGCACTACTGCTCGGGCTGGTGGGCCGCTTTCACGAGCTTCCTGCCCATGGAGAAGGGCTGGCCCACAAGCTCCCCCACCCTGTAGTAGCCGGACGGGGAGAATACCAGGGGATCCACCTTTTTCAGATCCAGGACTCCTCCGAAGTCCAGGCCCTCCTCGGCCTTCACGTCCAGGATCTGGCCCACGAAAAGCACGTGGCTCCCCAGTTCCAGGGTCTTCGTCAACCGGCATTCCGCCACCACCGGACACTCCTCCACGTAAGGGGCGTTCACGAGGGCGGCCTTGGCCGCGGTGAGCGAGGCCTCGTTGAACTTGTCGTGCTGGCGACCGGAGACGATCCCGGCGAAGTCGGTCTCCGCGGCCAGCCCGGCCGACGGGAAGCTTACGGTGAATGCCTTGTGGAGGGTGATGCTGTCGAAGGTCGCGCGGCTGGGCCGGACCGATACCCCGATCGCCGGGGGATCGGAGGCCAGGATCCCGCCCCAGGCCGCCGTCATGATGTTGGGGAGACCGTGCTCGTCGTAGGTTCCTACCAGCCAGGCAGGCAGGGGGAAGGCCAGGGTCTTGGGACCGTGGGATTTCTTCATGGAAGGGCTCCTGGAAGGGGAAGGGAGTTTAGGGGAAAATGCGAAGAAGGCGTGCCGAATATGGCGAGAGCCGGTCGACAGCATGGTTGCGGCGGACAGGGTCAGGGGGTCCGGTGCCATGAAGGTCGGGGACCGGAGGTCCGGTACCCGGAAGGACGGTACCAGGAGCTCGGTGCCCGGAAGGGGGCACCCGTAAGGACGAGGCGCGGAAATGGCGCGTCCCGAGGCGAAAACCCGGCATGAGGTCTTGCCGGACGGGAACCGGCAATGAGAGGCATGGGGCTTGCCGGACGGAACCCGCCGTCCAGGGCCTGAGGGGCCTCGGCCGAATCCGCCGCTGTGCCGGGAATGACCGCCGGGGGTACCGTCCGGGGGGCGATGGCAATCGGGGGGCTTACGGGCCTCAGGGCTCCTGCAGCCCGAACATGGCCCGGCAGAGGCGCCTGCCGGAGGCGGTGGCGAAAATTTTCCGGTATGCGGATCCAATCGCGGCCTGTCCCATGTCTTCCTCGAGCATGTTCACCAGGAAGTCCGCCTCGATGAGGATCTGGCAGTCCGGGCCGTCAATGTCCGAGTAGGTGTGGTGGCGTCCCACGAGCTGGGCGGCCCTCATGGCAGCGGGGCGGGGATAGCCCAGCCTCAGGAGGAGCTGTTCCGCCAAGGGCGCCCCCAGCTCCTCCTGGATATGGCCGGCCGAGCTCCCGAACCTGGCCAGCCCAGGCCTGATGCCGATGTCGTGGACCAGAGCGGCGGCCTCCAGCGCGAGGCGGGGTTCCGGGTCCAGCCCCTCCATCTCGGCGATGGCGGTGGCCAGGGCATGCACCTTGACGAGGTGCTGGATGCGCTCAGGACACCCGGCTTCGTAGTCAATCATGGCGAGCTTGAGTTGGAGGTGGCTTTCGTCCAAGGGGTCCTCGCGGCAGAGGCGCAGGGCGGGCGTCACGGGCGGAAGCTCCGGTTCGTCCGCAAGGCGACCGGAGATCGGCCACCGTCAAGGCGGCGCAACGAGACCCGAGGGCCTCTTGCAGGGCGGAGTCGCGGTCCGACCGGTTGCCGGAACAGATCACATCGTCATTATATATCAAAAACGGGACATTGCGGAAAGCGGTAGCCCTGCCCGACAGGCCTGAGCGGAGTAATGAGGGGCGGCGGAAGGGCTCCGATGTGGGTCAAGGCGGGAGCGGGGCCCTCGGCGTGAAAGCCCGCCCAATCGGCCCAAGGCCGGGTACGGGCGAAAGCCGTTCACGGCGCCGCTTAGGGATTACGCCTTCCAGGGACTCCGCAGGCTGAAGGGCTGGCTGGACTTTCAGGTGGGGTATTAAGGCCGCGAGGCGGCAACTCCGATCCCCGAAGGCGCTGGAAATCCTTGACAAAAGGGGGGATGGATCGTATAGTCCCTTTGCCTCGAAATCGGCTCCTTCCGCCCGGAGGAGCCGCGTTGCCCGTGTGCGCCATTAGCTCAATGGTAGAGCAAATGACTCTTAATCATTAGGCTGAAGGTTCGAGTCCTTCATGGCGCACCAGCGCTTTTTTTCATTGTTTATGCATGGTTCGTCTCCGTATGGTAAACCCGCCTGGGAATTAGATTTCCGGCGGGTTTCGTTTTATGTGGAGTATGTCTGGATGCATGAAATATGTGGACATCGGCATCCGAAAGCATCATAATATGCATCACAAATCCTTGAGAGGCAGTTTATGTTGTCAGAAGCCAGGATCCGTAGCCAGAAAGCGGAGTCGAAGCCGATTCATCTCTTCGACGGGATGAGACATGGCCTCTACATGGAAGTCCATCCTAACGGAAGCAAGTACTGGCGAGTCCAATATGTTTTTGCCGGCAGACGGACACGGAAGGCCCTGGGAAAATATCCCGAAATCGGCCTGAAGGAAGCGCGGGAGAAGGCTGCCGCCTTCAAGAAGGAGCTTAATGAGGGGAAGCTTCCGGGCCATGCCGCCGGAGACACCTTCAGAGAAGTGGCCGAAGAGTGGGCGGCAAACTTCTTCCACACCGTCACGCCCCCGGAAGCGGTACGGAGGCGGAAGTTCCTGGACACGGACATATTTCCGAAGATAGGGCACAGAAGAATTGGGGATATCCCCGCAGGGGATATTCTGAACCTTATCATCCGTCCCATGGAAGAAAAAGGAACGTTGGAAAAGGTCCGGAGACTCATGACCACAATGAGTCAGATCCTGCGGTATGCCGTAGCGACGGGGAAGGCGGAACGCGACGTCACCCGCGATCTGACGGGAGCGCTCAAGCCTCGCACGGTTACCCACAGGGCCACCATCATAGATGCGGATCAGATCCGCCGTCTTCTCGTGGCGATACGTTGCTACGGCGGTACCGTCCAGGTATCCTACGCTCTCAGGATTCTCCCTTACGTGTTCGTCAGGCCGGGGGAACTCCGTCACGCGGAATGGTCAGAGTTCGATGTCGACGGTTCCACCTGGAGGATTCCTGCCGGAAAGATGAAGATGCGTTCCCCGCATCTCGTCCCGTTGGCTTCCCAGGTGAAGACGCTTTTGGAAGAGTTGCGGGCGCATACCGGAAAAGGACGTTATCTCTTCCCCAGCCCCAGGACCAACGACAGGCCTATCTCGGACATGGCAATCAATGCGGCGTTGAGATTCATGGGGTTCGGCAAGGGCGAGATTTGCGGGCACGGCTTCCGGGCCATGGCCTCGACTCTCTTGAACGAGAAGGGCTATGGCCCGGACTGGATAGAACGCCAGCTGGCCCATTGCCCCAGAAGCGGCGTCCGGGCCGCCTACAATCACGCGGAGTACCTTCCGGAACGCCGCAAGATGATGCAGGACTGGGCGGACTGGCTGGACTCGCTTCTATGACAAGGCGTCCTTCAGGGAGGCCGCCCTGCGGACGGGGTGTCCCCGCTCTATGGGTAAGCCCGCTTTGCGATCCTCCACCCACTGAATGACGGCGTTGAGCGACCACGCCACAGTGCGCCCTGCCAGCCGGACGCTTCCCGGAAACATGCCATTCCTTTGGTATTCGTAGACCGTTGACAGGCAGAGCCCGGTAATCTCGGCTACCTGTTTCGCCCGTATGAGTATGTCGGGCACCAGATGGTCGATGTCGCTCATCGGTCCTCCTTCTTGTCGCCCCTCCGGGCGCTGTATACCTCTTTCCAGATGCCAGAGGCCGACCGCCTTTCCAGACGGACGGAAACGAGCCCCTCCGCAAGCAGCTCCGCGAGTGCCGCGCCCAGGGCGCAGGTCTTCTCTTTGGAGCGGAACCTCACATACAGCTCGCCCTTGGTCGCGCTTCCCGCAGCCAGGAGATAGCTCATCAAACGATCCTTCAGCGGCATGCATGAATCGAGGCGGACGGTCCTCCCGGCGTCCCAGATGATCTGGACATATGCGTTCACGGTGTCCGCCGGCCAGAGATCCCAGCCTATGTCGTTACGGATCGGGGGCGGGAGGCCCAGACGTTTCCTGTATTCCCTGAGCGTTACGGGGTGACATCCCACGGCGGTTGC
>JAISFS010000207.1 GCA_031263485.1 Deltaproteobacteria bacterium | reverse complement strand
GGCGGGGCTTATGATCCACGACAACTGGGAATCTGCCCTGCCCGGCGCCGCCAACAAGGCGACCGCCACCAGAAACCTGGTCGAGTGGATAACCGGCATCGAAAAGAGCGGCTGGCGCGGCCGGACGGTGGGCGACCCCTGGACCGACAACGCGACCCCTGGCGTCTGGAGGCTCGGCGACGTCATAAACTCCAAGCCGATCCTGGTCAGCTCCCCGCAGTCCAACTTCGACATCCTCTACGGCGACAGGAGCTACACGCAGTACCGCATCGACGAGTCCGGACGCAGGCAGATGGTGTACTTCGGGGCCAACGACGGCATGCTGCACGCGGTCAACGTGGGCTTCTACGGCTGGCTCAGGAACGGCCAGGTGGAGTTCAGCCAGGACGATCCCGGCGGCTCGCGCAAGGCGCACGAGCGCGGGGCCGAAATCTGGGCCTACATCCCGACCTCGCTCCTGCCGCACCTGCTCTGGCTGCCGGACCCCGAGTACAACCACGCGTACTACGTGGACCTTAAGCCGCTCGTGAACGACATCAAGATCGGCGGCGAATGGCACACCGTGCTCCTGGGCGGTCTCAGGCTGGGCGGACGCCCCATCACGACGCCCGATGCCGCGACGGCCGGCGCGGAGCACTACTACTCCGAGATATTCGCCCTCGACATCACCGACCCCGAGCACGACCCGAAGCTCCTGTGGCGCTTCAGCACCAGGGAACTCGGGCTCACGGTGGGGCTCCCCAGCATAATCTCGCACGACGGAGACTGGTACGCGGTCATCCCCTCCGGGCCCGTGACCGACAAGCCGGTCGCGGCCACGGGTTACGAGAAGGCCCACGTGCTCCTGGGTGCAGACTCGCCTTACGAGGCCTACAGCGACCAGAAGGCCAGGCTCTTCGTCCTGGACGCCGCGACGGGCGTCCCGGTCGCGGCCAACTCCGACCCCGGCTACCTCACCGTCTCCGAGGACAGGAGCTTCTTCAACAACCCCTTCCTGCCCGCGGCCCAGAAGAAGGAAACGCCCTGGACCAACCACACCCTGTACTACGGGCTTACGGTATCCCATGACCACGCGAGCTGCCTGGACTCCGGGGCTGTCTACCGGCTCCAGACCGTCTCCGCGACTACAGGGGAACCGTTGCCGGTGGGTTCCTGGCAGATCAGGAGGCTCTTCAACACCGACGCCCCGGTCACGGGCGCGGTCAACTCCACCTACGACTCCGCCAAGAACCTCTGGGTGCTCTTCGGCACCGGCAGGCTCTGGAGCATGGACGACATCGTGCCCTGCTCCACCGTGAACTCGGCCGCCTGCAAGGCGAACCATCGCCATCACATCTACGGCATCAAGGAGGAGGTGGACGAGGAAACGATGAACATGACCTTCTCGGACCGCACGGAACAGGCCTCGAAGCTCATGGATCTCTCCGGCGCCGCGGTCTACACGTCCGGGACCGTGACCGGACTGGGAGCGAGCGCCAACATCGGGGGCTCCAGCTCCGGCACGACCGACTACGCCAAGGTGCAGAGCACCTCCAGAGGACCGGACACGATAGGCTACAAGCGGGCCCTGGATCTGGGCAAGCTCGCCATTCCGACCCTCGACAGCTACGAGATGGTCATCACCCAGCCCAAGCTCGTCCCCACCGGCAACGGCGAGAGCCTCATGGCGTTCACATCCTTCGCCCCGCGCGAAGCGGGCTGCGGGGACTTCGGGGACGGCTACCTCTACCTGATCGACACCTTCACCGGACTGCCCAACCCCTCCACCATGAGCCTGTTCACCAACCAGGCGGAGGATCCCCTGAGCTCGAACCCGCTGGGCCGCAGGGTGACGGGCGGCCTCACGACCGGCAAGGGCACGCCTACGGAGGCTTTCGTGATTGCCTCCTCCGCCGGCATCACCGTATCGGCCTCCGCCCCCGACGCCAGCACGACCTCCATCTACATCCCTTCAGGATCTTTGCTGCAAAGCGACCTCACATCCTGGCGCGAGGTGCTCGACTCCGGCTTCGCGATTACGCCCGAAGTCATGTCGGGCGATCTGTAGGCCGACACTGTCCCAAGGCCCTGACGATCCGCGCCGATACGGCGCCCCACGCCTTTGAAATCAAAAGGCGGCCTCGCGCGAGGCCGCCCAGGTGCCCAGTCAAAATCCCCGCGCCCTGGCGCGGGGATTTTGTTTTGAGGGCTACGGAGGATTTCGCGCCAAACGCAGAATCCCTTCGCCGCATGCCCATCAGATTGCAGCGCTGATACTACAATACTACACATCTTACGATGTCTTCTCGGCATCCGTAGCTTACTCCATCTCCCGCCAACGCAGACCTCCCCGCACACGCAGACCTCAGCGACAGACTACGCATCCTTAGCCTTCGCGGGAGCCTCTCCGCCAACTCGGCAATGATGTCCATGCCGGTCGAAGCGAACTCCGCTCAGGACTATCGCTTTCTAGGCGCTCATTCCAAGCACTGTTGTAACTTTCAGGTGATTTTTATCCTGCCTTCGAGAACGGCATTATTGAATTTAAACTGTTTTCAATTCCCATAAATTTAGCCATAATTACCCATATAAATTTAATGGATTTAAATTTCTGTTCGCTGATTATCGCGATTATTACTGGATTATTGTAGCGTATATACTTCATCAAAAGTGATGATCGGTACAGACAGTTGTTCAAAGGCTCTTGCATGGTTAAGCCAAAAATTCACCAACAACATGTGATCATCGATGTTGAATATAGTTGATAATAATAACGAATACAAAATTTTAAATCTCAGGAATACCAGTCATCATTCATGTTGTAAAGCCGCAAACATGCCACGTCCTTGAGTCACAACTGGTTTTCCACGGAAACCTGCCCGCACGCGATTGATGATGGCTATACCGTATTTAAGTCGCTTCCTGATGAGCCCCTTCAGAATATTACTCTGGCAGAACCTCGCTGACAAAATCCGGAGTCTCTTCGTCTATACCAATCTTGGCCGCCTGATAAGTGCCTGTCCAGTGCTTACGGCGAGTCTCGATGTATGATCGCATAAGGCAGTATCCATCTGTGATCTCCTTAGATTTGAAGCTGCCGGCGATTTTGGCGCACCCTTTAAGTTGCCATATCGGGCATTCCGCATCTTATGCGAAGTTCCGCGATAGATGCGGAGAACGCGAAGGGGGAAATGGTCAGGCTGGCCCCCATGCGGGAACGGCGCGGAATCCACCATGAGCGAGCCGAAGAGGGGCGTGGGGCCAGGCAGACTGGGGGTCCGGGGTACCCGGATGGTGGAGACGGTGAAGTGCCTCAAGGTTCTCGACGCGAACATCAGGAGGGTCAACCGCTATGTGTTTGAGCGCAAGCTGACCAGCAAGGTGAGCAGAGGCTCAGGAGGGGGCACGTTCACCGCAAGCCGGACCTGCCGCCCCGTCCGGAACTTGAAAATTGGGAGGTAGAGAAAAACTGGACGGAATCCATGCCACAACAGGCTGGCCGTCGAGCAGAAGGGTCAGCGATGGAGGAGGGTGCCCGATTGATTAGTGTGCGCTCGTTCATCTTGTCATCCATCGGACTTTGTCCGCCCCCTCTCAGATGGAGCAATCGACTCCATCCGGGAGGAGGAGATCTTTTCAGTGGACTCAACAGACTGAAGGACGGGGCATTTCAATTGACTACGTGGAGATGAACGTGTCAATGGCCACTTTGGGGGCTAACATTCTCACAACGACAAACATAAATCGGGAGAAACAGCCCATACAGGGATTGAAGGAGGCGCAACTGCCGAAACAAGTGACAGGTTCCGAACAACACCGAAAACCGAGAAAACGGTGAATTTGAATCCTAACTGAGGCAAATCTGTATCATATTTTTAAATTTTGTTTCCCGCCACCCACCATGCCGACTTTAACCACCCCCTCGTCTGGAATTTTTTTCGATTCATCAAAAAATGGCAAAAGTCAAGCGGCAACTTGGCGCCACTTATGGCAACTCGGCACCACTCTATCTATGCGATGTCAACAACTTAAGAAAAGCCACGCCTGGTAAGCAACTGATATCATTGATGAAAATATCTGAGAAACTGTCGATTTCTTCATTAGGTTGTTGACACTGCATTTCTATATCCCTAAATATCGATCCCTAAATATCGCAATCTCATCCCCGATCGAGGTTGAAGGGTCTTCCACCGTTTCCTCAGCTGACCAGATGCCCCCTTGCATACTCCCGTTCCAGCCAGATATCATGCCGCCGTAAGGCTATGGCGTATCGCGAGTCGCAAGGCACTTACATGCGAAAGGCAGGTGCGGCCGCCATCGCTGACCGGCCCGTATAAAGGCTTTTGCAGGCCTGGCAGGAAAGACTCTGTCCGGCATGAGGCCCTCCGGCTCTGCAGGCTGCAAATTCGGCGTCCCGGCTCTCGAACGGCCCTCCGATTCGGTCGCGGCAGCGGATCGTCATGCACTTATCCAGTTCGGCCTATCCGGTTTCCGAAATATCGCTGACAGTCGATTCGCCCCCATGAAAACTAGCGTATTCGAAAACGGATTTTGCCCTTCCGGTTCATCTACAAGCCCTGCGATTCCGGATCGAAAACCACCCGAAACCGAGTCCCAAAGCCACTTAGAAGGAGCAGGCGCCAACCGGTTCCTATTCACAAGCGTTACGGATGGCTCATTAATTGCAAGAGAATGAGCGTCGGATTGCACCGTTTCGCTTATTCCAGGCGTCCGCTGGCAAAAAGTCGCCTCCTTTGACATACTTTACTTCCCCTGAAAGCCTGCCGCAAAGGCTTTCGATGCCGACGCACCGCATGACGCCTCGGCGCACGGTCGTCCGGGGAGACGACCGCCACGCGGCGAAGAATCCCGGGCTTCACGACCTGCCCGCTTCCCGCGGGGCATGGGCCGGAGTGCCCGAGCTCTCGCCCGAAAAGCCAGTCATATCACCTCTGCCGCAGCACAAACAATGCCGCGGGATCCCTTGAAAGGTGGCCCGAGCATGACTTTTAACGAGACAGGGGCCAAGTCCCCCTCCGGGACGACCCGAACCGTCCCGCCGCAGATAAGGACTGTCCGGTCCCGCCTGGGCCTCTTAGCCCTCGCCGTTCTCCTGGCCGCGAGCGCCGTCCTCCTCCTCCTCACGCCCGCGTCCGCCTGGGCCTGGGCCTCCGACACCAAGCCGGGCGTGAACCTCGTGGTAACCATACCGCCAGCCGAAGGGCCGGACAAGTCCGACTACCAGTCCAGCCCCATCATGAGCGCCGGCAAGACCGTGCCCCAGGTGCTCCTGGTCCTCTCCAAGGACCACAAGCTCGTCCAGCAGGCCTACAACGAGCTGACGGACATGGACGGGGACGGCAGGGTGGACACCGGCTTCAACCCGTCCGTCGAATATTACGGATACTTCGACAGCAGGAGCTGCTACAAGTACCAGGGGTCGATCGCGTTCGCAGCGGAGGAAGCCGCCTACTTCGTGAGGGTCGGCCCGACCAAGGACGACCAGTCCCAGAGCGCGCTGGACTCCGCCAGGCCGCAGGCGGTCAAGGACGCGAACATCCCAGCCGTCAGGGCCGTGCATTACCAAAACAAGGAAAGGCTGGGCATCTGCAACGACCCCCACACGACCCAGAGCGGGAATTTCAGCGGCAACTGGCTCAACTTCGTCACCGCCACGCGCATGGACGTCGTGAGGAAAATCCTCTACGGCGGATACCGCATGACTGACACCGACGCCAAGACCCGGCTCCAGAGCTCCCTGGTCCCGCGCGACGCCCACACCTGGGGCACCGACGTGGTCGCGGACGACCGTTGGGCGACCGAGACCGCGATGACGAAGTACTACGACATCTCCAAGTACACCCCCTACGCGAAGCCCGCCGCCGGCAAGGCGCACTTCTTCGCCCGCACGAGGAACAACACCACCACGGCGGTGTTTCCCGTGGTGGAGTACATCCTCAACGCCGAAAAGGGCACCTTCAAGGATAACATCAACGTCACCGGCACGGGCGGCCGCTACTACGACTGGGTCCTGAACGACTCGCCCAACCCGTCGTCGCTCAACCTCAAAAACCCCAATTCAGATATCAGGGCCTTCACGGTGCAGGTGGACGTCTGCGTCAAGGACAACTTCGGCGAGGGAGAGGGCTGCCGGACATACCCCAACGGGAACCTCAAGCCCGCAGGCCTACTGCAGCAGAACGGCGAGAACGGCCAGATGCTCTTCGGGCTCCTGACCGGCTCGTACACCTTTTCCAGCGCCTCCAACGCGGAAACCGCGGCAGGCAACACCCGGCGCAAGGGAGGGGTCGTCCGCAACCACATAAACGACCTCACGTCCGCCATCGACCTCAACACCGGCATCCTGAAGAAGGGCGGCCTCATCAGGAACATCGACTCGCTCACCATCGCCGGCAACCCCGTCCCCAACCCTTCCAACAGAAACTACACCTCCGCCATGAGCTGGGGCAACCCGGTGGGGGAGATGCTCTACGAGGCGGTACGCTACATGCAGAGGCTGGCGGAGGGCAAAAAGGGCTCGACCGATCCCACGGGGTCCTTCGTGCCCTCATCCGAATCGACGTACAACACGACGGACCTGCAGGCGCCTTACCTGAAGACCTGGGCCGACCTGCCCGCCCTGCCGGGCGCCGACTGCTCCAAGCCGGTCATCCTGCTCATCGCCGAGTCCGACAGCGATTTCGACGGCGACACGGCCGTCGGCGCTGCAGGCGGCATCAACCGCCCGTTCCTCGGGAACCTCCCCGCCTCGCTCAACTCCGGTCTCCCCAACTCCTTCAACAAGACGACCTATCTCGACAAGATCACGGCCGCGGAAGGACTGGCCACATCCGTCAGCGGCGAGAAGTGGTTCTACTCCAGCGGCAACATGTCGGACTGCTCGCCCAAAACGCTCACCTCGCTCACCCAGGTGAGCGGGCTGTGCCCGAGCCTGCCTTCCTACGAAGGCACCTACACCTCGGCGGCGGTGGCCTACTACGGCCACACGCACAACTTCGGGGCTTCCGGCTCGCCGGAGCAGTCCATCGACGTTTACGCCGTCGCCATGAGCGGGGGCTTCCCGCCTCTGGAGTTCCCCGTCTACGGAAGCTCCGGCAAGGCCGAGAAGCGGATATCGCTAATCCCCTCCGCTATGAGCAGCCGCGACGCGGCCACGACCACCGACCGCATCCTGGGGCTTCTGAACTACTTCATCCTCGACTGGCAGACCGACTCCCGAGGCACCCCTTACCACGTCAAGATCAGGGTCAACTTCGAGGACGCCTCCCAGGCCGTCGACAACCGCGGCGGCTCCGACTGGGACTCCGATTTCCTGATCGAGTACACCATCGATCTGGTCAGCTCCTCCAAGATCTCCAAGAGCGGATCGGTCAGCTTCAACACCACCGGCAACACCATGATATCCGGCGCCCTGAAGGTCAAGGGCGGCACGTACTACACCTTCAAGTACCCCTACGACCAGTCCTTCGTCATAGAGCCCGGCGAGGTGGCCGGCATTTTCGTGGGCCTGTGGAAATACATGAACAGCACCAATATCCCTATGATGGGCGGCTACTCGATCGGCGGCTCCACCCGCGACGGCATCTACATGGACCTCGGCCACATCGGCGGCCTGGCCAAGTACGCCACCCCGTCCTCCTGCAACTGGCCGAAGGGTTACGGCGGCGCGACGGCCGACAACGGCACGAATTGCAAGAAAGCCTTCGGCACCTCGCCGAGCATGAACACCGGCGACGCCGCGAGCCTCAAGGTCTGGAGGACATTCGAGTTCGACCCCGATCCCGATTCGGCCGGCAGCTACCTGCCCGGACCCCTGTACCTGGCGGCGAAATACGGCGGCTTCAACGACTTCAACCGCAACGGCATCCCCGATCCGGGCGAGTTCGAAGGCTCGAACGGCGTCCCCAAGAACTACTTCGAGGCGGCGAACATCTCCCAGCTCCCCGCCCAGCTGCAGAGCGCGTTCAGGGACATCGCCCGCTCGATCTCCACCGGCACGGCCACCTCGGCCTCGGTCGACACGATCCAGGGCGGCGGGGTCTCGGTGCAGACCGTCTTCTACCCGACCTACGTCAACCCCAACGACTCGACCCAACAGGTCAGGTGGGTGGGGAGCGTATTCGGGCTCTTCGTGGACAGGTACGGGAACTACCGGGAGGACTACGACCGGGACGGCCTGCTCACCCCCGCGAACGGCACGGCCGGCGAGAAGGGAGACTACATCGTCACCTTCAACAGCGTCACCAACCCGCCGGAGGTGGAGCCCAAGTGCCCCTATACCGGCGACTTCATCAACCGCTGCTACGACCCCTTCGGCCAGAACGACCAGCGCCTCTTCACGGACGCCATGGCGCACCCGAAAACCATCCACTCCATCAGGCCCCTTTTCGACACCGGCCAATGGCTCATGAGGCTTCCGGCGGCTAAGCTCGCGACCGGCCCGCGGCCCGAAGGCGCCACGGCCTCGGTGGCCGACGGCCGCAGGCGGATCCTGTACGGGAGGCCCGCGACGGCCCTGAGGCCCGAACTCTCCCTCGGAACGTTCGACACCTCCGCCGGCTCGCTGGCCGAGCTGGCGGGGCTTATGATCCACGACAACTGGGAATCTGCCCTGCCCGGCGCCGCCAACAAGGCGACCGCCACCAGAAACCTGGTCGAGTGGATAACCGGCATCGAAAAGAGCGGCTGGCGCAACCGGACGGTGGGCGACCCCTGGACCGACAACGCGACCCCTGGCGTCTGGAGGCTCGGCGACGTCATAAACTCCAAGCCGATCCTGGTCAGCGCCCCGCAGTCCAACTTCGACATCCTCTACGGCGACAGGAGCTACACGCAGTACCGCATCGACGAGTCCGGACGCAGGCAGATGGTGTACTTCGGGGCCAACGACGGCATGCTGCACGC
>JAISFS010000205.1 GCA_031263485.1 Deltaproteobacteria bacterium | reverse complement strand
CTGTGCCGGGACGGCAGGCTGTCCAGCACCCACATGATCCCCATCTTCCTGGAGAGGGGCGGTGGACGCCCCCCCACGGTCCGGGCCATCATCGACCAGACCCAGGACGGCGGCATCCTACTGGCCGGCAACGCCCCGGCCGTGGCCACCCTGGGCATCGGCGCCATGGACGTCCCCCACATCCTGGAGGGCGTGAGCCGCGCGGCCCGGATCATGAGCCTGTCCGCGCCCTGCACTACATTCCTGTACTCCTGCCTCGCTGGAGCATCAGCCTGGGCCTCGACTTCACGATGGAGATGGAGGCGCTCCGCCGGGAGGTGGCCGGGCGGCTCCCCTACCTGTTCTCCTACTCGATGGGGGAGCTGCGCCCCGTCCCGCTTCCGGACGGCAGGTTCCACAACGAATTCCACAACATGCCCCTGGTGACCAAGAGCATGTAGCGCCCGCCCACATGCCCGGGGCGGGCCCCAAACTCAAGTCTGTCCCGACCGCCGATCGCGCCTCGCCTGACCACGAACGCCAGCCGCAAGCCCGGAGCCGGCCACGAACGCCAGCCGCAAGCCCGGAGCCCGCCACGAACGCCAGCCGCAAGCCCGGAGCCGGCCACGAACGCCAGCCGACCTCTCTTTGCCCTGGCGGCTCCGGGATAGAGTTTCGCCAGCTCCCTCCACACGCCGCGCCAACGCAACCTTCGACGGAACGGCGGGGAACACGAAAATCTGAGCTTTCTTTGTCACCCCGCAAATGCTACAATACATTCATTACTGCAATACGCTCATTACCTTAAGCCGAAAACGAGAAGCCCCGAAGCCGGAACCAAGCCAATGCTTTTCCGGCCCGGACGGCCAGCCACCCGTCTTTGCAACCTCCCGAGCCGGGAGCCAGCGGCAGACCCGTCTCCACCTCGCTCTATTGTCCCCCGAATCCAGCCCGGCAGAAATCCTTCTTCCCTCCACGCATTCCCGCGCCCCGCTCCAGTCAACCGCCCCGAAACCCTCGCCGCTGGGCAACCATTACACTCCAGTCCCGCTTCGCCTGCTGCCCCCTGCGCCATAGGCATTCCATTTGACCGAAGTTCCCCGCGGAAAAAATATTCCGTTTCAGCGCATACACGATGCCCTGGGCCTCCCGCCTGGGCCGGCTGAACCGAGCTTTCTTGACTCTGTCGCGCTTCTCGCACGGGCCACGAGCCCTGCGGCGAAAGCCCCGAGTGCGATGGCGGCGGGCTTGAAGGCAACGGCTACGGGCACTTTGAGGGCGACAACGGAGGGCGTGGTGGCTACGGCCACTGGCGCCTTAAGGGCAACGGATGCCGGAGCCTTGATCGTGTCGGTGGCGGCCATGAGGGCATCGGGTGACATGGCCCGCGTCCTTGCGGACGCCGCAAGGGGCACGGCATGTCCAAGGTGAGGATGCTCATAGCCCAGACCCTGGAGCCGGACGACGTGGACAGGTCCGTGGGGGAGATCCTGGGGCAGCTCAACCTGCCCAAGAACCTGCGCCAGAGCAGCGTGGGGATTGTCCACTGCAACCAGGCCTTCGTGGAGTCCGGGGCGCTCAAGGCCGTCTGCGACCGTCTCCCCTTCCCGGTGCTGGGCTACAACACCCTCCTGCACTCCAGCTCGCTGGGGCTGGTGGACAGCATGCTCATGACGGCCACCGTGCTCACCTCGGACACGGTCAAGTTCGCGGCGGGGCTCTCCGGCCCCATGGGCCGGGACATGCTCGGGCCTACGGCCGCGATGTACGTGGAGACCGAGAACCTCCTGCGGTCTCGGCCCGTCATGGGACTGGTCTTCGCGCCCAACCTGCCGGGCTCGGCCTCAGGGGAGATCCTGACGGAGGCCCTGGACGAGATCTCGGACGGCGTGCCACTCTTCGGCGGGCAACCGGCGGACTTCACCACGCACATGCGGAACCCCAGGGTCATCTACAACGGCGATACCTACACGGACCGGGCGGGCATCGTGCTCGTGGAGGGCGACCTTAAGCCCCGCTTCCACGTCTTCCCCGTCTCCGCCCAGAGGCGCATCAGGCAGATGGCCATCATCACCGAGTCCGACGGCAACATCGTGAAGCAGGTGAACGGCATGCCCGTCCTGGAGTTCATGGAGCAGCTAGGGCTCTGCTTCGAGGGGCGTCTGGCCGCCACCCACACCATACCGCTCTTCATCGACCGCCATGACGGGGCCCCGCCGTTCGTCCGGGCGATCCTGGCCCAGACCCCGGAGGGCTGGCTGATCCTCTGCGGCAGGGCCCCAGTGGACAGCACGCTGGGCATCGGGGCCATGGACCAGGCCCACATCATAGACGGAGTCAAGCAGGTCACCGCGGCCACCAGACTCGCTTCCCCTGACGTCTTCATCCTGTACTCCTGCCTTTCAAGGAACATCGTCCTGGGCTTCAACTACGCCGCCGAGGCCGAGGCCCTCCGCGAGGAGCTGAACGGCCGGATCCCCTACGTCTTCGCCTACGCCAGCGGGGAGATCTGCCCGATCCGCACCAGGGAGGGCAAATGGCGCAACGAGTTTCACAACATGTCCCTGATAGCCGTCACCTTCTGAGCGGGGCCGGAGGGGCCAGGCGGGCTCAGAGGCAAGGTTTCCCCCGGATCCGCGGAACCCTTTGCGAGTACGGGCCGCCCGCGCCCGCGACGGGGAGATTCCGGAGCCGAATCCCACATCGCTCGCGCGTTTCGGAAATCCTTCACTGCGGCGACCCGACCGTCATGGCCGATGTCGTCGTGAAGACAGTCTGACCCCGAACTGCAGCGCGATTGCGCCAGGACTCCCGCGACTCGGCATGCCGCATCAAGGCGCCTTTCCTCGCCTTCCGGGAACGGCGGTTTGGCCGCAATCGGAAGCGGAAACGGAGGAAGCGGAGGCGGAGGAAGCGGAGGAGGCGGAGGAGGCGGAGGAGGCGGAGGAGGAAGCGGAGGGGGCGGAGGAAGCGGAGGGGGCGGAGGCGCATGGACAGGAGCCGGGCGGGCGGGCGAGGGCCGGAACCGATGCCGGGTAACAGAAGCCGGACGCGAGAGCCAGGCGGCGAACTTATCAAGCGGAAAATGGCGGACATAGGTTTCCTCGATTTCTGACGCGATGCGTCTGTATGCTTCGCGATCAGCGAATCATATAGTCGCTTATTGCAGAATCATCATTTACCTAAGTCAGATTTGATTCCACGGCAATAATCCCCTCCCTCACATCCTGGCAGTCATTTGAGGGCAAAGTGTCTGGGAAAAGGCTGCACAGATGGGCGGAGGCTTAAGGCTTTAGCGCACGGGCGCCAATGCGATGGCCGCATAGCGTTCCGCTTCCCTGTCGAGGGGGAAGGTTTTTGCAGCGGAATCAAGATATGTCCCGAACGTGCGCAGGTTCCCCGAAACCTTTCCGCCCTTGAGAGCGCAGGGAAATGAAATGCAAGCGTATCCTGTCGACCCTGCCGGTGACTGTCGTCGCTCGCGTTCGTATATGGCCTGCAGACCGCAAGCCCTGTTGCCTGGATTGGGGATCCTGAAAAGCTTCCGGGCCTGCCGCCATTTACCGCGGATTCCCCGATGCCTGAGCCCCGCTTCGGCCATGCCGACGGACGGCCTGCGCCCGAACGTCAACGGCCACCGGCAAGATATGGCCGCCCGGACACGGACATTCGGAAGGACGGTCAACTTCCGATGAAGGGGCATCGCGTCGGCAACGTCAGGCCAGGCCCCGCACTCTCCCACTCTCCCACTCTCCCACTCTCCCGGCCCGGAGGCTTGCCGCAGTCCTTGCCTCGGGCGATTTTTGCCTTTTTGACGCAAGGATTACGTTGCCCTTGGCACAAGCGGGATTCCCGACAGCTCTGTCCAGTCGCGTCGCGCCTTCATCATGAAACGTTTCATACATAATTGAATCATAAGACAACGTGTATCGATGTATTTTAATTGACAAACAACACATATTGTGGCATCTCCATTCAACATGAACGTATCAGGCGGATGTTCATGTGTTTGCCCGCCTTCTGGGCCGACCTCCAGATTTTTCCGAAAGCTACGGCATGTAGTGCGCAAAAAATCCGTCGCGATGCCGTTGCAACGTCCGCAGGATTTCCATCCGCTTAGTTTTCCTCTTTTCCCAAAAACCCCTTTATTCCTGCCAACGGACGTGTTATAGTGACACTCACTAAAAGTTCTCGCCGCATCAACAAGTTCGCTTTCCATGCCGCCCGCCCTTCCGGGGCGCGAACGGCGACTTTCAGGCCACGCCTTTGTCTTTGTTTAGCCTTTGCCTTCGCCTCAGTTTCCGGTTTTCCCTGCCTCCATGTGGAAATATCAGCGGACTCGCCTCCCCCCCGACAGCGGGAGGCGCCTGGCCGCGGCACGGTGATCCCACACGACGCGCCCTTCCGCGCTTCGGGCCACGGTACCTTCCGGACGTGACAGCGCCGCCGTCGGCGCGGGAGCCATTGAATCTCCCCGCGCCTCCAGCCGCAACGGTCGGGATCCCCCCTTAGCTCGGTCGCCTCGGCACAACGGAGTCGGTCGCCGCCTCCATGCCGATGCCCGAGTCGACCGCTCTCGGGTCAGGCATCTGCTGGCCGCAGGCTACGGAGAGCCGAGAGCCTACCCCGGTCATGCCGCCTTCCGGACTCTGCTCCGCAGGCATCGAATATCCTGCCCGAAACCCTTCGGCGCGCCGAAGGCCTTCCGGGACATAACACAACGCAAGCAGGAAACGGCCCCGACCTCGCTGTCCTGCCCGCCGGGGCTTTCGAGTCCGTTTACGGGATCGCACCGGCATCGCGCATCCTCACCCGACAGGGACAAACGCCGGACTGCATCGGACGTTTCCCTTCGTGGCAAAGAGCGGGGCCGATCGAAACGGCGTCCCCGACGCCGCGGCCAGGACTCCCGCCTGAGGGGCTCCGACGTTACGGACAGGCTGAACGCCATATCGTCCCCGATGCCGCGGCCGGGACTCCCGCCTGTGGGGCTCCGACGTTGCGGACAGGCTGAACGCCATATCTCCCCGACGCCGCGGCCAGGACTCCCGCCTGCAGGTGCCAGGCGTTGCGGTAAGGCCTTACGCCGCAGGCACCCCGGCGCCGAGAAAGGCCTTGACGCCGCAGGCACCCCGTGCCGTGGACAAACAAAACCACCCTCGTTCCCGAAACGCCGATGACGCCAGCAATCCTCCTCCCGGCGCGGGATTCCCAAGCCCCGCGAGGTCTGCCGGCGGGACGCCATTTCCTGACAGGCCGAAGGGCGGATTTTTCTCAGCCTGGAATTTTTCATTTCCCTGCTTGAATCCCTGCTTGAAATCCCGACCGTCGGGGGCATAGGCTTCCCCGAGTGCGGGAGGAGCGCCCGCTCGGCATTGCTTGGCACGCCGCCCGCGACCTGCGCCCCGTGACGCCCGGGGCCCTCACCGGTTCAATTCGTCCCGGATCAAAGACCGGCTCAGAGGAAGGAGCCTCCATGATCGAGATGCTTGTCGCCCAGACCCTGGAGCCCGACGAGCCTGAACTGGCCGTAAGGGACATCCTTGCCCAGCTCGGGAGTAATCCCGGCCTCAGGCGCAACTCTGCGGGGATCATCCACTGCAACGACGCCTTCATGGAGTCGGGGGTGCTAAGGGCGATCTGCGAGCGCCTGCCCTTCCCCACGGTCGGCATCAACACGCTCCTAAACTCATCGTCGGGCGGGCTGACCGACTCCATGCTCCTGACGTTGAGCGTGCTCACCTCCGATCTCTGCAGCTTCGCGGCGGGACTCTCGGGGTCCATGGCGGAGGAGGTGGCCGGGCCGGCGGCCCGGCTCTACATCGAGACGGAAAACCTCCTGGAACGCCGTCCTTGCCTGGGGCTGGTGTTCATTCCCAACCACTGCCGACAAGCCATAGGCGAGCTCATGGTCCAGGCCCTGGACCTGGCCTCGGACGGCGTGCCGTTCTTCGGGACCGCAGCCGCAGACTACACCACGGCCTTCAGGAACCCCAAGGTCATCTTCAACGGGGAGAGCTTCGCCGACCGGGCCAGCATGATCCTTGTCGAGGGCCCCGTGGAACCGCGCTTCCAGGTCTACCCGGTGTCTCTCGCGAAATCCATCCGCCAGAAGGCCATCATCACCGATGCCCGCGAGAACGTGATCCTCCAGGTGAACGGCATGCCGGCAATGGACTTCCTGGAGTCGCTGGGACTGTGCCAGGGCGGGCAGATCCTGGGCGTGAACGCCATCCCGCTGTCCATCGACCGCAGCGACGGCAGCGACCCGGTGTTCCGCGCCATCGTGGACCGGACCCCGGAGGGAGGCATAGTCATCGGCGGCCTGGCGCCTCCCGGGGCCATGCTGGGCTTCGGGTCCATGGACCAGGAGCATATCCTGGGGGGAGTCAGGCTCCTGTCGTCCCGGTCGGGGCTCCCCTCCAGGGGCCCGCTCCTCGTCTACTCTTGCCTTTCCAGGAACATCGTCCTCGGCTTCAACTACACGTTCGAGGCTGATCACCTCAAGGCCGGGCTGGAGAGGCGCCGCCCCTACTCCTTCGCCTACTCCGCGGGGGAGATCTGCCCGGTCCCCGTAAGGGGGGGAAGATGGCGCAACGCATTCCACAACATGTCCCTCGTGGCTGCGAGCGTCTGAAGGCGCGGCCCGCGGCCGCCCTCCAGCCGACGGACGCGCCCTCCTCAAGGCCATGTCCGGACCGCTCGCCGCGCCCCGGGCGGACGGCACTCTCCCGGGCAGTCGCCCCTTGGGCCCTGAGCCTTCCCAGGCGCCCGGCCGTGTTACGGGCCGCTTCCCACCCAGTGCGACCGGCCCCCCAAGCCCTCCGAAGCTAACGCCCGGGCGCCGAGGGCGGCACTCATTAGACGCTTCGGACTGCACTCGTAAGGCGCCGCGGACAACGTTCAAAAGGCGCCGCTGTAAACCCATGACCGGGGGACTGACGGCAGCACGGAGGCCGCCCTCACCCCGCGATACCCTTTCAAACGTATAGCGCCGATGGTAAAATGTTAGAGCCGGATAGTCATTAAGACCTCCCGACAGATATCTCATCCAGTCCTGAAGCCCCTACGCCCGAGAGAGCCCGGACGGCGGGACACGCCAGAAGGCTAGAAGTTGCCCAAGACTCCCGACACACCGCCATCGCCGACGCCGGTCGCCCCTCCGGGCGCGGCCGGCCTGGGCGGCCCCCACCCGACCGGGCCGCCTCCGGCTCCCGTCGCGGCACAGTCCCCGGCCCAGGGCAAGTCCCCGGCAACGGCCGCTCCGGCCCAGGGCATGCCGACAGCGCCGGCCCCGGGCCAGCCCCCGGCGCCGGCCGCGCCGCCCCCGGGCACGCCCCCGGCGCCGGCCGCGGG
>JAISFS010000190.1 GCA_031263485.1 Deltaproteobacteria bacterium | reverse complement strand
CTTACGACAGGGCTTTACAACAAAACTGCCTTCTTCACCCACGCGGCGTTGCACCATCTAGGTTTCCCTAATTGTGAATAATTCCTCACTGCTGCCTCCCGTAGGAGTCTGGGCCGTGTACCAGTCCCAGTGTGGCTGATCATCCTCTCAGACCAGCTAGACATCGTAGACATGGTGAGCCATTACCTCACCATCAATCTAATGTCACGCGGGCCCGTCCCCTAGCGATAGCATCTTGCGATTCGCCACCTTTGACCGCGTCGACCGTAGTCATCGTGGTCTTATTTGGTATTAGCACTCCTTTCGAAGGGTTATTCCAAACTAGAGGGTAGGTTACCCACGCGTTACTCACCCGTGCGCCACTAACTAGAAACCACGAATGAAATCTAGTCCGTTCGACTTGCATGTGTTAAGCACGCCGCCAGCGTTCATTCTGAGCCAGGATCAAACTCTCCGTGTATAATTGAAACGGAAACGGGGTCTCTTGCCGAAGCCAGAGCCCCATTATTTGGACCCATATTACGCTTGCATGTCCGCTATTCAGTTTTCAAAGAGCGCCGCTCGCCGACCGGAAACTGCTTTCCGGTTTTTTTGAGCGAGAAAGAAGGATACCCGATCCGGAACCCCTTGTCAAGCCTTTTTTTCAGGCCCTCCCAGGAGCCGAAGACCGTTGCCGGCCTCCGCTTGCCGCCCGCCCTCCGAAGAAAAGCCGGGAAAGCTAGGGGTTTCAATCTCTTTCGCTGAATTCCCCGCCGCCTTCCCGTGCAGCAAGAGGCATAATACTCTTTTTTCCCCCCTTGTCAACACCTTTCAATCTTTTTTTTGACGTCTTCTTAAAAACTCTGTGATTTCAATAACTTAGAATTGAATTATCATTGCCCGGAATCCTCGCCTCCTTCCACAACAGCCCTATCTAGTGGCTTTCGGCCCTCTCCGGACAAGTTACGGTGCTCGGCTCGTATTGCAGACCGACGGCCCCGGGCCGGGACTTCAGGTGCTCTGGGACACACTTCGGGAGCCCCGGACGGACCGGAGAGCTGCCATATGGGGTTGCACCCCTCCGGATGGTTTCCGATGAGCCGGGTAGCTCGCTTCCATACCGGACATACAGGGGATTCCGTTGCCCCGGCTCGCCTTTGGCCTGGCCTGGGCCTGTTTGCCTGCCCTCCCCGCCCTTACCGGCATCCCTGCCATTCTCAGGCCATCCTGGCTACCCTCCGCCCTAATGGAGGCCCCTAAGGGCCTCCGGACAGCTCTCCGGACATCCAACGCCCTGGAAGGCATGAAAGCTGTCCGTACTTTTCTCCGCCATCGCCAGGACAACCGGCTTTTTCGCTGCCACTAATGGCCGCCCGAAAATACCATTCCTGTTGCCACTTGCCCCGCCAGCGGAAGCGCCCATTTGCTGCGCCAGCGGAAGCCCCTATCCTGCGCGTTTGGGACGTCCGGCACTCGATCCGGACCTGCCTCATGAGGACTCCGCAAACCTTTCAAGATCCGCCGACCTCTTTCCGGTTTTATGGGGCCTTCTCATGGTTCGATAGCGCTTTCTCGAAGCCAGCATGGCCCACCAGGCTCTGACGCCCAAGTTTCGGCACTCCCCAGACTTCTCCGCCTTTGGCCGCCTCTCGTTCGGCCGCCTCTCGTTCGGCCGTCTCTCGCGCTCTCGCTCCCAGACCGGTTCTGGAAAAGCATAGCCGCCTGGGCAAGCTCTCTGTCAGCCTTCCGCGGCACAACGCCATAACGGCACCGCACGTAAACTGACAGCCGGATCGTCTGGGGTGCCCCCGCAGGAATCCACCGGCCTCAGGCCGCTTCAAGGCATAAGGTCGGCTTGGGGGCTCCCCTGCCCTTGCCTCGCCTTTGGCGACATCGGTTGATCTCCGGGCGGCCTTGAGGGGGAATGATCCTGTATGCCCGCCCTGCCCCGGACATGCCGTCGCCTTCAGCGTTCGGCCTGCCATCCCCCGGCACGTGCGGGCCATAGCCTACGCACCGGCTGAACGGCCCTCAGCTTGCTCTCAAGGCCTCCGCTCACTCGGGACAGGTCATCATCGCGATCATGACCCCGCAGCCCTTTCTCGGCCCTTCCAGGGCCATTACCGGACAAATGCCGCGGCACCGCAGGCCTTGGGCAACCTGCACGGCATCTTTAACCCTCTCCTGCTTCCGCCGAGCTTCCGCGAGCAGGCAAGGTCGCACGGCCGCAGATGCCTTTTCTTGTCCGACTGCCCAATGCGTGGCCTTCCGGCAACAACTGCCTTCCGCAAGTCGCGAGGGGCCATCCGAAGCCGCGCGTGCCTGCCCAGAAGCCACACAGGGCTCACCCAGACCGCAGGCCCATCCGAAGCCGCGCGCCGCCTGCCCAGAAGCCGCACAGGGCTCACCCAGACCGCAGGGCCCATCCGAAGCCGCGCGCGTGTTCCCAAACCGCGCGGGGCCCTCGCAAGCCTCACGGGCCACTGCCAAAACCGCACGGCCCCCGCACCCCGAAAACCTCACGGGGCCTGCGGCCAACAGGGCCATTTCGCAGGCTGTACGGGGCCCTCAAGGGCCATAAGGCACTTTCCGGAAACCACCGCGGAGCCCTACAGGCCGTTAGGCACTTTCCAGAAACCATGCCTGGCCCTACAGGCCGTCGGCCCTTTCCGGAAACCACGCCGGGGCCTGCAGACCGTTAGGCCATTTCCGCAAGCCCATGGCACCACGAGGGGCCACCAGGCCCTATCCGCAAGCCGCACGGCGACGCCGCTGGCCGCCATGGCCTGGCCCTATCCGCAAGCCGCAAGGCGCATCGGCGGACGCGGCAGGGCCCCCGCCGAGGCCATGGGGCACGAAAGGCCGCACCTCGGACTCCCGGGCACCCGATCGGCTTGCGTGACGGCCCGCAGGGCCTTCGGGGGACAGGCTATGGGCTATTCCTTCTCCCGCACTATCCTGGCGCCAAGGAGGTTCAGCTTCTGGTCCAGGCGGTCGTAGCCGCGGTCAAGGTGGTAGACGCGGGAGACGACGCTCCGTCCCCTGGCGGCCAGCGCCGCGAGGAGGAGCCCCGCCGAGGCCCTCAGGTCCGAGGCGGTGAGCGGGGCGCCGGAGAGGAGCCTCACGCCCTTGACGACGGCCGACCGGCCCTCCAGGGTGATGTCCGCGCCAAGACGCCTCAACTCCGCCACGTGCATGAAGCGGTTCTCGAAGATGGTCTCGGTCACGATGGATACACCGGAGGCCAGGCACATGGCGGCCATGAACTGCGCCTGCATGTCCGTGGGGAAGCCCGGGTGCGGCATAGTCACGAGGTTCACGGCCTCGAGCCGGCCGCCTGGGGACTCCAGGTACAGGTCGTCCCCCTCGTAGCTCATGTGCAGCCCCGCCTCGCCGAACTTGTCGCGGACGGCAGCCATGGCGGCCAGCGGCGCCCCCTGGAGGGTCACCTTGCCGCCGGCCAGCGCCACCGCGGCCATGAGGGTGCCGGCCTCGATGCGGTCGGCCATGACGGCGTAACGGGCGCCCCGGAGGCTCGGGACCCCCCGGATCGTTAACTCGCCCGTGCCCAGGCCGTCTATCCTGGCGCCCATGGCGACGAGGCAGCGGCCCGTGTCCACCACCTCCGGCTCCCGCGCGGCGTTGGAGATGACGGTCTCGCCCCGGGCCAGGGCCGCGGCCATCATGACGTTCTCCGTGCCGGTGACGGTGACGGTGGGGAAGCTCACCGCCGCGCCCCGGAGCCCGCCTTCGGGGGCGCGGGCCACGATGTCTCCGCCGCTGATGTCGAAGTCCGCGCCCATCTCCTTTAAGGCCTTCAGGTGCATGTCTATCGGGCGCACGCCGATGGCGCAGCCGCCTGGGAGCGAGACGGTCGCGCGGCCGTGGCGGGCCAGGAGCGGGCCCAGGACCAGCGCGGAAGCGCGCATGGTCTTGACAAGCTCGTGGCGGGCCTCGGGGACGTTCAGGCCCCGCATGTCGATGGAGCACTCGTCCGGGCCGGCGCCCTCGTCGCCGCGGAAAGCAGCCCGCACCCCGCCCCCCATGAACTCCAGGAGACGGGCCATGGTCTTCAGGTCCCCGAGCGAAGGGACGTTCGAAAGCTCCAGGGGTCCGTCGGCCAGGATCGAGGCGGCCATGATCGGGAGCGCCGCGTTCTTGGCGCCGCTCACCCGCACCCTGCCGAAGAGGGGCGCGCCCCCGTCCACTGCCAGCCTGTCCATGCTCGCCCTCCCGGCCGTAGGCCGCTTCCCCCGGCTACGGGCCGTTTCCCCGGCCCCCATGCCGCCCGTCCGCCTTCTTCAGGCGGCTTCGGCCATCAAGGCCCTCCGCCTCAGGCGGCTTCGGCCCCAAAGGCCCGCCGCCTTCAAGGGCTTCAGCCCAGGGCCCTCCGCCTCCTGGCGGCTTCGGACGCCAGAGCCCTCAAGCCCCGGACGGATCCCAGGCCCTCAAACCCTCGGACCGATGGGCGGGGAGCCGGACGCGTCCAGAGGGGGCACCTCGGCCAAGGCCAGATCCGACGACTCGACCCCGAAGGCAAGGGTGCCCGACTCCTGCTCATCCCGCGAGTACTCCAGAAAGGCGTAGGCGCTGTGGTTGTGGATGGACTCGAAGTTCTCGGCGGCGACCGAGAACCAGAAGAAGTTGTCGTCCGCGCGGAGCTTCACCGCGACCTCGCGGACCACGTCCTCCACGAAGCGGGGGTTGTTGTAGGCGGTCTCGGTCACGAACTTCTCGTCCGTGCGCTTCAGGAGCGAGAAGACCTCGGAGGAGGCGGAGCCTTCGACTAGCTTGATGAGGTCCTCCATCCAGAAGAAGCGGCGGTAACGCACGGTGACCGTCACGAGCCCGCGCTGGTTGTGGGCGCCGAAGCTCGAGATCTCCTTCGAGCAGGGGCACAGCGTGGTGACAGGCACCACGACCGCCACCGTCAGGTCCGGATCGTCCTCGGCTGCCTGGGTCCCGGAGAGGATGCAGCCGTATTCCATCAGGGCCACCGCCCCGGTCACCGGGGCCCTCTTCTCCATGAAGAATGGGAAGGAGAGCTCGAGGTGCGCCGCGGCCGCCTGGAGGCGGCTCTTCATGTCCGTCAGGATGCTCGGGATGGTGGATGACGAGATGCTGTTGCGGTGCTTGGAGAGGATCTCGATGAACCGGGACATGTGGGTGCCCTTGTGGTTGTGGGGCAGCTCCACGAACATGTTCACGGACGCGACCGTCCTCTGGGAGCCGTTCTCCCTGTCCTTCACGTCCACCGGGTAGCGGATCTTCTTGACCCCCACCTGATCGATCTTGATGCGCCTGGAGTCCGTCCGGTTCTGGACGTCCGCCATGCCGTCGTCCCCGTTCTTGTTTGAGGATCCGTCGTAAATCATCTGATCAAACGCTTTAGAGGCCCTGGGTCGCCGCCGCGCTTCCGCGCGCGATCGCGTGCCGGCCCCGCCTGGCGGGCGCTTCCTCCTTGAAGGTTGAAGGGAAAGGGGCGGTGCCCCGGACAGTGCCGGGGCCATGACCCCCGAGACGCAGTTTCCGGACCGCGACGGGCGATACGCGGCGCAGTCCGCGCCCGGACAGGGATGAGGGCCGGACCCGAGCGCGGGTCAAGCCCTCTCAGGGGGAAGGCCGGGCCGACGGCCCTGAGGGCGGGTTGGCGGCTCAAGGCCGCAAGACGGACGCGAAACGGAGCCAAAGGGCCTAACGGGAAGACGCCGCGCTGACGCGCGACAGGGCGCAGGTGACGCGCACGGAAGCCGAAGGCACTCTGGCTTTCGGACGCAGGACGGGCATGGCAAGGGACAGCGGCGCCCCCGCCGACGTCCCCCTCCGGAAGATGCCCCGTTTCCCTCGGACCGCCGTCCTGCCGGGGGCCCCGCCCCCGATGACAAGTCTTTTTCGATGATGCGGGGATTGTATTATTTCGCGCTAAAGCTGTCAAACCCTATCGTGCCGTGACCCACGACCGCGGGCTTCGGAATCGCCGGCAGCGTCCTGGTCCCTTTCGGGCCTTACGGCGCAAGGCCTTGCGAGATCCGTTGCCCTCGGTTCAGGATCCTGAACCGTACCGATCGGTTCCCGAAGGCACGCCGGACGGGCTCCGGAGGCAAGCCGACCAGGCCAGAGGGGCACAGTCCGGTTCCGGGAGACCTGCCCGAAAGCCAGTACGCGACTCCATGGCTCAAACGGATCTGCCCGACGCCGTCCGCAATGACTATCTCCCCCGAGGCGCCTGAAGCGCCCGAGGGCGTCTCCCCGTCCGAATCCGCCGGGTCCAGACGACGCGTCCCGAAGCCGCCGGTCACGACCGAGGCGGGCCAACGTCCTCGCCCGCAGTCACGCTTGAAACCTACTCGCCATGGTCCACAGTTATTGCCTCGCTGTCATCGGCCGCATTGTCGCCCGCACCGCCCGCATCCCCTTGGCCCGCACCGCCCGCATCCCCTTGGTCCGCACCGCCCGCTTCCTCGCCGTCTGCCTCGGTCCAGTCCGCGAACCCTGCCGCTGGCATGGCTTCCGCACCGCCCGTGCCCTCTTCTGGACGCGGGCCTGAGCCCGCGAAAGGCCCGCCTGACCCTGCCGAGGGTATCGCTCCGCCAGCCGGGGCCGCGCCGGGGAAGTTAGGGTTTATCTCGATGACGGCCGAGGCCTGCAGGTCCCTGACGAAGGCCCGGAAGGCCTCCTCGGCGACCTTGGCCTCGTAGCCGGCCCTGGCCGAACGGACCACCTCCTCCGGGGTCGGCGCGGCCACCTCGCTCAGGATCTCCAGGACCGCGTAACTTTCCTCCAGCTCCATGACCCCGGTGAGCAAGAGGGGATCGCCCGAGGCTCCGGCGAGTTCCTCCTTCAGGCCTGCCGCGGCGAACGGCGACTTGGCGGGATCCAGGAAGATGGGCTCGGACAGGACCGCGCCCACGCCCGCGGCCTTGAGCTCCGCCTCCAGCCCCGCCAGGCCTTCCGCCCGGGCCGTTGCAGAGCCCAGCGCCTTCAGGGCCTCCGGCGTCTTCTCGGCGAGAAGCGCCCGCACCTCGTAGACCGGCGCGGCCGAGTGCGCCCTTGACCAGTCGGCGAGGTACCTTTCCCAGTCGGTGGCCGACCGGCGTCCCAAGCGACCGGTCGCGTGGGCTGCCACCTTCTCCAGAAGCATCCTCTCGCGGAACGCGGCCTTGAGCGACTCCAGCTCCTCGCCCCTGGGCCGCCGGCAAGGGTAGCCCTTCCGGGGGCCGCCGCACCCCCAGGCCTCCAGCTGCGCCTCCAGGTAGCCTTCCACCTCCTCTTCAGTGACGGAGAGCCCGGCCCGCTCCGCTGCCTGGAGGACCAGCTCCTCCTCCACGAGCTTGTCCAGGATCTGGCGCATTGTGATGGTGCCCGGCTCACCGCTTTCCGCCGCGAGCGGGGGGTAGAGGCCCACCTTGACCATCCCCTCCACCTTCTCGCGCAAAACGGGCCTGCCGTTCACGAGGGCCGCGTGGCGGGGATCCCAGAGTTGCTTTTTATAAAGCTCCTGGAAGACCCACATCCCCGCGACGGGGAGCGAGGCGGCGCACAGCGCGATCAGTACCGCGAGAGCCGTCTTCTTAAGCCTGCGGGGCAAGGGCAAGGCGGACACCTGGGACATAGGGGGCCGGAAGCCGGCGGTTGCGGAAATGCCGTTGCGGGCGCCCGGCGCACCGGACCGGCGCCAAGTAGCCGCGGACGGTCGCGAGGGCATTTCCGGAAAACGGTGAGGGGACTCTGCAGGAAACGCAAGGATCCCGGCGCGAAAGGGCCGGACGGCGCCCCAAAGACCGAGGGGGCCAAAACGGCGAAACGGGGCGCATCCCGCGGCGCAGATCATAGCCCATGAGGGCTATTTTTTTAAAGGGTTCCAGGGCTCGGTCTTGCCTGCGGATACCCTCCGCGAAGGCCGATGCACGGGGCCCGCCGCGAAGGCCGATGCACGGGGCCATCGGCCGCCACCGTCCTTTCCGGAGGCGGCGGCTGTCGGGAACGTGCGCTAGCGAGACGGCCCCTGCCTTGCCCGGACAGGTTCCGCCCCCCTCGCGGACGGCTTGGGACACGGAATACGTCCGGCTCCATAGGGGCCATACCATCCCGTGCGCCGTCAGGCGGAACCGGGCTCAGGATATGGATCCTGGCAAGGGGGATAATGCCCGACGCCATAAGGATGCCCCGCTTCGGCGCACGCCAGGGCGACCCGAGGCGGCATCCGGGACGGTCAAACCCGGCGTCCCGATCGATGCCGCGCTTCCCGCGCACCGAAACATGCCGTCGGCGTCCCCTGGAACGGCTCTCGACCGGGAAAAGGGTTGACGTCGGGGTGAATTGTCTTTTCCCCGCTCAGGAACAGCCGGGAAGCCCGCCGAAGGCGGCTTGCGGGACGGGAAAATGTCCGGTGTCCTCGCCCGAGAGGGTAGCCCAGTGCGCCATAATCACGCATGAGGCTCTCCCCGCGCCTGATCCGGCGCACCAAATTAAAGGCTTGACACCTTGCGGAATCTTCGCCAACCCTCTTGCAAGAGCAATCAAAACCGGCCCTCGCGTTGGATCCCTTGACCGAAAAAAAGGCTTGACATCGGAAGGGGCATACGCTTCCCTCCCCCCGCGCCAGCAGGAGGGCGCTCGCCTCCCCCGGTGCCAGCAAGAGGGCGCTCGCTGGACCGGAGAATCCCCGGCGTCCTGGAGGCGGCGCGTTTCCCGCGTTCCGCAAGCACGCAACGGACGGCCCTCTAACGGATCCCGTGAGTGAAAAAAAAGCTTGACACGCGGGAAAATTCTCGACGCCCCATCCGCCAAGCTAGCCTGAAGGAGCTTGCAACACGGAAAAAACCGCCGCCCTGCGCGCTGCATAACCAGCACAGGCGACCTGGCGCCCTCGCAAGAAAACAAGCACGCAACCTCGGAAAATCAAAAATGCTCCCGCTGCCCGCCGAGCCGTTTTCTCATGACGAAAAGACGGCAGTTTCGGGAGCTCGTCGCGTTGTCCAAGAACCCTACGACCGGAAAAACTAAACGCCTCTCGAGTCTCCCTTTCCTGACCCCGCGCCGGTCCCCGCCCGTTCGATGCCGGACAGCCCCGGCGGGTTCATGCCGCCGAACCGGGCGTACGCGGGATTCCTTACGCGGCAAGCCTTCCGGCAGACGTCTGCCTTTCAGCCCTCCGGAAAAATCCCCGGCAAATCCAGCTTCGCAAAGGCACAATCCATTGTTGAGGGAAATCCGAAGAGCCGACCTGTTGCGGCATTCCGGACAGGCAAGACCGGGGCTCGGTCCGAGGACGCGGCCCAACCGGGACACCTCTTCCGGCCGCAGGCCGGCGGTCAGTCTCCGTCCTTGTCCGGCTCTATCCCCCCTGCAGGTTCGCCAGGCACTTGTCGGAAGCCAGGCGGCAACTCGCCAAGGTCCCCGACGGCCGGAGACGCCGACGGTCCGAAGCCAGGCGGCAACTCGCCAGGGTCCCCGCCTACCGACGGGCCGGACGGAGACGCCGGCGGTACGAAGCCAGGCGGCAACTCGCCAAGGTCCCCGCCGACCGGCGGGCCGGACGGAGACGCCGGCGGTCCGAAACCAGGCGGCAACTCGCCAAGGTCCCAGCCGACCGGCCCCCCGGACGGAAACGCCGGCGGTTCAGCTTCTCCCGGCGGAAAGGGCGTTCCCTGCGAGGTTTCGTCTTCGTCCGGAGGGAAAAGGTACGGCGGCGGTTCCTCCGGCTCGGCATCGGCCGAATATGGCGGGGCTTCGCCATGAGACGGATAGCCTCCTGTAAAGGCATCGGAAGGGGCGACTTCGCTCGGTATCGGAGGCTCGCCTTGCGGGAAAGGGGGCCCCGCAGTCGCTGGCGACTCAGCTGGCGTCACGGACTCCGGTGACCCAGTGTATCCGGAAGGCTCTGGAGACGCCTCAGATGCGGCAGGTTCAGGAGGCAATGCGGGGGTGAAAGGCTCTTGAGAAGAAACAGGGCCGGGAGGCTCGTCCCGGAAGACGGGAGACGCCGCAGTCGCGAGCCGCCTCGCTGAAGGCACGGTCTCCGGAGGCACTGCAGGCAAGGAAGGCCCGGAAGTCGCCGCAGGCACGAAAGGCTCCGATGGCATTGCGGCCCCGAAGGATTCGGGAGGCTTTGGGGACCCGAAAGTCTCTGGTGGCATTACGGCCCCGAAAAACTCCGGAGGCTTTGCGGGCGAGAAAGACTCTGGGGGGGCCGCAGGTTCGAAAGAGCGCTGGGGACCTGCGGAGCCGAAAGACTCCGGAGGCACTCCGGACCCGAAAGACTTCTGAGGCACCGTTGGCCCGAAAGACTCCGGAGGTACCCCGGACCCGAAAGACTGCGGAAGCGCCGCTGGCCGGAAAGACTCCGGAGGTACCCCGGACCCGATAGATTCCGGAGAAGCCGCGGCTCCGAAAAACTGAGGCGGCGCAGCTGGCTCGAAAGATTTCATGGCTTCCGGAGGGGCAAAGGCACCTGGATATGACGGAACAGGCTGTAACGTGGAGGAATCCGTCCGGTACTCCGTTGCCGCAGCAGGGACCGACGACGGCACGACAGTCGCCGGGGCCTGGCAAGGAGCGTCACCGGGGGGCGCCTGCGGATAATGCGCCCCGTCCCCTGCGGCGAAACCGATCCGAGGCTCACCGATTTGATGGACCAAGTCGGGCGATACGCCGGTCGGCGGAAGCCCTTCAGGGGGGACCCAGCCCGGAGGGGCTCCGGCCGATTGAGCTCCGGAAGGAGTTGCCCCGCCTGGATGGGCTACGGTCGGCTGAACTCCGGCAGGGGAGCCCCATCCCGGAGAGGCTCCGGTCGGCTGGTTTCCGGCAGGGGGGACCCAGCCCGGAGGGGCTCCGACCGACTGGTTTCCGGCAAGGGTTGCCCCGCCTGGATGGGCTGCGGTCGGCTGAAGTCCGGCAGGGGAGACCTCGCCCGGAGGTGCTCCGACCGGCTGGACTCCTGCAGGGGGGAGCCATCCCGGAGGGGCTATGACCGGCTGAACTCCAGCAGGAGGGACCCGGTCGGGAGGCGCTCCGGCAAGTTGGCCTCCAGTCGGCTGAACTCCGGAAGGGGCGATCCAGCCCTGAGGGGCCCCGACCGACTGGGCTCCGGTAGGGGTAGCCTCGCCCTGAGGGGCCCCGACCGACTGGGATCCGGTAGGGGTAGCCTCGCCAGGAGGGGCTACGGTCGGCTGAAGTCCGGCAGGGGGTACCCAGCCCGGAGGGGCTCCGACCGACTGGGCTCCGGAAGGGATTGCCTCGCCCGGAGGGGTTCCGGGCGGCTGGACGCCGGTCGGGTGGACCCAGCTCTGAGGGGTTCCGGGCGGCTGGACGCCGGTCGGGTGGACCCAGCCCTGAGGGGTTCCGGGCGACTGGACGCCGGTCGGGGGGACCCAGCCCGGAGGGGTTCCGGGAGGCTGGACGCCGGTCGGGTGGACCCAGCCTTGAGGGGTTCCGGGCGGCTGGGCGTTGGCATGGAGGGCCCAGCCCGGAGGGGGTCCGGGAGGCTGGGCGCCGGTCGGGGGGATCCAACCGGGAGGGGTTCCGGGCGGCTGGGCGTTGGCATGGAGGGCCCAGCCAGGAGGGGTTCCAGGCGGCTGGGCTCCGGCCGGAGGGACCCAGCCAGGAGGGGCGCCGGGAGGCTGCGCTCCGGCAGGGGGGACCCAGCCAGGAGGCTGGGCTCCGGCAGGAGGGACCCAGCCAGGAGAGGCGCCGGGAAGCTGTGCTTCGCCAATGGGGACCCACCCAGGAGGGGCGCCGGGCGGCTGGGCGCCGGCAGGGGGGATCCAGCCAGGAGGGGTTCCGGGCGGAGGGGCACCTACGGAGGGGGGCACGGCAGGCTGACCCAACATCCTGCCCTTGAACTCCCAGGCGTTCTGGATACGTGCGGCCGGATCGAGCCTGAGGCAACGGGCCAAGGCATCGGACAGGCACTCCTTGAGGGCTCCGGCGAGCCCGCCCAAAAGCCGGTCCATGGGGTCCGGGGCGCGGGCCTCGGAGAGCTCCCTGCGGTGCGCGGCGGAAGGCGGGTGGGCGCCGGTCAGGGCCCTCACGGCGATGGCCGCCAGGGAGTAGAGGTCAGCGGGCGGGCCTACCGGCCCGCGCGTTGCGCCGTAGAGCTCCGGGGCCGAGTAGCCCTCCCTCAGTTCCAGGAACACGTCCCCGAAGGAGGCCACGAGCGGCTCCCCGGCATCGCCCACCCAGACGGTGTAAGGGTTCAAGGCGTGATGCACGATGCCCAGCGCGTGCCCCGCCGCGAGGGCGTCCGCGAGGGGGGCGAGCAGATCCGTAACGAGGGCGGGCGGGACGGGAAGCTCCCGGAGGTGCGAGGCCAGGGTCTTGCGGGGGATCCAGGGGAAGACCCTGAAGGATGTCCCGCCCTGATCGAAGGAGCCCAGGAGCGGGACGACGTTGGGGTGCAGCACGGACTCCATCGTCCGGGTGGCCTTCCTGAAGCGGTCGAGCTTCGCCTCGAAGGCCTTGGCCGCCTCCGAGCTCTTGGCCCGCAGGGCGCCGCTGTAGTCCCGGACCGCGCCGGGCGGCACGAACTCCTCCAGCACTGCCGGCCCCTCTCTTCCGGCGGCGGAGTAAAGATACGAGAACTGCTTTGTCTCGTAACTCCCGGTGATCCTGTAGGGCCCCGCAGGCGCCCCCATCGGGAGGGGGGCCACGTCCCTTTCGAGCTCCGGCACGGTGTCCTCCGTACCCCCGCCCGCGGGCCTCGCTGGCGGGGACGTATGATGCGGCAAGATTCCAGGGCCCGACCGACGGGCAGACGCGCCCGTGACGGCCAGCGGAAAGGCCTTCGGCGCGCGCCTGACCGGATTAGCCCTTAAAACGGCTGGAAAACGGTTGATTGTTACCCGTGCCTCCGGGGGCTGTCAAGCCCGGACCCGAAGGCCCGCTCCATCGCCCCCTCCGCCGGACGGATGCTCCTCAGACGGGCAAGGGCAAATCGGGAGAGGGCGGAACGGGAAGGGGCAACAAATCGGGAGAAGGCAGAACGGGAAGGGGCAAAACAGGAAGAGGGAGGAACGGCAAGAGGCAAGACAGGAAGAGGGAGAAACGGCAAGGGGCAAGAGAAGAGGGAGGAACGGCAAGGGGCAAGACAGGAAGAGGGAGGAACGGCAAGGGGCAAGACAGGAAGAGGGAGGAACGGGAAGGGGCAAGACAGGAAGAGGGAGGAACGGGAAAGAGCGAGGAACGGAGAGAGGACGGAACGTGAAGATGGCGAAACGTAAAGAACGAGGAACGGATAGAGGGCAGAACGGGAAGATGGCGAAACGTAAAGAGGGAGGAACGGGAAAGGAGACCGGCCCGCCTCAGGCGGATGTCAAGAAAAGGCGCGGGCCCCCGGGGGCTGTAGCCCTCGGATGCCCGCGCCACGACGGTCGGCCGGGGGGGCCGGAGCCCCCGCCGGGCTCAGTCCACGGAGAAGGAAAGGAAGATGCCCATCTCCCCGCGCTGGAGGAACATGAGGTAAGGCACGCCTTGCTGGTGGTTGGCGAGCGCCTTCTGGTAGTCGGCCAGGCTGGTCACGCGCTGGTGGTCTATCTCGACCACGATGTCCCGGGGCCGCACGCCCGCCTGGGCCGCCGGGGAGTCGGGGGCAACGCTCTCGACCAGGACCCCGGAGGGATTGGTGATGCCCAGGGAGCGGGCGATGTCGGGGGTGATGTCGCGGACCGTGAGCCCCAGATCCTGGGGCGAGGACGCGCCGGGCAGGTTCTGGGAGGGGTCGGGCAGGAGCCCTATGGTCACCGTGAGCGTGGTCTCCTTGCCGTCGCGCCAGACGATCAGCTGGCAGACCTTGCCCACCTCGGTGTCGGCCACGAACGAGCTCAACTCCTGGTACTGCTTGATGGGCTTGCCGTCGAAGACCAGGACCACGTCCCCGCGCTGGAGGCCGGCGGCCTCGGCGGGGGTGTCGGGGGTGATGGTGCCCACCAGGGCGCCGCGCGGGGAGTCCAGGCCGAAGGACTGGGCCAGCTCTGGGGTGACCTCCTGGATGTAGACGCCCAGCCAGCCGCGGTCGACCCTGCCCACGGTGCGGAGCTTGTCGACTATCTTGGTGGCCATGGAGGAGGGGATGGCGAAGCCGATGCCGCTCCCGCCCGCGACTATCATGGTGTTGATGCCCACCACCTGGCCCTGGAGGTTAAGGAGCGGGCCGCCGGAGTTGCCGGGGTTTATCGACGCGTCGGTCTGGAGGAAGTCGTCGTATGGCCCGGCCCCGATGGCGCGGCCCCGGGCCGACAGGATGCCCGCGGTCACGGTGTGCTCCAGGCCGTAGGGGTTGCCGATGGCGACGAGCCAGTCGCCAATCTCCACCTGGTCGGAGTCTCCGAAGCCGATGTAGGGATATGTCCCTTCCCGGGAGAGCTTCAGGAGCGCGATGTCGGTCTTGGGGTCCTTGCCGATGACGGTGGCCGGTATCTCCTGGCCGTTGTCAAGCTTGACCTTGATGTCGTCGGCCCCGTCGACCACGTGGTTGTTGGTGATGACGAAGCCTGCGGGGTCGAAGATGAACCCGGAGCCCAGGGCCCGCTCCTTGTACTCGCGGGGCGGCTGGTTGGGGAAGCCGAAGAAGTTGTTGAAGAACTCCTCATCCGGCCCCGAAAAGGGACTGCCCGGCCCGCCGAATGGAGGCCTGCCGGGGAAGGCGGGGCCGCCTCGGGAGCGCACGGTCTTCACCGTGAAGATGTTCACGACCGCCGGCTGGGCGATCTTGATCATAGGCGCGAGCGAGGGCAACGGGGCCATGATCTTGCCGTTTTCCGCGACCGCGGGTGCCGAGAAGGACTGGGTGGCCTGCGCCGCGACGGGTGCAGCGGCCTGAGGCGCGACGGCCTGAGGCGCGACGGCCTGTGGCGCGGCTGGCGCGGCGGCCTGGGGAGCAACGGGAGCCGCAGCCTGAGGGGCCGCAGGCGCGGCGGCCTGGGGGGCCGCGGGAGCCGCTGCCTGGGGGGCGGCGGGAGCGGTCGCCTGAGGCGCGGCGGGCGCGGCCGCCTGAGGCGCAACGGGAGCGGCGGCCTGAGGGGGCACGGGCACCCCGGGCGCGGCGGACTGGGGCATCGTCTCCGGAGGGGCCTGCTGGACGGCGGGGGCCGCCGCCTGGGGATCGGCGGGCGCGACGGCCTGAGGAGCGGTGGCCTCTGGCGGTGCCTGCGGGGTGGGCGTCTGCGAGGGCTCGAAGCTGACTTCGGGCAGGGGGGCAGGCTGGTCGCCCCATAAGGGGCCGGACATCCAGGCGAGGGCTATGGCTGCGGCCGCGAGAACGCCCGCGAGCGGGACTGTCTGCATGTGGCCTGCGAATTTCCTCATTGATCGGATCCTTTCAAAAGCCTTGGGTGCGGAAAGAGCGGGACGGCCCCCTCGGGCGTGGCCGGGGCCTGGGCCCCGGGCCTCAGGCCCGGCGCGATATCTCGACGAACCTCATGCGAAGGTCGAAAAGGAAGGTCTTGAGCATGTTGCCCTCCTCCTCGGTGAGGTTGCCCTGGGTCTTCTTCTCGAGCTCGGCCAGGATGTCGATGTAGTGCTTCGCTGCCGTCAGGTCCTGCTTGGCCTTGGTGCCGTCCGGCGACTCGCCCTCCATCTGCATCATGGCCGAGGTGGCAAGTCCGATGATCAGGGAGGAGAAGGAGGCCGGGAGCTCGCCCCCGAAGGGCTGCCCCGCGCCTTCCCTGGCGCCGGTCTTGCTCCCGGTTTGGTCCTGGCCTTCTGGCCCGTCCTGGCCTTCTAGCCCGTCCTGGCCTTCGGGCCTGTCCTGGCTTTCAGGGTTGGCTTGGGCGTCCGTCTGGTAGCGGCTTTCGGAATTCTCCTCGGCATCGCGCTGGGCTTCGGCCCGGTCCGGGGCCTCGTTCCGGCAATCGCCGGAGCCGGTCCCATTGTCGGCGTCAGGGGAATCTGACATCTTCCAACCTCCAGGCGAGCCTCTGGGCTACGCCGAGACGCGCCGCAAGGGTGACCGTGCGGCGTCAAAGGCACATATTTTCAGGCTGTCGGCGAGGCGGGCGCCCCGCAAGGGAAGGAAAGGCGCGGGTCATGGGCCCAAACGGGCACGGGAAAGGTCTTCTGAAGGCCCGTCGACGTGAAGGCCTCCGGAAGGCCCTCCGGGCGGGAGGCCGTGAGGCCGCGCCGAGGGCAAAAAAAAGAGCCGGCGCCCAGGGACCTGGGGTCCGAGGGTCCGGAGCGCTGACTGGGGAGGACAGGGCACCTGAACGGCCCAGGCCGCCGGAGGCGCGAGAAGTCCCCCCCGACAGTCAGGCAAGCATGATAGCAAGACTTTTGTCTGATAGTCAAAAGGCTTGTCTTCAAGGCCCCTCCCCCAGGATAACAGCGGGCTCCCCCAAAGTACATGGGATAGTCCAGACTTCCCGGCGAATCGGCATCGTCCGCGCCGGACGCTTCCGGCACGCGGGCGAGAGAGAGACAATCGCGACAAAAATACGGGGTTGCCGTACGAGATCGCGATGCAGAGGCCGCTGACGTTTCCAGCAACAGACACTTTGAGGCAGGGCGGCCATCGAGACTCCCATCCGGGCACCCCTATGCATCTTCATATCTTAAGGCACTTGGCCAGGTTATCCGGCGCCAAATCGGTTCAGGCATCCTCCGGTATCACGGCATCCTCCGGTACCACGGCATCTTCCGGTACCACGGCATCCTCCGGCCGGTCGTCTGCCATGTCCGTGACAGGCCCGTCCTGAACTCTCGGCTGGCTCCGGGTTTCTTGGCCGCCGGACGGGCTCCGGGAGAATCGGTGGCAATGGCGCAGGACCATAGGGATGGAAGCCGCAAGTCTGGATGGGGCCGCAAGGAAGGTGGGGAGCCGCAGGGCGCACGGACGGCGTCCGGACCTTGCGGCGGGGTGCGGCAGGCGATCGGCCGATGACCTGGCACGGCCTGTCTCAGGCGGGCGGCCTATGTGGGGAGGGCTGAGTGGCATGGCCCCTACGCGAACGGCGCAGGGCATCGGAGGGCTGGGGGAGACGCCAGCGGAGGCGACCGGGGCTGCGGGGCCCAGGGCGGAAGTCCGCCGCGGGCAAAGTCACATGGAGCCGGTGATCTGCCGCCGCATGGTCTCGACGTCCGGCGGCTTGTCCCCTGAGTAGAAGCGGACCAGCAGGCAACCGGCCTTCTTCAGGATGTAATCGCGGGCCTTGTCCTTGTTGGTGGGGGCGACGCTCTCGTCCACCACCTCGACCACCGCCCGGATGTTCAGGCGCACGTCGCAGACGATGAAGCTTACGCTGGTGCCGTTCAGCACGTTGTCGGCAATCTTCAGGTGATCCGTCTCGGGACTGGTGGCCTTCACTACCGCGCGGGCGCTCACCCGGGGGAAGACCAGATACTGCTTCAGGGCCCCGCGGAGGAGCTTGTAGTACACGATCTCCAGGGGAGTCATGAAGGAGAGCTTCTCGTAGCTCACATCAAGGTCCTGGATGGTCACGGACTTCCGCTCGCGGGGGGCGGGCGCCTGGCGCGGCATCTGGGTCTGGTCGATCTGGATGGGCGCGGCCATCTGAGTCTGGCCGGCTATCTCGGGACCGCCGGTCCGGGGGGGCCGGGACTTCAACGCCTCGACGGAAGGCGGCGGCGGTAGGGCGCCAGGCTGGGTGACCTTGGGCTCCGGCGGGAACTCTGCCTCAGGCGCGGGGAGCGAGGGCTCGGGGCCTGGGGGCGGGGTCTCGGGGGCCTGACGGGGGGCGGGTATCTGGAGCGTGGCTTCGGAAGTCGGGAGCGTTACCTCGAGGGGCTTGGCGACCGCCTCGGCCTCGTCGCCTTCATCGGAGGAGCCTACGGCCCTCAGCTCCACCGCCCGGAAGCGCCCAAGCTTCCTGACCGGGCCCTGACCGTCGGCAGGGCGGGCCTGGGCCTTCGCGTGGAGCGCCCCGGACGAATCGAAAGCGCCTGCCGCTGGGGGCGGCACCTCGACCGGCGCGGCGGCCGACATCGGCTGCGGGGGTACCGGCGGCGGAGGCGGCACCGGCGGCATGAAATGGTCGATGGGCGGCGCCGGGGCCGCGGGGACCGCAGGCGGCACGAAGGGGTCTATCACAGGGGGGGCGGGGGGCGCGGGGGGACGCGCCGGCCCGTCGTCCATGGCAGCCTCCGGAGTCCCGAACTGCTGCGTGGCAAAGGGCACGGCCTGCGGGACGGTCGCCGCCATTCCGGTCGCGGCCGAGACCGCGGCGTCCAGAAAGTCCCCCGAGCTTGAGGCGGGACGGGCAGACGGGGCCGACGGTGCGAAGGGATGCTCGGGGACGGCCAAAGCCTCCAGAGCGACCGACGCGTCCTGGACAGGAGAGGCGTCCTGGACAGGGAACGCGTCCGGGTCAGGGAACGCGTCCTGGACAGGGGAGGCATCCGGGTCAGGGGACGCGTCCGGCGCCCGACCGCCCTTCCTGGCCGCCTTGGCTTCTGCCTTCCTGCGGACGGCCTCCTTTTGAGCCTCCTTGGCGGCTTCCTTGGCCGCCAGCTTCGCCGCAACCTTCTCGGCCTCCCTGGCCTTGACGTCCGCCTTCTCGGCGGCCTTTTTCGCGGCGGCCTCCTCCTTGGCCTTCTGCCGTTCAAGCTTCCTCGCCGTCTTGGGGTCGGTGGGCGGCGGCTCGGCCGACACGACGGGACCCGCGTTTTCGGGGGGAGCGCCGCCGGAAACCGCCTCAGGGTCCCCCGCGTCTATGGCGGCCCACTTGGCCTTGCGGGCCTCGTCCTCGGCCTGTTTGGCGAATTCGGGACGCCGGTCGCTCTTTTTCTTGACCCGCCAGTAGACGAGCAGAAGGACCAAGAGGCCGACGGCGCCCAGGATGAGGGCGAGGTAATCTCCAAGTAGTGCGGTGAGCTCTGTCACGAACACCTCTCCTCGCCTCGCCCCTGCGGGGCGCCCCCCGCGGCGGAGCCGCAGGCTCATGGGGGCGGGGCCGGCCGGGGCGCCGCCCGCCGGGCGCGGACGGTCGACGGGTTTTTCGGGGGCTGTCCGGGACCCTTCGCGCGGAATCGCCCCGCTCCCTCGGAAAACCGCGGGGGCCGGACTGGGAAGGATACCGGGGCTGTGGGATTATATCAGATCACAGACAGAGACAAAAACCCGGCCCGCCGCAAAGGAATCCGCCCTCCGCCACGCCGCGAAAGCCGACCGGCGGGCGACGGGGACGTCCTGCGTCAACGGCCGGAAGCCCGCCTGATCGCGACGCCGGGCCGCTTCCGGCCTGCGCCCGAACACACGGTGAAGGCACGTTCCGGCGAATCGGCTGGACGGGGTGCGCACGTTCCGGCGAACCGGCTGTGCGGGGAGCGCATGTTCCGGCGAATCGCTGGGCGGGGTGAGCGCGTTACGGCGGATAGCTGGGCGGGGGCTCAACTTTTCGCCTCCCCCTCCGCCTTTTCTCTTCCGCCTCAAAATTTTTCGCATTCCTCCAACATTTTCACCTCCCCTTCAAACTTTTTCGCCTTTCCCTCCAACTTTTTCGCCTTTCCCTCCAAATTTTTCGCCTTTCCCTCCAAATTTTTCCTTCCGACTCCCCACCGGCGGGCGGGCTCACTTGGGCGCCGTCGCCCTCTTGCGGAGCCTCAGGGACTTGGGGGTCACCTCCAGGACCTCATCCTCGCGCATGTAGGCTATGGCGTCCTCCAGCGAGAAGCGCTTGGGCGGGGTGAGCCTCAGGGCCTCGTCCGATCCGGAGGCCCGGATGTTCGTGAGCTTCTTCTCCTTGGTCGGGTTCACCCAGATGTCCTCAGGCCGGGAGTTCTCGCCCACGATGAGGCCGGGGTAGACGGGCTCGCCCGGGCTCGCGAAGATGACCCCCCGCGGCTGGAGATGGTAGAGGGCGTAGGCTACGGCCTGGCCGGAACGGTCAGAGACCAGGGCCCCGTTGGCGCGGCCCTTGATGGGGCCCATGAAGGGCACGTAGCCGATGTTCACGGAATTCAGGAGCCCCTCCCCCCGCGTGTCGGTGAGGAACTGGCTCCGGTAGCCGATGAGCCCCCGGGTGGGGCAACGGACCTCGACCCTGGCCCGGCCGTGGCCGTGGTTCACGAGGCGGGCCACCTGGCCGCGCCGGGCGGAAAGCTTCTCCGTCACCACGCCGATGTGCTCCTCCGGAACGTCGCAGACGACGAGCTCCAGGGGCTCGCAGAGGGCGCCCCCCTCCTCGCGGGTCACGATCCGCGGGGGCCCAAGCGTAAGCTCGAAGCCCTCGCGCCGCATGGTCTCCACAAGGACTGCCAGCTGCAGCTCGCCCCGGGCACCCACCCTGACGCTCTCCACGCGGGGATCCTCGCCGCCGGAGATCCGGATGGACACGTTGAAGAGCGCCTCCTTCTCGAGCCGCTCGCGGATCTGTCGGGAGGTGCGCATCATGCCCTCGCGTCCCGCCAGGGGGGAGGAGTTGACGGAAAACTCCATCGTGAGCGTGGGCTCGTCCACCACCAGCCGCGGGAGCGCCTCCGGGTGTTCGGGGTCGGCTATCGTGTCCCCGATGAAGGCGTCGGGGAGCCCGGCCACCGCCACGATGTCGCCGGTCTCGGCCCTGGCCGCCTCCACCCTCTTGAGCCCGTCGTAGGCGTAAAGCGCCTTCAGCGGCGCCTTCGCCGCCACGCCCTTGGCCGTCACGAGAGCCGCCTCGCGGCCGGCCTCCAGGGACCCCCGGCGCATGGGCCCGATGCAGAGCCTCCCCACGTAGTCGGACCACTCGAGGTTCGCGACCAGAAACTGCGCCGGGCCGTCCGGATCCCCGGACGGGGCGGGGATGTGCTCCACGATGGCCCTGAAAAGCGGCTCCAGCCCGGCGGAGAGCTCCGGGGACAGCGCGGCCTCTGGATCGGCGGAAGCGGTGCCCAGCCGCGCGTTGGTGTACAGCACCGGGAAGTCCAGCTGGTCCTCGTCGGCGTCCAGATCGATGAGGAGGTCGTAGATCTCGTTTAAGACCTCCGCCGGCCTCCGGTCTGGCCTGTCTATCTTGTTTATGGCGCAGATGATGGGGAGCCTGCGCTCGAGGGCCTTGCGCATCACGAACCGCGTCTGGGGGAGCGGTCCTTCCGCCGCGTCCACCAGCAGGAGCGCCCCCTCCACCATGGCGAGCGTCCGCTCGACCTCCCCCCCGAAGTCCGCGTGGCCGGGGGTGTCCACGATGTTGATCTTGACCCCCTGGTAAGTCACGGAGGTGTTCTTCGCCATGATGGTGATGCCCTTCTCGCGCTCCAGGTCCATGGAGTCCAGGACGCGCTCGCGGACCTGCTGGTTGTCCCTGAACAGCCCGCTCTGCCACAGCATGGCGTCCACCAGGGTGGTCTTGCCGTGGTCGACGTGGGCGATGATGGCGACGTTCCTGATTTCCGTCATGGCGTCCGAACTCCTGGGCGCGGGCAGCGGGCCCGCGGAAAATGGGGCGGCCCGCGCGGGGCCCCGGAAGGCGAAGAGGCTCACGAGGGGGCCCCGGAAAGCGGAGCGGCCCGCGCGGGAGCCCAAAAAACAAAAAGCCCCGCAGGGGGCGGAGCTCCCGGGGCCGGGGGTCCGGCCCCGTCTCTATGAAGGCCTTTGGCCCTGGTATCCCGGATGACCCGTGTCAGGCCGGTTAAGCCCGTGGAAGCCCGGGAAGGCCAGGGAAAGCCGAGCGGGCGGACGCGGACGCAGACGCAGACGCAACGCGGAACTAGCGGTTATCTGCAGATGCCACGGACGCTCCGCGGCACTCACCGCGAGGGCCGACCTTTTGGATCGGACTGAAGGGCGACCGGAATGCGGATTGCCGCCGCCAGACCCCATCGGCTGGCGGGCGCCGAGCCGAATCCGCCTCAAGGCCGGGGGGCCCGCAGGGCTACTTGATAATAATGTCCAGGATCCGGGGCACCGCCAGATGGGGGGCCCCAGCCTCGTTTACGGCCACCACGGGATCGCCGGTGGCGGTGACGCCCACCTGGGTGAGGCATCCGCACTTCTTGCACCAGCGGTGTTCCAGCCTCACGATGTCGCCGTTCTGCACGGGCTCCTCCGACACCACCATCCAGGAATGCGGCTTGGAATCTATGCAGGTGCTGATCTGGGGTTTGTTCATGGCCATATGGCGTCTGTCCTCGGTTCTCGCTGGCTCTGGGCCGCCCGGGCCGCCGACCCTGGGGCTGAGGTTTCCTGGTTTTAGGCGGGCGGGGCGCTCCGGGCAGAGCGCCGGGCCGCCGTGGCGCGGAGTGGATCTAACTGGGAAGCAAGTATATCACATTTCCAGAAAATGATCCAAAATATTATAGATTCTCGGGAAAATGTCCGCGAAAGAGCCACCCCTCGACCGGCAACATGAGCCGAAAGGAGCCGGAAAAGGCGAGCCCGACCCCGACAGGGTATCAGGAACCTGCCCCGACTCATCCGGAACCTGCCCCGACTCATCAGGAACCTGCCCCGACTCATCAGGAACCTGCCCCGACTCATCCGGAACCTGCCCCGACTCCTCCGGAACCTGCCCCGACTCATCCTCTCCGCCTGCTCCGTTGCCGCGACGCCGCCGCGCATACCCCTGCGGCGCGATGCCGACGAAGGCCGCAACGGCGACCCTCTCCATAACTGAAGCACAATGCCAGCCGACAGTTCCGGTTCCCAGATCGACCCTGAGAGCCGCAACCCCGTCTCGACTTTACCGGGGGCTCCGGCCAGAACGCTTGGCTACCGCAGGCAAATCCGTATGTCAGCTCGGGACAGGGCTCACCCAAACCGCGAATTTATTCTATGAATCAAGGTGGTTAGCCTCGAGGATTATCCACATGGATCTTCGGGCCTTCAAAGGCCAAGCCAATAGCCGTCCGTTTTCGCTTTCGGGAAACCGGGCCGGGCCATCTCACGGGGGCTGTCCCCGGCGAACCGCCAGCCATCGCCGCTGCCTGCACCCCGGCAACGGGACCGATGCCTCTTGTCGGCATGATCCTCGCTGGCGGCATGACACGCACAAGTGTATTATCGGCACCCGGCGCATGAAACTTCATCCCCGGGCATCGTAACATGAAGGGTTGCCATGGCATATTACGCGCAATGGACCGTTTCATGATTAACCCGGGGCCGTTGACCAGGCACCCTCAATTGGCCTGCAGAGCCGCATGTTCAATCATCAGCCCGGCACTGGCCAGCCGCTCGGCGGCGATCGGCGGCGGGCCCGGAGCCGGGTGGCGATGAGCGTGGCGTCCCGAACGCGAGGGCCGATCTCGGCCACACGGATTATCGGCCAGCAGCCCATGTTCACGGTTCCGCCGCACTCCTCCGACGTGAAAAAAAAAGCTCGCAACCCAAGGGAGGCATAATGCCTTTCTTCACTGTTGCCCAGACCCCCTTCATGAACGCTGAGTCACTTGTCCGTTTCTTCTCGCATGACCGCTTCGGGACCCCGGACGGGGGTGACTCCAGGAATGCGACACCCGACAAAGGGAAGTTCCAGACTTTCTTGGCAGACTTTCTTGGCAGACTTTCTTCGAGGCCGATCGTACCGCCGCCAGACCTTCCGAGGGCGAAGATAGATCAGGGTAGCCATCCCATTGGGCTGACGTGCCATAGTGGCACAGCCAGATCCATTGCCCCCGTCCCCATGAGACCGGTGAACCCGGCAGAACCCCTATCGCGCACGAAGGCTTGCCCCGGCAGAGCCTCCGGCTAGAATCCCGAAGGCACGTCCAGGAACTTCGTGGGCTTCCGCACACGGTTCTCCTGCCATCCTGCGGGAAGTTCTTCGGGATGATCACGGGGCTCGGGAACAGCGGCGTCGCCCGCCCCGACGCCATTCCCCGCAGCCTCATCCCAGGAAACCCTGACACCTTGCCGCCTGACGGCCGCGGCACCACCTCACTGGCGGATTGACAACCTTGATTCAAGCATGTAGATTGATTTCGGCAAGCCATAAGGAGTCGGATTATGAGCTCCCTCAAGCGAATTCGTCCTAATTTGTCGGCTTCGCCTGGCGATCCGGTGCCATGCAATCCTGAATTCCGAACAACTTGTCTGCGCCGCTTCTTCTCGCGTCCCTGACATGATAGCAAGCATCGACCGGGTGCCTGCTTCTCGACCGGGTGCCCGCTTCATCAGAGTTCAAGCCATGGAAAACCTTTTGAATCCTTTGGAAATCACCGAAGATTCGTTCAGATTTTTAAGAAGGCAAGGCGCGGTATATGTCGACAAAAGCGCTTTCATCCACGAACTGGTGAAATCACGTGGCCCTTTTTTCCTCGCAAGGCCGAGAAGATTCGGCAAAAGCCTTCTTGTCGATACGATCCAACAGGTATTCGAGGGAAGAAGGGAGCTTTTCGCTGGTCTGGAGATCGAGACCCGGGCCTCCGGTTTCAACTGGGAGCCTTTACCGGTAATCAGGATCAACATGAACACCGTGGATCCCGACCCTGACCAGTTTCAATCCGGCCTGATAAGCACGCTGATGCCCGTAGCAGATTCATACGGGGTTCGAATCAGCCAGTCCAGCATCGCCAACGCCATCAGCGATCTGATAGTCAATGTATCCATCAGATGTCAGACCCCCAAAAATGAAAATATTGGAGACGGACGCATCGGCATCGGCGAACAAAACGTCGTTCTGCTCATAGATGAATACGATTTTCCGTTGCTGAAACATCTGCGTGATCCGATCGGAATCGAAAAGATACGGTCATTGCTCTATAATTTCTATTCCTCCATAAAGGGTTGCAGCAATTTCTTGCGCTTCATATTCATAACCGGGATCACCAAATTCAAGCAACTGTCACTCTTTTCTGCACTTAACAACATCAAAGACATCACGTTTGATAAGAATTTTTCCACGATCTGCGGTTTCACTGAAAAAGAAATAACGACATTTTACGGCAAATACCTTGACAGGGCTCTCGCGGGAATGATAGACGAAAAATTGTTGCCTCCGGAATCCACCAAAGACGACATCATGGCTGAAATCACGGAATGGTACGACGGCTATAGCTGGGACGGGATTACAAAAGTCTTCAACCCCTTTTCGATCAAAAATTTTCTTGAAAACCAATACTTTAGCGATTACTGGTACGACTCGGGTGCTCCGCTTTTTTCCAATGTCATCGATTCGTTCGATGGAGAACATTTCGCGATTTTCGGAAAACACATTTCCATCGAATCCCCTATCACTATTCAGGATACTTCAAACATCAACAGCGAGGCTTTTCTGCTGCAAGCCGGGTACCTGACCATCGACAACATCCGAAAAACCAAAAGTTCTATCCAATATCTCCTAAAAATTCCCAACAACGAGATCAAAGATGGCATCAACAAGGAACTTTCCGCCAAGTTCCGGAAATTCATAAAAAAACTCAGCTTCATGAATCAGTCATCCGATCCCCTGACGGATTTCGTAAGCATGAATGACACGCTGTTGTCGTCGTTATGGTCCTGCGATGTCAATGAGTCCGAAAAGCTTCTGGGTTCGATTTTCTCGGGAAATCCGAAAGAATGGTACCGCAACGGCGGTGAGGGAAGTTATAAACTGATTTTGCTTACCCTTATGAGGTTCGGAGGCGCGGTTTTCGCCGGCAACATGCTGGAGGCGATGTGCGAGGTGTACTCCGATGCCGGCAGAGCCGATCTTCTGTTCGATGTTTCCGGAAAAGGCTATGTCGTCATGGAGCTGAAATACGCCGCGCCCGCAGACGGACGGGAAACAACCGGACATCAAGCAACACCTACTCCGCCGTATCCGACTGACGTCAGCTCCGAGCTGTCAGACGGCGGGGGGGCGCCTGCCGATCTTGACGGCCTTTCCAGGCTCCTCGAGCTGGGGTACGTGACGGATCAAGTCAAACGCGTTCTTGAAGGGAAAATCGAGGAAGCTTTCAGTCAGATATTATCCAAGAATTACGCCAAGCCTTACCTCGCTTCCGGGAAACCCGTTCTTGTCGCCGCGGTGGCGGTCTACGGCACTTCCGCAGTGATGGTGCGTTTCGCGAAACTCGTCTGGAAAGCCGATGAGGTCCGCAAAACGGTCCTTGAGGAAATCAGCCCGCCCGCACCGCTCGTTCCCCGCCCCGCCCAGTGAGCCCCCTCCCCCTCCGCGCGAGCCCCCGCCCCCGCCC
>JAISFS010000090.1 GCA_031263485.1 Deltaproteobacteria bacterium | reverse complement strand
GGGACTCCGAATGCCGCGGGGACTCCGAATGCCGCGGGGACTCCGAATGCCGCGGGGACTCCGAATGCCGCGGGGACTCCGTATGCCGCGGGGACTCCGTATGCCGCGGGGACTCCGTTTGCCGCGTGAAGATGGGGCAGGTTCCCCCGACAGGCGCGATTCCTTCGGCGAGGTTTGGACTGCCAGACGGGTGATAATCCTTCCGCTCTAAGGCTTCCTCTGAAAAGAACACCCCGTTTTCCGCTTATCTACCATCCGGACGCGCCCCCCTGTTCAACGTGTCTGAAACATTGGGCGCGGTCCCGCATGTCGGGGGCACTCGCAGGGATGCCAGCAATATGCGGACTGTGTCTTGTTGGGGTGCTGCCTGTCGCGTATCGTTTGATACAATACAGTGTGCAGCCTTTCCCCAAGCTTCCTTCCGAGAAGCTCAAGGACACCGGTCGAGGGCCTTTCGGGACAGTTTTTTATCAAAGGTGTATCGGAGTTGCCGACATCTGTCCCAGTCCGGTTGGACAGCGAGGTACGGCTCCGTATCGATGATGCGTTCGCAAAAAGTCCAAAGCATCCTTAAAGGGTGAGACCTACCCGCCTCCACCCGCCATTCACTCAGACATCCGGGTTCCGATGCCCGGAGCCGCCAGGCTGAGAGCCGCCGTTCGGACTCATCGGCTCGGGGGCTAACGTCCAGAGCATTGCGCGGAGGCGCCGGTCCGGGGGACCGTGATGGGGAGCCGACCCCAGGAGGCCATCGTGGGGCGCCGGAAATCCGGAGGCCGAGGGGCGGAGATGCATGTCACTGTTTCGCGACTTTTTGCGAACGCATCATCGATGCCGTCATATGTCGCGAGCGGTTTCTGGCCCATGCTTCTGATCGCGTCCCTGGACGTCCGACAGCATAAATCTGCCAACTTCGGAGCCTTGACAGTGAGATGGGCTGAAAACCACGTCACCAGTCATTTTCGGAGAAATCCTGTGCGGTCTGCCCGATCAGCCCAACCTGACCGCTCCCCTGCCGGTAAAGTTAGCGTGGGAGCTGGCTTTATCCCGATGCGCGAACTTGCATTGACCTCGGTTTCAGGGCGCGTGAGCTGGCGGTCCGGCGGCAGTACTGCTGCCCTCGGGCAGTGCATTGGGACACCATCGACGGCCGAGACTGCCGTTTGTGCTGCCCGAGGGGTCGGACGGCAGGATGTCGACGGTGTTCGCGGGCGGTACTCGTTAAAAAAAAAACCGCCAAACCCCAAACGATTCGTAGGGTTTAGCGGGTTTATCGGCAACTTTCGAAGTTTAGTCAAGTTGTCTGGTGGGCCAACCAGGACTCGAACCTGGAACCGACCGGTTATGAGCCGGGGGCTCTACCATTGAGCTATTGGCCCAGACGCATCCATGCAACAAGGGCCCTGATTCGTGATCGGGCCGTTTGAGCGTGTAGAAATATCACAGAAGGGTCCGAATTGCAAGTGTCATGCGCCGGACGGTTGAGCGGCGGACGGACTTCCGGGCAAAAGGAAGAGGCGCCCGGCGCGAGGTCTCCCGTCATGCCCATAGACGAGCCCGGGAGCCTGGAGTCTGGATTATTCTTGGAAATTCTGCTAGATTGTCTCCGAGGCCGGGGCCATTCCTTGTACTTCCGGGGGCGCCCCGCCTTTTTTTGGGGGGGTTGCCGGATTTCGTGCCCCGCCTCCGAACCCGTTCAAGGGCCGCCCGCCTCTCGGGTCCTTTCAACACGAAAGGCCTCCGGGTCGGCGGAGCACGTCCAGGCTAGCCTCCGCCGCTGTTTTTCGCCTGAGTTTCGCAGTTAGTTTTGAAGTTGGACTCAAACGCTTGAAATAACTAATTATTTTGTTGGCACAGCGTATCGCCTAACCCTGTTCCCGTGGGCATTGGCCATTCGGTCACCCGGCCCTTCCCGTCTTCGCGGCATTGCTGACCGTCCCGGGGTCCTGCCTCTCCCGGCCTTGTCGGCATCCCGGCTACCTGCCTCTCCCGGCCTTGTCGGCATCCCGACTTCCGGGCACTCCCGGCTTTCACGGCATTCCGGCTTCCGGGCACTCCCGGCTTTCACGGCATTCCAGCTTCCGGGCACTCCCGGCTTTCACGGCGTCCCGGCTTCGGGCTTACGAGCCTCCCGCTTCGGCTCCAAGGCTTTTCAAGGCCTTCGGGGCCGTCCGGGGCCTCAGGCCCTGAGGCATGCGTGAGCGCCGGTCCGCCTCCCCCCGCCTTCCGGCCTCCTTCGCCTGCGGCCGTGCGCTCCGGGCACGGCGGCAGGACCGCCCGGATTATCGACCGTCATGGAGGGAACATGCAAATTTATGCTTGGAAGGGAATCAACTTCAAGGGCAAGAGGCGGAGCGGGACCATGGAGGCCCAGGACACCCGCCAGGTGGAGGCTTTCCTTAAGCGCCTGAGGATCTCCGACTACACGATCAAGGAGGCGCCCAAGGACCTCTTCGGGGGCATCGCCCTCTTCGCCCCGAAGGTCTCGGTGAAGGACATCATGCTCTTCACGAGGCAGTTCTCCACCATGATAGACGCCGGCCTGCCGCTCGTGCAGTGCCTGAAGATCATGGCCGACCAGTCAGAGAACCCCACCTTCAAGAGCATGGTCCGGGACATCAACAACTCCGTGCAGTCCGGGGCCACGCTGTCCGACGCCTTGAGGAAGTACCCCGACCACTTCGACAGCCTGTACTGCAACCTGGTCGCCGCCGGGGAGACGGCCGGTATCCTGGACACGATCCTGAAGCGGCTCGCGGAGTACATAGAGAAGGCCGAGAAGCTGAAGCGGAAGGTCAAGGGCGCCATGGCCTACCCGCTCATCGTCGTGGGCGTGGGCGTGGTCGTCATGCTGGTCATCATGATCTTCGTCATCCCCACCTTCCAGGAGATGTTCGAGGGCATGGGCCGCGAGCTGCCAGGCCTCACCCAGCTCGTCATCGACATGTCCGGCATCGTCATCCACCAGTGGTACATCCTCCTGCCCGCCATCATCGGCATCTTCATCGGCTTGCGGAAGTTCTTCAAGACGGAGGTGGGCGCCTACCTCTTCGACCGCTACTCCCTTGTGGTGCCCATCTTCGGCGATCTCATCCGCAAGGTCGCGGTCTCCAAGTTCTCCCGGACGCTGGCCACCATGCTCCAGGCCGGCGTGCCCATCATCACGAGCCTGGAGATAGTCGCCGGCACGGCAGGCAACAAGGTGGTGGAGGAGGCCCTGAACGACTCCAGGGCGGCCATCGCCGAGGGACGTCCCCTGGTGGACCCGTTACTGGAGTCCCAGGTCTTCCCCAACATGGTCACCTCCATGATAGCCGTCGGCGAGGAGGCCGGTGCCCTGGACGCCATGCTCCTGAAGATCGCCGACTTCTTCGACGACGAGGTGGACGCCGC
>JAISFS010000169.1 GCA_031263485.1 Deltaproteobacteria bacterium | reverse complement strand
GGGCTACCGGCAGGCGGTCGGAGGGATCTGGAGACCACAGGAAGGCGTACGGAGGGAACGCGGGGCTACCGGCAGGCGGTCGGAGGGTTCGGGCGGCGGCAACGGGGATGCCGGAAAGCCGTAGCCCCGACCGGAAGCGGGCGGTCCCGCGCATGTCCGGTCGGGGCCGGGAGAGGCACCCGTGAGGAAGAGCATGACGGCGAAAGTTCCCATGCCCCGGCCAAGGGAGGCGACCGCGCCTCGGCTCCCTGATGAGCCGTTGTTCCGGTGAACAAGGGATGCCCGGGCGACCGCAGGGTTCAGGAACGAGCCAGGCGGTCGACCAGGCGTCCGCAGGCCAGGGATCCGGCCGGGGCCGGTGGCTTCAGCCCAGGAGTTCCTTGGCGAGGAAGAGGATCCCCACCACCCAGACGGTCGTGTTGAGCTCCTTCGCCTTGCCGGCTATGAGCTTCATGATGATGAAAAGTATCCAGCCCACCGCCAGCCCGTCGGAGATCCTGAGCGTGAAGGCGATGATGATCACGATGACGAATGCCGGGAATGACTCTGTGATATCGTCGAAGTTTAGCGAGACGAGCGAGGCCATCATGAGCAGGCCCACCATGACCAGCGCCGGGGCGATGGCGGACGGCGGGATCATCAGGAAGAAGTTGGACAGGAGCAGACACAGGGCGAAGAGGACCGCCACGGTGAGCGCGGTGAGCCCCGTCCGCCCGCCGGCGGCGATGCCTGAGCCGGACTCGGCGTAGGTGGTGTTGGGCGAGGTCCCCAGCGCCGCCCCGACCACGACACCCATGGAGTCGGCGATAAAGGCCTTGCCGAGCTTGGGGCGGTACCGCGCCGCGTCCTCCTTGCCCATGACCGTGAAGAGGGCCAGGAATCCCGCCAGGCCGTCGAAGATCTCCATGAAGAGGAGAGTCAGGATCACACCCCAGAAGGCGGAGTTGGCGAGGATCGAGAAGTCGAACGCGAAGGCCACCGGCGCCACGGAGGGCGGGGCGGCGACGATGGAGGAGAGCCCGGCGGTTTCGGTCACCCCCATCGGGATGCCGATGAGGGTAGTGACGATGATGCCCGCCAGGAGCGCGAAGCGGAACCTCGCCGCCATGAGGATGCCCGTGACGAACAGGCCGATGACGGCCAGGAGCCCCGTGCCCGAGGTGATGGACCCCAGCGAGTACATGCCCATGCTGTCCACCACGATGACGCCGCAGTTCTTGAGCCCTATGTGGGCGATCATGAGCCCCACGCCCGCGGCCACGGCGTGCTGAATCGAGGGCGGCACCTCGCGGAGCACCTTCTCCCGCAACGGGGAGAGCGACAGCAGCACGAACAGGCAACCGCTCACGAACACGCCGGTCAGCGCCTGCTGCCAGCTGAAGCCCATCTGCGTGGCTATTACCACGAAGAAGGCGTTAAGGCCCATGCCCGGGGCCACGGCGAAGGGCAGGTTCGCGACCATGGCCATGACCAGCGTGGCGAAAATGGCCGCGAGCGCCGTCGCGGTGAAGAGGGCCTCGCGCGGCATGCCCGCGCCCGCGAGGATGAGCGGGTTGACGGCGAGGACGTAGACCATGGAGAGGAAGGTCGTGGCTCCCGCCGCCATCTCCAGCTGCGGGGTAGTCTTGTGCTCGGCGATTTTGAACAAAGCGTGCCTCCTGAGAATTTCGGCGATCCCGTCCCGAACCGGGGGCACGGACAAAAAAACCCCCGCCCGGACCTATGGTGTCTAAGCCCAAGATGAGGTCTTTGCCGTCGACCGTCTTCTCTGCCCCGCGTGGCGCGGGCGACTCCGGAACGTGTTCTGGCTACGGGATCGGCCGGGAGCGCGGAAGCCTTCCCGGGCCCTTTCGTCCCAAGGCCCAGTGACCGGGGCGCAAAGCCCCTTCTCCGCGTTCCCGTACCCCTAACAGCGGCGGGTCCGCCAAGGATTTCAACCTTGTTCCATTCCGAATCAGGAGCCATTATAGAAACGCGGCCTCCGCCTGTCAAGCCGAATCCTGCCCTCCTTGCCCCGCGAACCTGGCCTCCCGGGCCGGATTCGGGGCCCGCGCTCCCCTCGCGTCTGGGCCGCGCTCCCCGGCGGATTCAGCATTCGATGTGAAATATTCATCGCAAGCGCCCGTAATTTCGTGCTTTTTCGATAAAGCCCACGCATGGCGACCGCAACGCTCCGCCAAGGCTCCTTCGAAGCTCACGCGCCGCCCCCTCGAGAAGACCTGAAGCCGGAACGCGCCCCCCGTCCCGCACAGGCCGTAGCCTTTTCCGGGATCCGCCGCCGTCCCCCGGCTTGTCCTTAAAGGCGTATCCCCATATAGCGCGTCCTTGCACGCTCATGTTGTTTATTAACACCCCGGCGCATGAAACCATTGAAGCCGTCACGATATGATGGGTGCCGAAGGCTATGATGCCCAAAAAAACCGTTTCATGCTCATCGTTTCATGATGGGAGAATGATACAAGAACACGTATCATGATAAGGGAATGGTGTCTATTTTTTAGGAATAGCGTGTCCTTATGGGATATTGAGCGCCTTCAGGCGAATCCCGTCCAAACCGTTTAGGGAAATCGACGTGAGGGAAAACCGCGAGAAACGCCGAGCCCTCGATCAACCGCGTGAACTGAAAGCGGCTTGGTGGTCAGCGGAAGTGCCGCACGAAGGTAATCCGGACCGGAAGTTGCGGCCTCGAGCCCTGGCCGATGCCAAGCGAGCGCGGCACAACGGAGCGGAAACACCCCTATATCCGCATCTCGGATTCTCCCGGAGCCGTCGCGCGGGGCGGCGTCCCGCGCCCGGCTTGAGCGGGTCGCAGATAGGATTTCAGATGCCAGTAATCTCCTTGGCGAGGAAAAGCGCACCCACCGCCCAGACCGTATGGGGCAGCTCCTTTCTCCTTCCGGAGACGAGCTTCATGACGATGAACAGCGTCCAGCCCACGGCCAGGCCGTCCGTGAGCCTCAGCGTGAAGCCGACTATCACGATCATCGCGAAGGCGGGGAAGGACTCTGCGATGCCCCCGAAGTCGAGTCTGGCAAGGGAGGACGTCATGAGGAGCCCCGCCATGGTCAGGGCCGGCATGACCGCTGCGGAGGGTACGAGCAGGAACAGCCGGGACAGGAGCAGGCTCAGGGCGAAGAGCGCCGCCACGGTCATCGCGGCGAACCCCGTCCGCCCTCCCGCCGCCACGCCGGTGCCGGATTCCGAGTAGACGTTGCAGGGGCTCACGCCGACCTATGCCCCGAAGGCCACGCCGGCGGAGTCCACGATTAAGGCCTTGCCGAACTTGGATGAGCAGGCTTCCCCATCCTTGCCCATGACCGTGAAGAGGCCCAGGAAGCTCCCCGGGCCGTCGAAGATCTCCAGGAACAGGAACGTGTGGACCAGGCCCCAGAACCTGGGCTCGAAGGCGATGGAGAAGTCGAGGCGTAAAAAGAGGGGAGCGGGCGAGGGCGGGACGGCGACGGGCCCCGCGGACAGCCCGGAAACGTCGGTCACGCCCAGCGGGACGCCTATCAAGGAGGTTATCAGGATGCCGAACAGCAGGGCGAAGCGGATCCTTCCGGCCAGGAGCGCGCCCGTGACGAATAGGCCTATGACCGCCAGGAGCCCCGGCCCGGACTTCAGGACGCCCAGGAGTACGTGCCCGATGCCGGGTCCGCCTCGACGATGCCTGACTGCCTGAACCCGATGTGGACGATCAGGACGCCTATGCCTGCGGTCACCGAGCTCTTCAACGGGCCGGGCACCTCGCGGATGATCTTCTCCCGCAGGGGCGTGAAGGACAGCGCGAAGAATAGGGCGCCCGACAGGAAGGCGGCCGCGAGCGCCTGCTGCCAGGTGAAGCCCATGTCCGTCACCGCCACAAGAAATAAGCCGATGATGCCCATGCCGGGCGCCGCCGCGAAGGGCAGGTTGGCGACGAGTGCCATCAGCGCCGTGGCGGCGACGGTCGCCAGGGCCGTTGCCGTGAACAGCGCGTCCCTCGGCATGCCCGCCCCGGAAAGGAGGTTGGGCACCACTGCCAGGACAGATACCATGGATTGGAAGGCGGTCAGCCCCGCACCAGTCTCCGCGTACGGCGTGGACCCGTGTCCGGCTACCTGGAACAAGGATGCCTCCTTGGCCCGCCGTCGGCCGCGATGGCGGCGTCGGCGCCCGCATAAGCCCGGGGATGCCGCGACAGCCGCTCCGTCCGCTTCCGGGCAAAATCCCGCGCCGCGAGCATGACCGTCGCCCCACGGCGGGGAACGGGGGCGCGGCGACCGGTTCCGGGGCGGACGTCCCGTTCGCCGCGGAGCCGGGAGTCCGGCTCAAGCCGCAGGCTTGCTCAGTCTTGGCAAGCGGTATATTTTCGCGGCCTGATCCTGTCAACGGACTTCATGCGGCGCCTCAAGCCCTTTAATCACCGCGCGTCTGCCTCATCGCGAGGTCCGTCGACTTGCGGCGCCGCAATTTTTGGCCTCGCGCCGTGAGGGTTCCCCCGGGACACGCGCATGTTCCCGCGCCCCGAGCCGAATCGCCTCAGCGGCCGCCCGCCTACTCCGCCGGCCAATCCTTTCGTCAGGAAACCATACTGCCGCCGAAATACGCACTCCGTTCGCGCTCGATAATGCCCGGCAGCACAGCGCCGCGACCGGACGTCCGTCGACGGCACTCCGCTAATTCTTCCGCCTGAGGACTGGTCCGCCTCCCTGTCGGGGCGGTCGCCGCTCGCCCGAGTCCGGCGGGGGGCGGTTGCCCTCGAATAGCTACGCGATACGCGGATAAGTGATCGGACCCTCGCGGGCACGTCGACGGGCCAGGATCTCCCTGGCGAGGGACAGGACCCCGACCGTCCAGACTGTTACCGTGAGTTCGCGGCGCTTTCCCCGGATGAGCTTCATCACCATGAAAAGCACCCAGCCCACGACGAGCCCGTCGGACAGGATCAGGATGAATGCCACGACGACGATTATCGCGAAAGCCGGGAAAGTCTGGTGCACGTCGACGAAGTCGAGGCTCGCTGGCGAGCCCATCATGAGGAGCCCGACCATGACCAGTGCCGACGCGACGGCGGCGGCGGGAATCATCATGGAAAAGCCTGAGACGAACGGTCACGGCGCGAACAGGACAGCGACCGAAATGGCGGTCATGCCGATTCTGTCGCCAGCAACCACACCCGATCCCGTTTCGCCGTACGTGGCATCGGGCGAGACGCCGGCGACCGCCCCGGACAGGACGCCCAGGGAGTCGGCCACCAAGGCCCTTCCCGGCTTGCAGCGGTAGCGCTCCGCCTCCCGCCTGCCCATGACCGTGAAGAGCGAGATGAAGCCCGCAAGCCCGTCGAACACCTCCATGAAGAGGATCGTCAGCACCACTCCCCAGAATGCCGCGGAGGCCATGCCCGAGAAGTCGAACTTGAGGGTCACGGGCAACGGCGAGGGCGGAAGCGCCATGAGCCCGCCCGCGAGCCCCGTCCCTTCCAAGGGGATGCCGACCTCTCCCCACTCGAAACCTCCCCGCAACCCATAATGCCCGTAACGATAGCGGATAACGGCGTCCGTCCCTCCGCCCCCGTTTGACCCCACGTGCGATCGGAATCGTCAGCCTCCGCTCCCTTGGACGCGCCGCGCATGCCGCCAGCAATGGCTCAGGCGATCCGCGGAACCAGTCGGTCCGGACCTTTTGCCCGCCTTCGTCCCGCCGTCCTTCAGGAATGGAGCCCGACCCTTCTCGGAAGGGAGCCTGTCCGCACGGAAGGGAGCCTGTCCCTGCCGCTCATGTTCCGCCGTGAATGCGGTTCTGGAAATCTTGCCATCCTCGGCTCGGGCCTCCAGACATTGCGGCACCCCCAGCCCGCCATTGAAACGATTAAAGACCGTGCGCGGAATGCCGATAATATTCGCATAGGCCCCGCAACACGGCTGGCGGGTCCGCAGACGGGCCAGGGATGGCGGAAGGCGGCCAGGGATGGCCGAAGGCGACCCCGTACTCATAAAGATGCCATTCCGGGACTGTCTTCGGCTGCAATCCGGTGCGATCACGGGATGACGACGGCAGGCAGCTGCGATGCCCGGCCAGGACTCATCAGTCGGGGACGTTGACAGATCATGTCGCCGTTAATCCGAGGCGTCATTGCGGCATCTGGACGAAGTGCTAGGGGACCGCTCAATCTCTGCCTCTATTCGCTATAGACATACGCTATGACGCAAGTCAAGGCGCCGAGTGCTAGATACGCCGGAACGCATCGAGACATTATCGGATATGGGTGCCGACACAGGGCAAGACTTCGCGGGAAGGATCAACCTCATTCAAGGGAAGCGGCATACAACCGCAACGTTGGAGACTACTACGCCAAGCGCGGATGTGATACGGGCGGCATGCGACGTACCGTTCGGTTTTCAACCGTCGCATGATTCTTTTGTTCTTGCCCTGACCGTCCCCGCATGGTGTTCTGTCGACCATGCCGTCTAAGCCAAGCACAGATGGCTTGAGCGTCCCGCTTGACAAACACCGGAAGCGATCTTATCATATGCGTACTGAAACACCGGGACATCTCCCAATGCCGGCGCGCAGTGGGCGCGACGCTCGGGGGAGATGCGGCCCTATCGCAGTCCCGGACCCCTGCCAAGGCAAGTCAAGCCCGAACCCCCTGAAGGACTCGCTCCGGCAAGTCATATTTTCTCCTCCCTCGGGCAAAGGCCATTGCGGCTCGGGGACCATTTCGCTTGCCGATACCGGGAGGCGGCTTGCGCTCGCAGCAGGTTTCTGGTATAAGGTTGCGATTTTCCCCGGAACTGCCCCGCACGGGCAGCTCCGGGCCAACCGGGGCTGACCCCGACTGACCACCCGGCAACGTCTGCCGTTGCCGGGCACCATCCAGCCAAACCCCGGCACTGCCGGGCACTATTTTTTAGGAGCATCTATAGCTGGCTGACCCAACATCTGGCATTAACGCCGACAGAAGTCCCAGAAATAGAGTTGTGATGCCCTGCCCTCTGGCAGAGGTGGCTGTTTAAGAATGATGAACTCAAGGCATGCTGAACACTTGACACCGACGCGGCCTTAGCCGCGCCGGCCTGCCGGGACTAAAGGACCAGCAAGTTCTTTATTTTGCCTTGAGCCTGTTTTTCTAAATCGCTCACCCGGGCCGTCGCCCGGCGGGCGCGCCGCCTCCGGGGCGCCCCTGACCTCACCTTCTCTACCCAGTCCGGGACCCGCGGAGGCGTATGACAGCAATTGAACAACACCACTATTAAGTCGCCGGCACCCGCCTTAACCCTGCCTTACGCCGCGAACTTCGGCTCCCCGTCCGCAGGCAACTCCCTCGTGCACCCGGCCGCCGATCCCGTGCCTGGACCCTACCCGGCGGGCTCCCTGGTCATAGAGGGCGTATCCAAGACCTTCGACTCCAAGCGTGGCAAGGTCCTGGACTCCGTGAGCCTGACCGTCCTGCCCGATACCTTCTTCGCCCTCCTGGGCCCCTCCGGCTGCGGCAAGTCTACGCTCCTGAGGCTTATCGCCGGTCTGGAGTACCCCGACGAGGGGCGGATCATCCTGGACAACATCGACATCACCAACGCCCCGCCCCAGGCGAGGCCGGTCAATACAGTTTTCCAGTCATTCGCCCTGTTCCCTCACCTCACCGTCTACGGCAACATAATCTTCGGCCTTAAGGCACAGAAGGCCCTGAACGCCAGGAATATGACCATCGTCCACGAGACCATCTCGGCCCTGCAACTTGACGGCCTGGAGAAGGTCTTTCCAGACGAGCTCTCCGGCGGCCAGCAACAACGCGTGGCTCTCGCCCGTGCGCTGGTTAATCAACCAAAGGTTCTACTTTTAGATGAGCCGATGAGTCATCTGGACGACTACCTCAAGAGCAAGGTCGGCCAGGACCTTCAGGAACTGCAGCGCAGGCTCAAGACCATCTTCGTCATGGTGGCCCACGACCGCGAGGACTCCATGACGATCTCCAGCGACATGGCCATCCTTCACGACGGGCGAATCGTGCAGCACGCCCCGCCCAAGCGCCTCTTCTCGCGTCCCAACAGCGTCTTCGTCGCCGAGTTCATGGGCAAGGCCAACGTGTTCCCGGCCAGGCGTTCGGAAACGGATCCCTGGAGCTTCGAGCTTCCCTTCCTGTCCGTCTCCGAGTCCCAGCCCGTGCTCTGGGAGAAAGCCATGATGCTGATAAATCCCGACGCGTTACGCCTGAGTCCCCCGGCGGCCGACGTGAACTTCTCCGAATTCAAGCTTCGGATCGAACAGGCCCGCTACCGAGGCTACCACGTCGAACTCGTGTGCTCGATCGACAATGCCTTCCCCGGCATGTTTCCGGACGCGCCCTCAAGGTCAAAGCTCCAGGTCCTTACCGCCGACCACGCCCGCGAATGGGTGCCAGGCGATGACGTTACCCTGTATCTGGATCACTCCGAGATCGTGATTCTCGAGTGCCAGGGCGAGCCGGCGGCATTCGCGGACGAGCTTGCGGTCACGGTCGAGCAGACTCCCGCCTCCCGCCCGGCCGGGCACGGAGACATGGCCGCGGCCGGCATGGCCTGACAGCTCACGCGGCCTTAGGAAAATTCACGAGGCGAAGGGAACCGTTCCGGCCTGTTGACGCGACGTACAAAAACCGACGTGCCGCAAGCCGCTCCCCCGCACGGTACCCGAACCCTGTACGGATCCTTCCGTCTGAGGTATTCCGCCTCGCCGAGATGCCGCCTCTTTCGCCCGAGCCCCTGTCCGCAGCGGGGAAAGTTATCCCCCCGCGCAGGGGTCCTTTATTTCGGGGAGGTGCCAATTGAGAGACCTGACCGGCTTCTTCCGCACGGCCAAAGGTGACGCCTTCAAGAGGAAGTCCGTCAACCTGGGGCTCATACTCCCGGGGGCGCTGTGCCTCGTGCTTTTCCTCGCTTTGCCCTGCCTGAGCCTGCTTTACCTGTCTCTTGCCTCACGCGGTGAATTCGGCACTATCCACTGGTGGCCGCTATCCCTGGAAAATTTCCGCAGGCTCATCGGCTTCAACCTCTTCGGCTGGAGGCCGGACTTCCTGTTCATCATGCTCAGGAGCGTGAGGGAGGCCTTCTTCACCACCCTGGCGTGCGTCATAATCTCCTACCCGCTCACCTTCTACATCGCCTCCCTGAAGAACCCCGTATCGCGCTTCGTCTGGCTCATACTCCTGTCCGTGCCCTTCTGCACCAACGTGGTCATCAGGACCTATGCCTGGCAGCTCCTCCTGGATCCCGCGAGCCCGTTCGTCTGGTTCCTTTCCTTCACCGGCGCCGTGCCGCCAGAGACGCCGCTCTATCCCGGATTTTTCGCGGTGTACCTGGGGATGATCTCAACCTTCCTTCCCTTCACCGCGCTCCCCCTGTACGCCTCGATAGAGCGCATGAACTGGACGCTCCTTCTGGCGGCCAAGGACCTGTATTCCAAGAGGTTCCGCGTCTTCAGGCACGCCATCCTGCCCCAGACGATCCACGGGCTCTACGTGGGCGTGATCATCACCTTCGTGCCCTCCATGGCCATGTACGTGATTACCGACATCCTGGGCGGGGCCAAGTACATGTTCATCGGAAACCTCATCCAGAACCAGTTCAGCCAGTCGCGCGACTGGCCCTTCGGCGCCGCCCTGAGCCTGGCGCTCATGGTATGCACCCTGGCGAGCTTCGCCATCTTCAAGACCTCGCGGATCACGAGGAAAGGGGAATTGTTCTGATGGACAGGCGCTTTCCCCTCGGCAGGATCTTCACCGTCACGGCGTATGCGGCCGTAATATTCCTCTACCTGCCGTCCCTCGCGGTAATCGTCTTCTCGGTGAACGACACCCGATTCGGCCTCAGCTGGAAAGGGTTCACCCTGGAATGGTACAGGAGACTCGCCCACGACCCCTACATCCTCGACGCGGCATGGAACAGCCTGATCGTGGCGGGTGTTTCCACGCTGACCGCTACCGTGTTGGGCACGGGACTCGCCCTGGGACTCGCGCGCCTGAAAAAGCCGGGCATGCTGGATTTTTTCGTGAACCTCCCCATCGTCGTTCCCGACATCATCATGGCGGTGGCGCTCGCTCTGGCGTTCAGCCTCATGCGAGCCTTCTCGTCGGTCTTCGAGATGGGCATGTTCACCCTTATCCTGGGCCACGTGACCTTCCAGATCTCTTTCGTGACGCTAACGGTCCGGAGCAGGCTCGCCACCATGGACAAGGAGATGGACCTGGCGGCGCGGGATTTGAACGCCCGCCCTTACTACGCCTTCACCCGCCTCACGCTCCCGCTCCTCGCACCGGCCATCGTGGCGGGCGCCATGATAGCCTTCACCCTGTCCCTGGACGACTTCATCATAAGCTTCTTCACACACGGCCCGGACTCGGTGACGCTCCCAATCTTCATATATGCCTCGGTCAAACGCGGCATCACTCCGGAGATCCATGCACTTTCCACCCTGATGCTCGTGGCTACCGTAGTGCTCATACTCCTGGCCGAACGCGCGTCCAGGGCCATCAACAGGATCGGGCGCGACAGGGCGAAGAAGGCCATGGAAATGGCCGCCGCCGAGCTTTCGGTCGCCGAGCATCCGCTCCGTTAAGCGTCCCTCGCCGGGAAGGCCGCCGGTAACCCGGCGGTTCAGGACTCCAGGCTCAGTCCGAGTGCCTCCGCTCCAAAGAGCCCGACATCCATGACGGAATCGCCTCGACAATCGCCGCTGTCTTGTGATGAAAAGTTTTCTCGGACATCCCAGCCTTGAGCACCCGTCATATTCTGATGGCTTCCGGGGTTTTCATGCGCCGGGGCGCCGATAATCGACTTGAACGTGTAGGGCGTGTGGCCAATTTTTAGGCCGTCTGTCCGCGATCGCGAGCGGTCCGACCGAACCGGGGCATCGGCGGCGGCCCGGAACCCGCAGTTCCGGGCGACGGAACCGCAACCGGCAGGGCAAAGGACGCTTCGCTATGCAATGTCAACAACTTAAGGAAGAAATCGACTGTTTCTTAGATATTTTCACCAAGGATATCAGTTGCTTGCCAGGCGCTGCTCCTCTTAAGTTTTGACATTGCTTCGCTATGGGCAGGCAGGCGTCATCGCGCCGGGAAACCTCACGCCGCTTTGGGGTTCGCGGCCTCGCGCACCCAACCCAACCTCTCGAGATCGATGTCGGAAGGCACCGTGCAGTCGGCGCCGACAATTATACCCGGAAGCCCCGCCGCCTCTTTCAGGATCGCGCGTGTTTCCGCCTCGACCTCCGCCCTGGTCCCCCGGTGGATGACGGAACCGGGCGTGTTCGCGAACCCGGCTATCAGCGCCTTGCCGGGGAAGACGGCCCTCGCCGCAGGGAACGGGACGCCCTCTACGGCGCGGGCGTAGCTTATCGCGTCCGCCGGATATGCCGCGAAATCCTCCAGGCGGTTGCGGATCCCGGCGTAGCCGCAGACGTGGAGGATGCTGCGGCCGCCCGCCGAGCGTGCGGCGTCCAGGATCGCCGTTTCGGCGGGGCTTATGAGCCTCCGGTAGAAGTCGGAGCCGAACAGCTCCCGCTCGGGGTTCTGGACGGAAAGATAGATCCCGTCCGCCCCCCCCTCCGCCACGATCGCCTTGGCCAGGGCTGCCAGGCCTTTCCCCATCCTGCCCAAGCCGGCGGCCAGCGACTCCGGATCGTCCTTGAGAAGCCCCATGAGCCTCTCCCTGCCCGCCAGGAACCTGAACGAGGTCAAAGGCGAGAAGATGTTGTAGAAATACGGGAGCTCCGGGTCGGTCTCGCGAACCCGCCGCTGTACCTCCACCTGGCCCTGAATCCAAGGGTCGGAGGGCCCGATCGCCGCCAGATCCGACGGGCCCGTCCGCTCGCGGGGAACCCCGCCCGAAGGGTAGAAGAAGAAGCCGTCCGACATCGTCTTCACGAAGTCCGGCCTCACGGTCCTGATGAATGACCTGTGGGCCGAGATCGACTCCTCGGCGAGCGAAGGCCTGGCCACGGCATCTCCGGTCTCCGCCTCGGGTATCAGGTGCAGCCAGAAGCCCACGGGTATGCGGGCTGTCCGCTCCAGGCGGAAGGTCTGTTCCAGCATCTTCTTTTTCATGCTCGCGCCTCGCTTGGTTCCGGAAATTGCCGCCGCTGCAACGCGCACGTGAGCCTCGGCAGGATCATACGGCTCTCGCCGCGAGCCGATCGCACAGAGCTCGTCAACCTCCGGCTGATCGCATTCTGTCACATTCGCGAGGATTTTTCGAGCTTTGCCGTCCCTTTCCGATTTGCCGCGCGGGTGGAGCGAATCGGGAATCGGTCATGGTACAGACGGAAGCGCCGGGACCGACGGACGACCCCTCGCCCTCCCGGCAGGAACTCCGCCTCGGACGCCGCGCGTCGCGGAGCCCATCGCCGGCTTTTCGTAAACGATCGGTTTCTCGCTCCCGGAAGGAGCCTATGGCACGGGATCCACCAGTTTCCCTTCCTTCCAGACAACGGGCTTGAAGCTGAACCTGACGTCAGCGGCGCCGTACACCGCCACCGCCGCGGCAAGGATAATCCTGGCGTTCCCGAAAAGAGGCAACGCGTATTTCTTTTCGGATATCTGCCGGAAAGCCTCGTTTATGCATTTTTCAAGGCCCATGCGCACATGATGCGGCTTTTCCGGGATAACCGGGAGCGTCGGTCCCGATCCGTATCCCCGCGCATCGCCGTCATTTATGCCGCCTGAACGCCGATCCGATTTCTTCTCGTGCTTGAGCTCCACGACGACGATATGCCCATCGGGCGACTCGTACAGCTGATCGGCCCTTCCCTCTCCCAAGTTCACCTCCATCCTCGATCTTTGTCCCTTCACGTTCAGCAGCGTATGGAGCATGACATGGGGCACGAACTCGTCTCGAGGGTGCAAGTGGGAAATAATCTCGGCCAGGCACGACGAGAACAGGAAACCGCATTCGGTCTCCTCGGACGCGTCGAACGCGTCCACGAAAGACCCGTACTTGCCGTTGACGGTTTCCTTCTTGTTGGGCAACACGCCTTTCTTGTTCACGAATTCGTGAACGATCGCGTAATCGACTTCCCTGTTCGGGCATTTCAGCCTGTATTCGGACGGCTCGACGGGCTGGTCGACGGTTTCCATGGTCAGGTAACCTGTCTGGAAAAGCGCTGCGCCGGCCTGTATGTCGTTCAAGTCAAGAATCGGGATGGTTCCCCCTATTGCGTAGCTTTTCGAGAACATTTCGAAATATTCGTCGTCGTTCTGCACTAGCAAGCTGGAAAGAAGCGGAATCCCGGACTTGTACCAATAATAGTCATGTTTCAACGTGTTCAGAAAAGACATTACCGAATATGGGTTATAGACTTTCGTACGTCCGTCCCACGTGTACCCGTCGTACCAATTCCTGATCTCGTTTAAAAGATCGTCCACGGTGGCATCCTGTCCGAAATGTCCCTGCTCCTTGAACCACGACAGCGCGTAAGCCAGATGATCTTTAAAACTGTGCCTTATTTCGCCCTCGGTGAATCCGCAAATCGCCGAGTATGGCCCGCCGAGGGAGATGTCCTTGATGTTGTTCATGGCTGAGAACAGGGACAGTTGAGAAAACTTGGTCACTCCGGTGATAAAGACGAAGCGCAGTTTCTCGAAGCTAGCCTTGATGGCCGAGTAGAAACGGTGCAAAATTTTCCTGATGGTCTCTACTCCCTGAAAATCTTCGATATTCTCAATCAACGGGAAATCATACTCGTCTATGAGGAGTACCACGTTCATCGGCTCCGAATCGTCCGTGTTCAATCCGTCCGGGGGGCACCAGGCCGGCCGACGCTCCGACATCCCGGCAATGATCTTGGATACGTCCATGACCGAATCGATCGGTCCGACATCCAGCGAGTTGTTCTTGCTTATGTCGGCGAGAATCGATATGAGCTTCCCCTCGAAGAGAGTCGGGCTAGGATCGATCCCGCTGAAAGAGATTTTTATCACCGGAAAACGCTCCCAATCGTCAGCCGGCATCGTTTTCCCTATCTCAAGATCATCGAAGAGCCTCCTGTTGCCCTCGAAGATATTCTTGAGCGTGTTTACCAAGAGAGTCTTTCCGAATCTCCTGGGCCTGGAGATAAAATACGGTCCCGGCGACCCGCTTATGAGCTCGCGGATCATCCCTGTCTTGTCAACGAAAGGCGAAGCGTTATTCACGAAAACCTTTAGGCTCTGATCCCCTATCAGCAGGGGTGGCGGCTTTTTTGTCTTCTGAACTTCCATAAGCCCCGGCCTCCGATTCATGACAATGATCAAAGGGCTCCAGCCAAATCCATACCCTAAATATTACCTGCCATTCTGATGCCTGTCAACACAGGAACGCCGTTCATACCCCGACACGTCCCCCGATCCCGGTTCTTCGCGCTTGCTTCAGCAGCGATAGCCCTCCACGCCATAGGGTATCGCCCATGGGGCCGCCATCTCCCCTGTACCTCCCCGGTCGCAACGCGTGGCTCTTATGACTCAGGCAAAGATAACCTTCCCTCCGATCAGGGTCCGTCCCCCGCAACCGGAACCGGAACGGCCCCTCCTCGCCTGTCGGACCCTGCCCTCCCTTTCCCCTGCCTTGCGGCTTCAGGCGTCAATCCAATCCGATGCGCAAAGTCCCGCTCTACTCGCGAAAAAGCCCCGGCCCCGGAAGCATGAACCTCCGGAGCCGGGGCTTTCGCCGCAACGGAACGACCTGTAGCGCCTGTTTCCCCTCTTAATTCAGCCCACGCCCCCGTAGCGCCTGAACCCCGCCGATAATGCCATGAGCCTCCCCGGTGCGCATCAAAGACGTGACCCGCCTCAGGATCGTGCCCCGGGCTCCAAGGAATCATACGGGCTTCCCAGGGTCATGGCCCCGGCTTCCGCAGAAAGGCGCAAGACCCTCAGGCGACCGCCAGCATGATCTGGTTCACGGCGGTAGCCACGGCCAGGGCCAGGGCAAGGTCGAAGAAGAGACTGAAGAAGGTCCAGCGCCATTTACCGGTCTCCTGCCTGATCACGAGCAACGTCACGAAGCACGGGGAGTACAGGAGCGTGAAGAAAAGGAGGGCCGTGGCGTTGGCCTTGTTCCAGCTTGGGTCGACCTTGATGCGGTCTGCGAGGGACGAAGAGTCTTCAGCGTCGACGGACCCCAGGGCGTAGGCGGTGCCCAGGGTCGAGATGACCACCTCCTTGGCGGCCACGCCTCCAATGAGCGCGATGTTCGTCTGCCAGTTGAAGCCCGCGCCCCGCGTGAGCGGCTCCACCGCTCTGCCCATGCGGCCGGCGTATGAGTTGTTCAGCGCCGCCTCGGCCTCGCGGTTGTCCACCTCGCTTAACCTGTCGGCCAGCTCGTCGTCAGGAAGCCCGGCGGCGTTGGCCTCGATCCGCTCGCGCTCCTGGTGAATCGCCTCGTGGGCCTCGTCGGGGAGCCCAGGATAGGTCATGGCCGCCCAGATGAGGATGGAGATGCCCAATATGACCGTCCCCGCCTTCTTGATGTACTGCCAGGTACGCTCCCAGGTGTGGAGGAGCACGCCCGAGAGGATCGGGTACCGGTAGGGCGGGAGCTCCATCACGAAGGGGGTGGCCGGGCCCCGGACCAGGGTGGATCTCAGGGCCTTGGCTATCAGGAGCGCCGAGAGCCAGCCCAGGATCGTGAACGAGAACATGATGAGGGCCTGGTTCTGGTCGAAGAAGATGGACACGAACAGGAGGAAGACCGGGATCTTGGCCCCGCACATCATGAAGGGCACGGTCAGTATCGTGGCCAGCCTCTCGCGCGGGGACCTGAGCGTCCTCGCCGCCATGACGCCCGGCACCGCGCACCCGCCCGCGATGCCGCCCCCGATGACGAAGGGCATGATGGACGCGCCGTGAAGCCCGAAGATGCGGAAGACCCTGTCCAGCATATAGGCCACCCTGGCCATGTACCCGGAGTCTTCCAGGATGGAGATGAGGAAGAACATGATCATGATGAGGGGAACGAAGCCAAGCACCCCCCCCACGCCGGCGATGATGCCGTCCTTCACGAGCGATCTGAGCCCCTCCGAGCCGATGCCGTTCCCCGCGGTCTCCGAGAGCCACCCGAAGAAATCCTCGGTCCACCCCAGCGGGATGTTGCCCAGCTCGATCGTTATGTAGTACATGGCGTACAGGACAGCCACCAGGATAACCGGCCCCACGAAGCGGTGGGTCAGGATCTGGTCCGCCTTGTCCGATGCCGCCGTGCGCTCGTAGACGTCCTCGGCGTGATTCAGTACCCCGTTTCGCATGATCGCGCTGATGTAGCCGTAGCGGTAGTCGGCTATCACCGCCTCGGGGTAGGTGTTCAGGGTCGTCCTGAGGTGGCGCGTCACCTCGTCCGTGATATCCTGGAGCTTTTTCGCCGCCTCCGGGTTCGCCGCGACCGCCAGCCGCACGATCTCCTTGTCTCCCTCCAGGAATTTCAGGGCCACCCACCGCGCCGGGTAGTGCTCGGTCAGGAGCTTGGCCTCCTCGGCGATGGGCGTCATCTTCTGGAGCGCCAGATCCAGATCGCTTCCGTAGGAGATCTCCACCGGATCCACGCGGCCCTGCTTCTCGCGGGCCAGTTCCACCGCTGCGCGGAGCGCGTCGTCCAGACCGGTGCCCTTCCTCGCCACCGCGGCGAAGCACTTGATGCCTGTGAGTTCCTCCAGACGCGCGATGTCGATGGTGGCCCCGCTCTTCTCCACCTCGTCCATCATGTTGAGCACGATCACGAGAGGGCTCCCGAGCTCCATCATCTGGACGGTCAGGTAGAGGTTCCTGTCAAGGACCCCCGCGTTCACCACGTCTATCACGGCACCGGGCCTGTCCTCGGCCAGGACCCTCCTGGCCACCACCTCCTCCAGGGAATACGCGGTGATGGAGTAGGTGCCGGGGAGGTCGATGATCCTCACGTCCTTCCCGTCCAGGTGCGCCGTGCCGTCCTTCTTCTCGACAGTGATGCCCGGGTAGTTCCCCACGTGCTGCCGTGCCCCGGTGTAGCGGTTGAACGCCGTAGTCTTGCCGGAGTTGGGGTTCCCCGCTATCGCTATCGCATCGGTCGCGGTTCCAGTCAAAGTTCCACCTCTGCGGGCCCGGCGTCCCGCGCCAAAAGGCGCCGACGCAAGGCACACTGGCATGCGGCCGGAGGTCGCCCCGGCGCGAAACCGTCCCGCACCGGGCGCCGAAAGCCGACGGCCCCGAAAAGGGGCCATTAGGGCCGGTCCTTCTTGCGGACGCGGCACCGACTTCTGTTTTTCCCCGCAGACGTGCCGCCGACCGGGCCGGATTTCCGGAACACCGGACGTGAGGACTGACGTCCACGGGAAGCGGGCGCGTCCCGACGCGCCCGAATCGGGCTCCTCGCGGAGCCTGCGGGCCCTGGCTTTAAGGCGGGGAGCGCCGCATGGCCGCCCCGCCCCGGAAAATCTTCTGGTCACGCTACCGCCGCCTGGCCGTGCCCGGCCAGGCGATCGGGAGATCTCGGCAGACGGGATGCCTGTCATCCCACCGCATGAGCGGATCTCTGGGAAAGTTGAACGATCGGACGGTTGCCTGATAAAGTTCGGCACCTGCGGCAGGACGGCAAGGGCGCGTGCCGGATCATGCGCGACCTTAAAGCGCTCCACCGGACGCCGGAAGGTTACGGTACCGCTTGCATACAGACAAGAGGGCTGGCGGCCGTCGTGAAGGCCGACCCGGCTGGCGGCCATCGTGGAGACCAACCGAATCAGGCGGCAACCGTGATAAAGTCAGCCTCGTTGTTCCTGAGCGTGAGGGTAAATCCCATGAGCCTCATGGCCATGGGGTCCTTCAGGGGGGCGTGGCCCATGCATTTCACCTGCACGCCGGGGATGAGGCCCATGTCGCGGATGCGGCGGCCCATCTCCCCGTCGGCGGTGATGCCCGTGATGACGGCGCTCTGGCCCCTCCTGAGCTTCCTGAGGGACATAGTCTTCCTCGTTTCGTCCGTTGGCATGGCTCTCCTTTCAATGCGGCGGCTTGAACGATCTGCCCGCTAGGGGCGGGCGGCTAGTCGTCCTGGATCCCGTCGGCGAGGCTAGGGCACTTCTTGGCGCCCTTCCCCTTCTTTCCGCCGCAACCGCAGCTGCAGGAGGGCCTGACGAAGACCTTATAAAAAGTGAGGCCCAAGGCCCCAAGGACGATAACGCCGATGATTACCTGTTCCACGTCCTGATCCTCCCGCAGGGGGCCCGGGCATCCCCTTCAGCAGACCAACGCCCTCCCGGAGGGGCGTCCAGGGAACCATTCCCGGCTCGCGCCATACGCAAGCGAATTGAGAATGATTCTCAATATCATTATAATCACTCGGTAACGGGTGTCAAGTGCCCTTTTGCCGCCCGTTTTGCCCCTTTTCGTGACCTGCCGCGCACCCCCAGCTCCGTCTGTCCGCTTAACATCCCTAAATCACAGATCTTTTTGTCGCCAAGCCTGCGCCCTTTGCCTTTCTTCCCGCGCAACGGGATTCCTTAAAAAAAACGTGAGCTGCTTCCGGAGGATCAAGACCGCCTCCGGTGCCCCGTGCGCCGTCACCTCCTGGCCGTCCCCGGTGCCGGACTCGCGTAAGCGCTCGGACCGGGGCGCCCGGTCAGACGGATGCCGGACGGAAGTCCCGCGAACTCCGACGGGGCTGCCGCGCGGGATACCCCGGGCACGGCTAGGGCAACCGGACCGGCGCCCTGCCCGGACGGCATCATGCGCCCGGCATCACGGCCCCCTCCGCATTCGGGCTGCCCCGCCTTCCGCGGCGCGCGGATCGCACCCTCCGCGGCCCTTCCGGAAGCCTTCAAAGCCTAATCGCTCAAGCCAAACCCGGACGGTCGGACACCGCGATCCGTCTCCCGCGCCCCCGTGGAGGTGGCATCCGACGCAAGTCCTTGTCCCGCGCACAATCCCCGCACGTGACACGGGGGGCTTCCGCCGATTGACACGGGCCGCGCTTTTGTGCTTAAACCTTCGCACCGTCGGGGAAACTCCCTAATTCCGCCGCCGGGGCGACGTCGCGGCCCCGGCGGCCTAACGCGAGGTCACGAGGCATGCCAAGTTACGAGATAGCCGTCATCCCCGGGGACGGCATCGGGCCCGAGGTGGTCTGCGAGGCCCTGAAAGCCTTGAACGCCCTGGCGCCCCGTTTCGGGTTCACGATCGATCCGAGGAGCTACCCCTTCGGCGCGGAGTACTACCTGAAGACCGGCGAGGTGCTCCCGAAAGGCGCCTTCGATGACCTGGGCGCCGCGCGGGCGCTCCTCCTGGGCGCCGTGGGAGACCCGCGGGTCCCGCCGGGTCCCCTGGAGCAGGAGCTCCTTCTGGCGCTCCGGTTCCGCTTCGACCAGTACCTGAACCTGCGCCCGTCCAGGACCTGGCCCAACGCGCCCGTGCCCGTGGCCCTCCCGGAAGGGGCCGAGATAGACATCCTCGTCGTGCGCGAGAACACCGAGGACTTCTACATGAACCTGGGCGGCTCGGGCAGGGCTCCGGGCCTCAGGGCCGAGCTGCCCTTCGAACGCGGCCTGTACAAGGGCGAGGCCAGGATCGAGGTGGATCTGGACCCCCCCACGGAGGCGGCCTTCACCTTGGGCATCCTCACCTCCCCCGCCACCCTCAGGGTGGCGGACCGCGCATTCAGGCTCGCTTCGGAGCGCGGGGAGCGGGTGCTGTACTCCGCCACCAAATCCAACGCTCTCCCGCACCTCTACGGCTTCTGGGACAGGACCGTGGCCGAGGCCGCCAAGGCCCACCCCGGCGTCAGACTGAGAAACATCAACGTCGACAACCTGGCCTACCAGCTCCCCCGCTCCCCCCAGCTGTACGGCGTGGTCCTGTGCCCCAACCTCTTCGGGGACATCATAAGCGACCTGGCGGCCGGCCTGTCCGGCGGGCTTGGGCTCGCCGCTTCGGGGAACATCGGGGACGGGCTGTCCATGTTCGAGCCGGTCCACGGCTCCGCCCCGGACATCGCGGGCACCGGCAAGGCCAACCCTCTGGCGGCCATCCTCTCCGTCGGGCTCATGCTGACGCATCTGGGCGAGAAGGACGCCGCCGCCGCCCTGGAGAAGGCTGTCGAGACCTACCTGGAGAAGAGCCCCCGGGTCTCGCTACCCTATGAGCTGGAAGGCGGGGCGCCCTGCCCCAAGGTGGGGGATCTGGTGGTCCAGGCCATCGAGGGCCGCCTGTAGGGCCATGCGGAGGCGCGGGACGTCAAACGCGAGCCCACGCGGACCCGAGGGACCGGGGCCCTGCCCCGGCGGCCCCGCCCCGGACCGTACCCCCGAAGAAGGCATGGGCGGGAGAGCCGCCTCCCCGGATCGGTGCCTGCGGCACGCGGTCTTTCTGGACCGAGACGGCACGCTGAACCGTGATATCGGCTACGCCTGGCGTTGGAAAGACTTCGAGTGGCTCCCCGGTGCCTTGGACGCCTTGAGGCTCATCGGGGACAGTGGCCTTATCGCGATCATAGTCACCAACCAGTCCGGGGTGGCCAGGGGGCTCTACCGCGAGGAGGACATCCTTGAGCTCCACCGGAGGATGGGCGAGGAGCTCAGGGGCCTGGGGATAAGCGTCCCGCCCCTGTACTACTGCCCTCACCACCCGGACCTCACCGGGCCCTGCGGCTGCCGCAAGCCCGCACCGGGCATGCTCACGCGTGCCGCCCGCGAGCACTCCCTTGATCTTTCCCGCTCGTTTATGGTGGGAGACAAGGCGTCGGACCTGGGCGCGGGGCTGGCCGCCGGCTGCAGGACGATTCTGGTCCGCACGGGCTCCGGTACCGGTTCGGGGCCTCCCCCCCCCGGGGTTTTGGAGACTCCGGACGTGCTTGCCGC
>JAISFS010000239.1 GCA_031263485.1 Deltaproteobacteria bacterium | reverse complement strand
ACCAGGGGCACCCGCGTCGCCGGGTCGCTCAGGTCCGGGGTGGCCCTGCGGATCGCGTCCATGGAGTCGATGCGGATCACGTTCCCGTTCTCCACCATGCCAAGGTTCTTGGAGGCGAGCACGATGTCCAGCGCCTGGTCCCAAGGCACGTTCCTTAGCTTCAGGGTCACCTTGCCCGAGACGGTGTCGGATACCACCACGTTCTTGCCCGAGACCTCGCCGATGAGCCGCAGGATGTTGTGGATGTCGGCGTTCTGGAAGTCCAGGCTTATCCGCTCGCCGGTGTACGTCTTGTTCGCGTTGCCGCCGGTGAAGGGATCGGTCAGGACCACCCCGGTACCCGCCTGCGGGGACTGCGACTGCGAGACGAGCGGGCCCTGCTGGGAGGCCGGACTGGGGGACTGCTGTGGCTGCTGGGGCGGGGGAGCGAAGGTCTGGGCCGAGATCGGGCCCGAGAGGATTATGATCAGGGCCGCGGCGGCGGCCGAAGCCGCTAGGCGCCTCGCCTGTCCGGTTGGGCTGTGTCTCATGGCGGTTCTCCTTTGGAGGACGGTATATCCTTAGGGGCCTGGAAACCAGGCTGCCGGGCCGGAGGGTCCTCTCGGCCCCGGTGACGGCCCTGTAGCCTTGGCGTGTGCCGACGGCCCCTGTTTATCTATTCGGCACTGTCCTGCGCGTCCATTAATGCAATTTGTGCCGGACTGCGCTAAGTTGGAATATTTTTCATGCCAATTCGCGGCAATTGCAGGGATTGTGAGTCAAGTTGCGGCCGACCGCGAAGCCGCGTCGGCCCGTGCGCCGCCAGGGGACGCCCCGCTGGCGCTAGCCGGGAGCTGCCTGAGGCACACCGCAGGGCGATCGCCGAGGCCGCTTCGAGCGCCCGCCATCGGGCGGCCGCCGAGGCCGCGACGGCTGCACACCGCATGGCCGCCGAGGCCGCGTCGTCGGTACACAGTCAGCCGACAGACGACTCCGCGTTACGCGGAATTGGGGACTGGCGGCATCAGTCACTGCGGAAGCTTGAGCTCGATCGTGTTGGTATCGATGCCGGTCTCGCCTCCCGGCTCCTCCACGACCACGGTCGTGGCGGTTATCTCGCGCACTACCCCGTTGTTCGACCCGATCCTCGATCCCTTCTGCACGATATACCCCACGCCCTCGAGCTCCAGCATGGCGATGTTGTGCTCGGGGTTGGCGGCGGTGACTATGGCCGACAGGCTCAAATCGGAAAGCCCAACCCGTTCGATCGCGGTGGGGTCGGTCTCTCCGGACAGGGCATCGGGCCTGGCAGGGGCGGCCTGAGCCGGGCCGGGCAACGCCAGGGGCCGAGTGCTGGCCTCCTGCGTCGGGGCGGCCGTCCCGGAATCGTTCTGGGCGGGGGCGTAAGCGGGGACGACGACCGCGGCGACCGCCGCGGCCGCGCAGGCCAGCAGAAGGGTGATTCTGGTTTTTTGTTTGTGCATCCCGGTCCCTCTCGGGCTCTGTCCGCCTGCCGCGTGCGCGGCCGCCCGCCCGGAGGCGGTCGAAGCGGAAAGGCCGGACGGCGCTTCAGGCGCGCCTCGCGCGTTCCCGAAGCTGAGGAAAAGGTTCTTGTGACCGCCCCGACGGCGGGCGTCATGGTCGCATGCCGCGGCCGGGCTGTTGGCCGATGTCCGCGCCGCCGCCTCGGGGGTTCCGGACGCAGGGGTGCGGGACGGCGTTTCCGTCCCGTCCGGAAATGGACGGGGCGGGGCCGAAAAAGGCTCGGGAGGGCTGCGGAAGGGGTCAGGCGGGCCGTATGGCCATGCCGGAGCCGCCCGCGAGGTATTCCTTGCGGGTACGTCAGCAATAAATATACTTAAATGTAATGCAGATTTAACAGAATATTCAAATACAGAAAGGGGTTATGATAAATTTTTACGTACGGTTAACCTAAAGCATATTGCGAGATTGCCCCGGGGCACCCGCGCGTGGCCACTCGCCTACAGAGGTTAAGGCCGCGACCGGGACGCCTTGCCGGAAAAACCCGGCTTGACCTCGCGTGAATTCCGGTCGCGTCCGGCGGAAAAGATGAAGCGGCCATTCGGAAAATCCGGTACGGCTCGCCGGGCAAGCCGAAGCGGCCCGCCCGAAAACATGAAGCGAAATTCATGGTGACCTGAAGCGGTCTGCTTGGTTTCCTGAAGCGGTCTGCCGGGTTTCCTGAAGCGGTCACTCCAGAAACCTGAACCTGTTTGTAGGGTTTCCTGAAGCGGTCATTCCGGAAACCTGAACCTGTTTGTAGAGTTTCCTGAAGCGGTCATTCCGGAAACCCGAACCTGTTTGCGCGATACTTGAACCGGGCCTCCGGAAAATCAGGGCCGGTTTGCCATAACCTCGAAGCGGCCCTCCTGAAAACCGAATCGTATTGCAGGAAAACCAGGCGCGGCCAATCGAGAAACGCGCATGACCGCGAAGTCAAGGCATCTCGCTGCCATCCCCTTCGATCTCGATGGAATTCTCCAAGGTGTTAAGGTTCATCTCGAAGATACGGGTGCTGCGCTCGCCGCGGAAGTTGACCTCAGGCTCCTCGATGACCACCTTGGTGGAGGTGATGTCGCGGACGTAGCCGTTGTTGGGGCCGATCTTCGAGCCCTTCTGGATCAGATAGCCTATGCCGCCGGAATCGACCAGGGCGGTGTTGTTGTTGGGATTAGGGGCCTCGACTATCGCGGTGAGGGTGAACTGGTTGAGGGCCAGGCGCTGGATCATTGGCAGGCGCCTGAGATCCTGGGTCGGGCCGACTTCCTGTTCGGGGGGCCGGGCCACCGTCTCGATGGGCATGAAGGGGTCGGGCATGGTCGTGACGTTCACCATGTACGCCGCCAGGACATCGCGATGGAACCTCTCCAGCTCGTTGTAGACCGGGATGGCTTCCGGGTCGTCTGGCATCTGGGGGCCGGAGAGCTCCGGGATCTGGATGTCCGCCCCCAGATCGACCGGGGTTTCGGGAGGCTGGGCGAGCTGCACCGGTGGCGGTTCCGGCGCGGCGCCCTCCGGCGGGAACTGGGTCGGCTGGGCCGGTTCGGGCTGCCGATATTGGGGGTCCTGGTACAGGGGCTGAGCCTGATTTTGGGGCTGCATCTGATTCTGCGGGTCCTGGTACTGGGGCTGTGCCTGGTACTGCGGATCCTGATACTGGGGCTGCACGGGCGCGGGCTGCTGGGGGTACGGCTGCAGAGGCGCCGGAGCGGGCGGAGGAGGGTACTGCTGTCCGGAAGGCTGCTGGTATTGGACCTGTCCCTGCGGCGCGGGCGGCTGCTGGTATTGGACCTGCCCCTGCGGCGCGGGCGGCTGCGGGTACTGGGCCTGCCCCTGCGGCGCGGGCGGCTGCGGGTACTGGGCCTGTCCCTGCTGAGGCTGCTGGTACTGGGCCTGTCCCTGCTGAGGCTGCTGGTACTGGGCCTGAACGGGGGGCTGCTGGTACTGGGCCTGTCCCTGCGGCTGTTGCTGGTACTGGGCCTGTCCCTGCGCGGGCGGCCCGTCAATCTGGGCCGGAAGCGGCGTTCCCGCCCAAAGAAGGGCGAGCGCTGCGACCGTTCCCAGGGCGCGGGGCCCCAGCGTCTTTCGGCGTGTGGTTATGGGCATGGCGGTTCACAAATGGGGGCGCTAAAGCGTGCCGCGCCGTGCGCCGCCCGCTCCGCCCGGAGGTTGTCGGCCCCTCAGGCGGCCCCGGTCAGCTGGCTTTGACCTGTTTCGCCTCGTCTTCGGTGAGGAGGCGGTAAGTGCTTCCCTCGCAACGCACGGAAAGCGACATCTGCATGTTGGATCCCATGACGGGGGTGTCCATCACGACTGACTTGATGTTGATGATCCGCTCCATCTTGCTGAGGGTGAACAGGAACTTCAGAATGTTCAGGAACGGCCCCTCGAGGCTTATCGAGAAGTCAATCTCCGCGTAATAGGGCTTCAGGTTGGGCCGCTTGGGGGCGAAGAGCGTCACGCGCGCGCCGGACTGGCCGCCCAGATCGGAGATTATCTGCATGAGCTTGGGGATCTCGTTCTCGGTCGTGAGATAGCCCGCCAGGTAGTTGAAGGTGTCGTTCACCGGCTTCACGAACTTCGCGATCGGCTTGTGCTTGCTGATGTTCGTCTGCTCGGCCTTCACGGCTTCGGTCAGCTGGCTCACCTCGCCGGTAAGCGAAGTCACCTGGTCGGTGTACGGCTGGTAGTACATCAGGTAGAATCCCGCGACGAGCGCGACCACGCCGCCGAACAGGATCCCCTTCCTGGCGCCAGGCTTGAGCTTGGCTATCTTCGAGAAGAAATTGTCGTCCTTCTGGGTCGTCTTTGGCTGGGCTTTGGCCATTTTAACCCCCGGTGGATCGTATGGTTCGGACGGGCGCCGCGGCGCCCAAGGCTACAGCGAGGCGGTGGCCTCCTCGCGGCTCTTCACGAGCGTCTCCCCCAGGGTCGGCGCGGCGGCCGACACGAGCTTCGTTATCTCGTCCCTGGCCGGAAGATCGACGTCGGGGAGACCCTGCTCCATCAGGGACGCGGCCGGGAAGACGGTGCCGCCCCTGATTTCGAAAGTCACAAGCGACACGCTGTTGATGGTGGTGTCCCGCGCCGCGCGGATCAGGTCGATGTCGGCCAGGAGCGGGGACTTTTCCAGGTTATCCAGGAAAGACGCCACCACCTCGTGGTCGGTCGCCATGCCGCGCACCGTGATGACCCCCTTCTGGTGGGTGAGCGCGGTGAGCCAGGAGGCCTGGTTCACGACGTCGCCCGCCAGGGCGTTGAACAGGCGGGTCTGGTCACGCCGGCGCTCCTCCAGCTCGGCAATCGCGTCGGCCTGGATCAGCTGGGTGGTGAACTGGGTGGTCTGCCTCAGGGCCTCCTCCGACTCCTTCTTCATGGAAGCGAGCTGGGTGCTCAAGGCGTCGCGCTCGCCCGTGAGCTTGTTCACCTTGGTGTCCATCACGGTCGACTTGAACAGGAACAGCACGATGCCCAGGGCAACCATCACGAAGGCGAATATGGTGACCGAGAGCTGCCCGCTCGCGGACTGGCGGAACGCCTCGATGGGCAGGAGGTTAATCTTGATCATCATGTGGTTTCAACCTTCCTTATGGCCAGGCCGAAGCTCACCGCCATCTGGGGCCCGATGTAGTCGATGTAGGCGGGGTCGAACTTCTTCAGGTTGTACTTCACGTTCCTGAAGGGGTTGAAGATCTCCGCGGGCACGCCGAAATGGCTCTGGAACTGCCCGGCCAAGCCGTTCAGGAGGGCGGACCCGCCCGCGAGCAGTATGCGCGCCGGCCTGTACTCGGGAATCTCGGCGCGCACCGCTTCCAGAGCCCTGTCCAGCGCCGCCAGCCAGTTGCTCACTATGCGCTCGACCACCTCGGCCGCCTCCGTCGGGTTCGGCGGGGCGACAGCGCCCAGCTTCACCGCCTCGGCCTCGTCGGGGGACATCTCGAAGGCGTCCTCCAGATCCTCGGTTATCCGCTGGCCGCCTGTGGACTCCTCCTTGATGGTGTGGGGGGAACCCTCGTAGAGGACCGTGGTGTGCATCAGGGACGCGCCCAGGTCGACCAGGACAGCGTTGTCGCGGGAGTCCGGGTTCTGGAAGTCGTAGGCGTTGTAGAAGGCGAGCGCGTCGACGTCTATCACCGCCGGCTTCAGGACCTTGGTCAGCGAGATGGCCTGGATGTAGTTGTAGACGACCTCCTTGCGGGCGGCGACCAGGAGCACGGACATCTGCCCGTTGCGGTCGTCGGTCCCGAGGATGTGGCCGTCAATGATGACCTCGTTTATCGGGTAGGGGATGTACTGCTCGGCCTCCATCGCCAGGGACCTGCGGAGCTCCGTCTGGGAGGTGATGGGCATGATGATCTTCTTGATGATCATCGTGTCGCCGGAGAGGGACAGCGCCGCGAACTTGCCCGCCGTGAGCTTGCAGTGCTTGAGGAGCGACTTCATGGCAGAGCTCATGGCCGTCCTCGCGGGTACGGGCTGCTCCTCCCACTGGGACATCACTCCGGGGGGCATCTGGGAGATGCCGAGGCCCGTCAGGGAGACCTGGCGGCTGGGGCCCTTGCCCTTGATGTTCAGGAGGACCGCCTTGGCGGCGAAGGTCCCGATGTCGTAGCCGATTACCGACATGGCGATGCCTTTCCTTTCCTCGGGAGGGCGCGGGACGCTCCTCGGGAGGGCGCGGGACGGTCCGGCCGCTGGATGCGGTTACGGACGGGAGGGGTCGTGAGGGGTCGGCGCCGGGCGGAGGCCCGGCAAGAAGGGGAGGCGCGGCGGGGCCCGCCGAATCCCCCGGCTGGCCCGGGGGCTTGCCCGGGCTTGTCCGGGACCATGGCGGTTCCCGGTGATAGATATCATATTTCTCAAGCAAAGTGAAGAGCGTCCGCTCTATTCCGCATGTCGGGCGGCATTGGGCAGGCGCGCCGCGGAGCCGCGCGCGGCCGGCGCGCGGGAGTTTCGGACGCGCGTTCAAGCCGAAGGGGGCCCAAGGGTCCGGCCGTTAGGGCATGGCGACCGAGACGCGTTCCTGCGGCCGGGGAGCTTTCCGGACAACGGCAACGCGATCCGGACAACCTGAAGCGTTCCCGGCGAAGCGGGCGCGTTCCCGGCAAAAAGGAACGTGATAGGGGCTGCCTGACGCGTTACCGGCTAACCAAACGCGTTTCCGGGCTAAAGGGAACGCGATCCGGGCGACATGAGGCGTTCCCGGCAACCCTGGCGGGTTCCGGCAATAAGGAAGCGCTTCGGTAAACCAGAGCGCGTTCCGGACAAGAGTAACGTCATCCGGGAGATCGGACGCGTTCCGGGCAACGGTGGTACGTTCTGGACAAGGGCCGGACGCGTTGCCGACTCGGCAAGTGCGCAACCCGACAATATCGGGACGCGCTCCGGGCGGTCCCCGGCGCGTGTCGGACAAGGTCAGGAAGCGTTCCGGGAAAACGCCGAAGCGTTCCGGGAAAACGCCGAAGCGTCCCGGGGAAGCGCCGAAGCGTCCCTGACGGCATTTTCTGTGCCCGCCACCGGTCCTGCCGCCGGCAGAAGCCGCGGCCGGGAACCCGGAGCCCACCGTCCCGCAGGTCCGGAATCGCCGGGCGGCGGATCGGGCTTCGGGCGCACTCCGGGCGTCCGGCGAAGGGCGCGCTTTTGCGGCTCGCCTGGGCGGTGCGGTCCGGGAATGCCGCGCAGACCCGCGCGGCATGGCACGCTACCGCCCGCCTCAGGGACTCGCGGAGACCCCGCCTCCGGCATGAGGCGGGGACCTGCCGGTCCCCCGGGCGCCAGCGCGCCAAATTTCGCCTTCCCCGGCGCCCCCGGCATGGGGCCCCGGCTCCGGCTGACTGTCACGGTCTGAATCGCTCCCGGCCCGTCAGAGGCCCATCCCCCGGCCCATCGCCGCCCTTCCCCCGGCATGGGGAAGGGCGCCGCTGGCTTACCGCGGTCGGGGCCCCGGCCCGCCGCCCTCCTCCCTCCGGCATGAGGGGGATGGCCGCGGCCGCGCGCCCTACAGATCGGCGAATATCTTGTCCTTGTCCTCCAGCGAGTAGCCCAGGGCCAGGATGATTTTCCTCTTGGTCTCCATGCGGCACTTCTCGCCGTTTTCTATTCTGTCGATCGTCATAGGGGACACGCCGGCCTTCCGGGCCAGCTCTGCCTTGCTCAGGAGGAGCTGCTCCCTCAGCAGCTTCAATGAATTCTCAGTCAAGGGACACCTCTTTTCTAGTGAGAATGGTTTCAAGACGTATAGTCTTTTCCCCAATAATGCTGTTAAGACCCAAATTAACGATTTTCAGATCGCCTTGTCAAGCAATTTTTCCTAAATGATAATCACTGTTGCGCTTCTATACCTTGTTCGGTGGGAACTGGTGTTATTCACCCTATATCTGGAACGGAAAAATGCCGAATTTCCGCATGCCGATCGGTCGCGCCCGGGACGGCATTCGCGGGCGACTCCATCGGCGGCGGAAGGCCGGATCCGAAAATTTGCCAGCTATTTCAAGAATATAAAGCCATGCAATGCCATGTTTGCCTCACGTTTTCCGGCGAGCGGTGCGCTTAATGCTGCGCCGACACTTTTCCCTAGACACGTTGTTTCCCGGAGAGTCAAAGTCCGCACGGCTTTCCGCGAGGCGGCGGCCTGCGCGCTCGAGGTTTTCTTAGAGCTGCGCTACAACAAAATTATAGCGCCGCTCAAGCGATGCCCTTCCGCACGGTCGGCAGGGCGGCCCAGCGGGCGCGGATCTTCGGCGCGTCCGGCCTTGCAGGACAAGGCCGGACGCTCATCCCCGCCGTCACCGCCCCTTTTTTGGCCACAGCCGGCCCAAGGAGCCGAGCAGATCCGCATCGCCGTCGACAATCACCTTGCCGGTCAGGAAAGCCATGGTGGCGTTAAGCTTCCCAGTGGCCACGGCAATGAGCGTATCTGCCCCGGTCGTGACCGTCGCGTCCGGGGGCTCGCCCGCGTACTCGGCGAGCCTTCCCTTGCCGTCCGCGAACGAGGCCAGCCACCTTCGGCTGTCGTCCCCCTCTATGTTGATGAGGATCTTGGCGTCGGGCACCGGCCCGTCGGGCTTGAAATCCGCCGCCATCTCGTTTGCCTTCACGAACAGTTCGTCTAATGTCATATCGGCTGCTTTCCACCGGGTATTGTCGGTTGATTCGTCGGACCTGGCCATTTCGACGCGCGACCGGGGGAGTTTCACGATCCCGCCCTTCGCCCCGGCGCCGCGCCGTCAAGAGAGTCAAGCGCCTGCCTGACCATGTGCCGGGGATGAGGACCGGCCGCCATCCCGGGGAGCCGGTCCGAAATTCCGCGTTACGGGCACGTTTCCTTGCGGAAGCCGCGGATGAATTTTGAACGGCTCCCTGACGGGGAAAATCTCCGCAGACCGCAGGATATGCCGCTAATTACGGACATCCGGAAACGGCCGGGGCAAGCCTCCTCGTCGCAACGCCACATTTAGTGAACATCACCATCATCGCAAGTTCGACCGTCCGCAGGGGCCCGAGAACGTCCCGCCCGAAAATCGCCGAACCCGTGTCCTTGCCCCGCGCGTCCGTACGCCGGAGAAGAGCTCCGGTCCACGCGCCTTTCGACTGCGGCCCGCGCAGCGAAGAAGGTTGATTCGTTCGGTCTCAGGGCATCGGCCCCGTTCCGTCTCAACCCATTCCGAGAGATTGATCCAAATTCATGTAGGCTTGAATGGATATTTTCAAAGGATATCCCCTTTCCGGGGTCTCTGTCGGCCATTTCTGCCGATTGTTGGGGAATTGCCGTTCAATTTTTGGATTTAGCCATCCCTGGGGATGATTTTTTCTCAGTGTGCCCAAAACGCCGTCTTATATCCCTTAGATGCTAAATGATAGCATAACTACGCCCAGTTTCCCATAATTTATTCGGCATGCTCTCGGCAACGCCGACTCCCTCCCTCTCCATGAACGGACACAAGGCCCGGAGCCGTCCATGTCCGTCCGCTTCCCCGGGTTGGCCTCCTTACGGCCGGTCATCCGGCGGTTCCTCAGTTCCGCTAAACCTTTCTTCCTGTGTGTTTGTGCTGCCCGCACGCATTTGTCCTGGCATCTGCCCCCGAAAAACCGGTAGCGCTTGTCCTGGCGCCCGCGCCTGTCCTGGCATCTGCCCCCGATAAGCCGGCAACGCTCGTCCATGCATCCGCGCCAGATGGGTAGGCAGCGCTTGTCCTGGTGCCAGCGCTTGCATCCGCGCCAGATAAGTCGGCGGGGCTTGTCCTGGCGCCCGCGCTTGCCCTTGCATCCGCGCCAGATAAGTCGGCGGGGCTTGTCCTGGCGCCAGCGCTTGCTCTTGCATCCGCGCCAGATGGGTAGGCAGCGCTTGTCCTGGCGCCAGCGCTTGCTCTTGCATCCGCGCCAGATGGGTAGGCAGCGCTTGTCCTGGAAGTTATGCCGGATAAGCCGTCTACGCTTGTCCTGGCACCTGCGGCTGACAGTCCGACAGAGCCCGCCCAGGATTTCGGGCCCGCCATGATTCGCAGCCGCGAGGCCGAGGTTCGGATTTGGACATCTCACGAACTCCTTTAACGCGACTCGATCATCCCTTAACCGGCCGCGACCGTTTAGCCCAGCCGCTTGTCACGTCTTGTCGCCCCTTTATCCCGCCAGCGCGCCTGAACGTCTTTTGCCGCCCCTCTTTGGCCGCGCGGCGCTGGCCTCGACCCCGCCCTTGCCCTCAGCCCGCGCGGCCGCGCAATTCGCAGCCGCCTTGCGGTTTTCTCTTGACACCGTTCGGGTAACCGTTCCAAAGGCCGTTTCTTGAGGTATGTTTAAAAAGTTTGAATCGGACTCCACACGGACAACGCGCCTTTCCATTCAATGGGTGCCCCTAACGCATCTGTATTGACCGCAGACGTGATATTTCGCCCAATCCGACTTTGAAGTTCGGCCTGATTGACAGGCGTGTGCTTGTGCCGTTCTCTTCTGGGTCGGAAGGGCTTTTTTCACAGACCTCTTTCTTGATACCCTTCAAGGTAACCGGCGCAACATCGTTTCTCCCCGGCCGCTTCGCGCCGCTTTCGCCGCTTTCTCCAAATACGGCAACGATTCAGCCATCCGTCCCCGACGACTGTAAATTTTCAACGGAATCCTGTAAAATGAGCAAAGCATATCCGGTCGATCCCTCGCCCCCTGCCTTCGCCAGGTCACCTGGACCGGAAAACCAAAGGCTTAATCAGTCCGGAAGTTCCAGCATGCCCCGCAAGACGCTCTTCACGGCGGCGGCCCTCGCCGCGGCGCTGTTCTGCGCGCCCCTGTCCATGGCTCAGGCGCAGTCCCGGGCCCAGCCATGGAAGTTCATCAGCTGGTCCTCCACCCTGGGCAGCCAGAGCGCCACCACGGAAATCATGTACGGCCTCAAGTCCTTCATGGCGTTCCTGAACGCCAACGGGGGCGTGAGCGGCCGCGAGCTGCAGCTCTACTCCCTCGAGATGGACGACAGCAGCCCGGACTTCGCCAAGAGCCTGGACGAGCTGGTCATCCAGGGAAAGCCGGATCTCGTGGTGGGCGGCGCGAGCTCGCTCCACGGCGGCTTCATCGCCGAGTACTTCCGGAGGGTGGCGCGGCCGTGGTTCGGGCCCTGGTCAGCCGACCCCTCGCTCTACGCCGGCCGGGAAGACGACCCCGCCGGGCTCATCCCCGCCGCCCCGGTCCAGATAGCGATGACGTTCGGCTGGGCCAAGGCCAAGATGCCGCCCGGCAAGATCCTGTACTTCGTCTACAGGGAGGGGCCCACGGCCTCCAGGCTGGGCGAGCTTGCTTCCGCCGCCGCGGCCGCGGCCGACGTCCCGATGAAGCCGGTGCGGCTGGGCGCGTATTTCAGGGAATGGGACGAGCTGGCCGATTCCTTCCCCGATGCCGGCGCGGTGATGCTCTGGACCGCCCCTGGCCCGGCGGCCGCCATCAGGCGGAGCATGGAGCACAGGCTGGGCCGGGACGTCATCTGGATGACCCACGCGCTGAACCCCACCGGCAGGGATCTCATGGGCCTGTCCGGCGGGCTCTGGGCCGGCACGCTCTTCCCCGCCGTGCTCCTGCCCTCCAACGAGATCCCCGAGGTCTATTCCCTGGTCCTCGGCAAGTACGCCCTGCCGGGCCTCAGGACCGGCTACAGGTCGTATCTGGGATTCACCCAGGGCCAGCTCCTCGCCAAGGCCATCGCGCTGGCCAGCGACCGCCAGCAGGACAACCCCGGCGGCATCCTGAGGGCCCTGAAGGACATCCAGACCGCCGGTTCCCTGTATCGGGGGAACAGGCTCCCCGCCAACCCCGCCGACCTGGCGGGGGCCTACCTGGCGGTAGCCGACTCCGCGGGCGGCTGGTCCCGGGCGCCCGAGCCCTGAACGACGCGGACCGCCGAGCCCTGCCGCGAGGGCTTGGATTCCGCGGCCCGGGCGGGGTATCATGCGGCATGATCAGGCACCGCGCGGATGCGGCGGGCGCGTCGACACGCGCCCGATGCCGCCCGCGCGGTCCCTTGAGTCGCGTCCGTTTTTTTTCGGGCCCCGCGCGGGCGGCCGCGCCCGCAGGCCCCAGCGCGGGACGAGTCCCGGGCGGCCTGCCGCCCGATCCCTCGGCGACGGTCAGTCAGCCCGTGTCCGGACCCTGCCCTGTCGCCGCGCCGCCCGCGGCGCGAGGAAAAATGCCTCGGCACCGATGCCCTAAGGAGTACCCGTGAGCCAAGACGCCAAACCCTCCATCCGCTGCCCCGGCTGCGGCGAGCAGGTGACCCTCCCCGCCTCCGTCTGCGGCGCCTGCGGCTACGACTTCAAGCTGGGCCGGAAGCCAGCCCCCGCGGCCCCCCAGGGCGGCCAGGCCTCCTTGGACGACGACGGGGGCGGACGCAGGAAGCTCATGATCATAGGCGCGGCGGTCGCCGCCGCGCTCGTGCTCATCCTGGTCCTCGCCCTCAGGGGCGGGGGTCCCGAAACGCCCCCCGTGCCCGACCCGGCCGCCGGCGGCGGCGGTTCCGTCCTCGCCCCTTCGCCCAGACTGATGGACAGCCCGCTGCTGAACCCCCAGCGCCCCATCGGGGCCGCGAGGAGGGTCGCGGGGGAAGTCGAGGAGAACCGGCAGGAGGCGGAAGACGCCTACCTCGAGACGCAGGAGCCCCCGCGGGATCAGTAGGGCCAGCGCCGGGACTGCTTCCCGCAGGGGGCCCGGCGGCTTCCGGCCACCCGCAAGGGGCATGGCGCCGTTGACGCGGAAGGCGTTCGGCGGACTCGCGCGCGCTATATCGCCGTCAGATGCGGTCTCGGACTCGCACTTGAAGTTTCGGCCCGACGCGGCCAAGGGCTCGAGCATTCGACGTAACGGCTCTGCGCGGCCACATGCCTGCGCTTATGCCGCCAGGGCTTGACTCGGCCACGTGCCTGCGCCTATTCCGTCACGGCTTGGCGAGACCGCAGGATCGAGCACTCAACGGAACGGCTTGACGCGGCTAAGGGCCTGCGCTCATGCCGTCGTGGCTTGACACGGCCGCAGGCTCGTTCGCTTGCGCCGATGCAACCTGACGCGGCAAAGGGCTTGCGCCTATGCCATTGTGGCTTGACGTTGCCACGGGCGCGCGCATTTGCGAAGATGCCGCCCGACGCAACCGCAGGCTCGCGCATTTTCGCCGATGCCGCCTGACGCGTCCACGAGCTGCGCTTCTGCCGCCGCGGGGACGCCGTCGGGGCCCAACCTGCTCCTTGCGGATTTACGTGACCGAGGGGGAGCGTAAGCGCCTCGGTTCTACGCTCGCGGACCTCGCGCGAATGTGCCATCCCGGAAGCGGAGCAACCCGCCCGCGGCCCGGAAACTCCGCCGCCCGGGGCAAGAGTCTCCGTCCCGAGGCCGGCGTTGGCGGGCGAACGGCCCGGGCTCGCGTCAAGCCTCGTCCGCCTGCCCGTCTATCCTGCGCCCGGCCTGAGCCAGGGCCTGCCCCAGGGCGCCGTGCATGAAAGCCAGGCATTCGAAGCCCAGGTATTCCGTGGCGTGGGAATCGAAGAGCACCCGCACCTCGACGGGGAACTCCTCGTCCGCCTCGGTGAAGACCACCTGCATGTGGATCCTGGGGAGCGTCCGGAAGAGCCAGAGCTTGCCGCCCGAGGGGTGGACCCCCAGGTACTCCCCGCCCAGGCTTTCCGCGGCCCGCGCGAAGAGGGCGTGCCCCTTCTCCCCGAAGGCGCGTTCCATGGCGGCGCTCAGAAACTCGTTTCCCGGCGTCTTCCTGCCCCGGAGCACGCCGGGAAGCTGGAACAGCCCCAGGAAGTCATCGGAGGGCTGCCCCTCCCCCTTGGAGAGGGCGTAGTGGATCAGGGTGCTCCGGTGATTGGGATCCGCGTATGCCCCGTCAAGAGGCGCCACGCCCTCCTCCGTCACCCGGTAGGCGCGCCCCAGGTACTCGGCCTCCACGCCCCCCGGCACGGGCTTGAGTCCCAGGCGCGGCGCGCACTCCCCGAAATCGCAACCCCTGAGGCCCGGGACGAGCCTCTGGTAATTCTGCTCGTAGCCGCTATCACGCTGTTCCATGGTGACCTGACCTTTCGCGACGCCTTCGCGGCGGTTCGCCGCGCCCTTCCCTTCGGACATTATCGCGGCTTCCGGGGCCCCCCGAGGTTCCCGGTGGCCAGCCGGGGCTTCCGGATGTCCGCCGCAGCTTTCCGGGACTTCCGGATGTTCGCCGCGGCTTCCCGGGGCTTCATGAGGCCTGTTGCGGCATGCCGGGGCTTCCGGATGTTTGCCGCAACTTACTCGGCTTCCCTCGGCTTTCCGCCCCTCATCCTGCCCTTCGGCCATCGCCATTTCTTCGGATTTTCTGGCCCGTTACTTGCTCAAACCCCTTCAAGCGGGGCTCCGGGCACCGAAAACTGACCTGCAAGGCAATCCCCATGGCGGCATTCAAATTCAGGCTTGACTTCCTTATCACCCTCCGCCGCAGGCGGGAGGAGGAGGCTGCCGCCAGGCTCGCGAGAAGGCTCGCCAGCATCCGCGAGCTGGAAGCCAGGATAGCCGGCATGGAAAGCGACCGGGTCCGCCTCTCCGAGGAGCTCTCGGAGAAGGCGAGCCAGGGGCTGGCGACGCCGGCCATCTTCTCCCTGTACAGCGAGTACCAGGCCAAGCTCCTGCAGGATCTGAGGAAGGCCGACGAGCTCCTGACCTTGAGCCGCAGGGAGATGGCGAAGGAACAGGCGGCCTTGCGGAAGGCCGTGATGGAGCGCCAGCTCATGGAGAGGATAAGGGAAAAGCAGGCCGAGGCCTTCAGGGAGGAGGAGCTCCGCAGGGAGCAGAACATCCTCGAGGAGATGCACGCCCTGGTGAAGGCGCGCAGGGACAGGATGGAAAAAGATGACGCAGCCAGAGACTAGGGACGCCCCAACGCGAGGCCGGCCGAGGCCGGCCGGGACGGCTTTCCGGGCGCCGCGTTCCGGGGCCCGCTACGCGGACGGCGACATCGGCCGATCCGGGCAGGCCCTGCCGGCGGAGACCGCCGCCGACGCGGCGGCCATCGGCATTCCCGCCGAAGCCCCGGCCCCCAACATGCCCTCCGAAACGCACGAGCAAAGGTCAGCCGGGCAGCCCCGCAAGGCCGCGAAACCCGACAGGACGGCGTTTTCCAGGGCCAGGCTCGTGGTGGCCCTGGCGCTGGTGCTCCTGGTGACTAAGCTCGCCGTCTCGGGCTTCAATTACGTGAAGGGCTGGCAGCCCCAGGCCCCCTCGTTCCCCAAGGCAGGTGACGCGGCCGCATCCACGCTTCCCGCCGCCGGCTCCGCGGCGATGGCGCAGGCGGGCGGGCTCTCCTCGGCGGCGGGCTCCATGCTCTCCGGCGCCGCGATGCTGTTCGGCGAGGCCGCTGACCCGGCGCTCGCCGTCGCCGCCCAGGCGATACCCCTACCCCCCGGCGACGACAGCCTGCTGAAACCCCAGCGGCCTGCCGCGCCCCCGCCGGCCCTGGCACCGGTCCAGGCCCAGGGGCCCGTTCCCGTCCAGGCCCAGGCGCCCGGGCAGGCTCCCGCCGCGACCGCTCCCCCGCCCGTGCCCGCCTCACCCGGCGGGGCCACCTCCAACGAGCTCGCCCGCAGGGAGTTCGAGATAAACCGCCGCGAGCAGCAGCTGAACGTCCGCGAGGAGGCCCTCAGACAGATGGAGACGGACGTCAACGTCCGCATCCGCGAGGCCGAGGACAGGGAGTCCTCGATCAAGGAGATGCTGGCCAGAAACGACGCGATCCTGGCCGAGCAGAAGGCGGTGCGCGAGGATCAGCAGAAGGCGGACGATGCGCTCAAGAGCGAGCGGGTCGAGCACCTGGTCGCGGCCTTCAAGGGCATGAAGCCCGAGCAGGCCGGGAACCTCTTCAACAGCATGGACGATTCCGTAGCCGTGGCCATCCTCACCGCCATGCCGGGCTCCAACGCGGGCAAGATCCTCGCCATGGTCAGCCCCGACAAGGCCGCCAGGCTGGTGAAGGCCATCTCCGAGCAGAGGGTGGATCCCAGGGTGCTCCTGGAATCCTCCCAGTTGCCAGAGATCTGACGCCGATGCCGCTCAAGCCTTTGAGATGAGGCCATTATAGGGCCGGACCCGGCTATTTGTCAAAAAAAATACGATATTTATGGGTTGCACGAAAGCTCCCCGAGTTGAAAGCGGTCTTTCGCTCCCCCTTCCGAAATCTGACATAGGGCTGAAGCTCTCCTGACCTATGCTCACCGCCATGCGTGGCATTCGAAAGATGGCAGTTCCGCAAGATCTCGGAAAAATACAATTCTGCCTTCCATATTCCAGTTCGCGGTGACGGTCAAGCCTGATTTCCTCATGCATCCGGCACGCCATCCTCGGGCGCCCCGGCACGCCATCCTCGGGCGTCCCCCCCCCGGTATCCTCGGGCGCCCCGCCCGGCAGACTCGAGCACGCCCGACATCGAGCAGATGGTGGACAACGACTGCTGGCTCCTCTGCACGTTCAGGGACGAGGGCGCGGTCGCCGGGATGCTGTCCTGCCGGAGCATGGCCCGCGTCTTCGATGACCGGTGCGGGATACCCAACGACGGCAGGACGCGGTGCGATGACAGGCGGACGCCCAATGCCAGGCTGAAGCCCGCGCTCGAGATTCCCGCCACCGCCATGCGGAGCCCCTCCGATGACTACGCGTCGTACGGCCGCCGCACTGGCGCGGGTTCAGCGGCGTCATCATGGAAAACGCCCCGAAGCTCGCGGGAACGGGGAGCCCAAGGGCATCTCCCTCATAGTTGATTTCATCGCAAAAACTCGGCCATCCCCTCCTGGCAGTCATTTGAGGACAGAGCGTCTGGGTAAAGGGCTGCGGACGGGCGGCGGCTTAAGGCTTAAGCGCAAGGGTGCCAATGCGATAGCCGCATAGCGTTCCGTTTCTCCGTCGAGGGGAGGGTTTTTCCAGTGGAATCATAGTTGTCTCAAAGCTCACGCCCGCGAACGTCCACGACTCCGCGGCACTCCCCGAGTCCCTGGAAACGAAAGGGTGAAGGTGCTCCCGACCGGCACTTTCCTGAGGGAGGGGGGCCTTCGCGGCCCAAAAGCCATTCGATTCCGGCAGGGACGAGCACAGGCTCAAGCTCCGCGCCCGGTCGTCGGCAGCACGCTGCAGGGAAACGTCCACAAGGCCAAGGCCCCGGGGTTCTCGCTGGACAGGTTAATAAAGGACCCCGACGGGGCGGTCGCGGCCTGCCCGTGCGGGCGGAAGGCCAAGACCAGCTCCGAGGAGACCAGGGACGGGCGAAAATTCTCCGCCGAGTTCAGGAGGAACACCTGCCGGAACTGCCCCGAAGGCGGGATCTGCCCCACGAAGGTCCTGAAGACCAAGGCCCTGAAGATGGATTCCACCGTCAAAACATCCATTCCTCATGGCAGTCATTTGAGGGCAGAGTATCTGGGTAAAGGGTGGGTAGATGGGCGGTGGCTTCAGGCTTAAGCGCAGGGTGCCAATGCGATGGCCGCATGGCGTTCCGCTTCTCTGTCGAGGAGGAGGGTTTTGCAGTGGAACCGATATTCCCGGAACGACATGGAGCTCGCGCACAGGTGCGCGGAACAGGACAACGCCTGGCGGAAGGCGTGCGCCACCTCAACGCCGTGAAGGAAACATCAAGAGGCTTAAGGACGGGATGTGCCGCAACGGCCGCGTGAGGCGCAGGGGCCTGGCGAAGATCACTTACAGATTCAATGTCGGCGTCCGCAGAGAGAACTTCAGGCGGCTGATAAACCTTAATAAAATATTGAACCGAGGAAAAATGAATATCTCATTAAGGCGTTCGTGATCGCCAGACAAATTAAAGATACATTCCCGTGCGAGAGCCAGATTGGGATGTGTGTGTATTTGCAGCCATGGAAAATCTGCAGATTAACAAGAAGTTCCATAAATCAGGATCCTGTCAGGCAGTTATTACTCCGCTGGGCAAATGTGGAAAATTTTTCAATGCTTGGATTTTCACTACAATCAAGGTAATTCGGGTATTAATCTATATGTAATATGGCTACGACAATCAAGAATAATCTTTTGACTAAAATCATGATTATTACGTACATCATAATGATTCATGGAAAAAATTAAAATTATGAAGGTGTCACCTTTTACTCATTAATTTCTGCAGGAGTAATACTGACCGTCTTACGGCAAAGCTGAGGGTGAAACCCGCCCTTGTTGCAACAAATTCCCAAAAAGGCCACCGTATTCCAGCCACAGCTGAGCCGTGCGGCCCGGAAACCTGGATCTTCCGTGGAATTATTCCGCTCTCGCATCGGATGCCTACCTATCAGAACGAAAGCCTCTGCAAGACGACAATGGCCAGCCGGACAACCATACGGACAGGGGTTGGGCATCTTACAGCCAGCACCTCTATGGGGTGGAGATTTTCTCCGGAATCGCTTTCATGAAACTGGCAATGCTTAACTCTTCAGCGGAAGCTTTCATTGCCCCGTCCGCGGAGAATTAACGGCGAATTCGCGGGCAGTCCCTGCATCGGAGTCTATCCAGAAGCTCTACTCCGCGTCTTTGAGACGGCAGCCGTTCAGAGGGGCCGTGAGTCGCGTGAGATACGCCAGAAAGCGTACTTGTTCCTATAAAGTGTACTTGTTCCTATCAGGATGACTGCCGGAGTCAGCCTCATCGCAACACAGGGCTTATTTTCCTTGCTGGGAAATAACTGGATATGCTCATCTGATATGCCTTGACAGCGGCAAAGGCTGGATTGTATACTGTCTGCCGTACCAAACGTACCTATGCGCTTCCAAAAGAAAAAATGTCATGAGAGGTGCCGCGTGAAACGTTTGTCCACGTTTGTTTCCCTGGCCTTGATGCTGGCCTGCTCGGCTTGCGGGAAAACAGTCGTCGTTCACACGCCTTTCAACGCGTCGGATGCGGAATACTCCCGTCAAAAAGGAAACAACAGGATTGAGGTCGACGGGTTCGTCAGGCAGGCGAACGGAACCATCGCCTTATGCTCGGCGTTTCAGATAGAGCTGTGGCCCGTTACTGATTTCAGCCGCGCGTTGGCAAGTGACATCGCGGGTTCCGAAAAAGGCGGCGAGCATGTCATTGCAGCCAGCATGTGGCAAAAGGTGGATATCGCAGAATCTCAGGATTTCGACCGTTTCATGGAGTTTGTGAGGACATCGTCCTGCGATTTGGATGGACATGCGACGTTTACGGACGTGCCGGACGGCGATTATTATCTCTATTTGTTCATGTCCACGCAACACTTGGTTCCGACTCGTATGCCAGGCTTCAATTACAGGTATGAGTACATGGGGATCTACATCATCGACAGCGTCAGGGTCGCCGGAGGGCAGACGCTTAAGCATACGTTGACAAGGTCGCTGGATTAGTCCGCGCCGCATTACGGACTGACTCCCGAATCGGCATCAGATGCCCCCTGGCACGGCGGCTTCGGAGGCGGCCCCTTCCTGGAAGCCCTTGTCGGCAGCGAGCCGGTTTCATCGCCTCAGTCTGCAGAGGCCTCCGCTCCTGCCGCTGCTTTCGTGCCGTTTCCTGTCGGGACAAGGCCGTCCATCAACTAGCGAGGTGCCGCATGAAACGCCTGCCCCTGCTGATTTCCGTCGTCTTAATGCTGTCCTGCTCGGCTTGCGGGACGAAAACCGTGGACGTCCGCGCGCGTTTCAACGCTTCTGACGCCCAATATATCAGCCAAAACGGCAGGAACAAGATAGAAATCCTCGGATTCGTCAGGATCCCGAGCGGAGGCATCTCCTTATGCTCGGACTTTCCGGTAGAGCTGTGGCCCGTGACCGATTTCAGCCGCGAACTGGTTAAGGGTATCGCAGGCTCCGAAAACGGCGGCGAGTACGTCTACTTTATTCACCCGCTGTACGGGATGGAAATCACTGAATCCCTGGAATACCGCCGTTTCAGGGAGTATGTGATGGCCTCCCCGTGCGATGCGGACGGACGCGCTGCATTTGCTGGCGTTCCGGACGGGGAATATTACGTCTATCTGTACATGACCTGGAATGACCTCGGCCCGAGCATCTTGCCCGGGATCCTACCGGGGAACATACCTATGGCGGGCCACATAGTTGACAGGGTGAGGGTAGCCGGTGGGCAGACGCTGCAGCATACGCTGTCAAGGGCTCAGGACGACTCCGCCCCGTATTATAAGAAGTCCAGGGTCATTCCCGATTAGGCCTGAACGTGCCTTACCC
>JAISFS010000109.1 GCA_031263485.1 Deltaproteobacteria bacterium | reverse complement strand
ATATTGCTGAACAAAGAGGGACAAGAGAAGAGGATCTTCGAGATAAGATTCGCGACTATTACGACGGATTTTCTTTCGATGGGAAGACTATGCTGTACTGCCCGTTTTCTATACTCTCTTTTTTCGCCGATGCACAATCATTCATATACGATGGACAATTCGCAAATTATTGGATGGAATCCGGTTCCAACACGCTCGTCAGGAAATTCCTGAAAGACAAAGCACTCACTGCCGACCAGTTCCAAGGTTTCAAAGTCGATCTGGATTTCGTCAGAAACCCCGGAGAAATTGATGCCACCACACCGGCAGGATTTCTTTTCCAGGCAGGCTATTTGACCATTCGAGCGGAGAGCTCAGATACGGCGGAGAGCGACAAGCCATATGTCCTGCGCTATCCAAACCGTGAGGTCCGTTCGGCCGTTTCCGCCCTGTTCCTCGAGAACATCAATCTCGCCTGGTCTGACATCAGCCAGTCAGGGCGCGATCTGCGGCGACACCTCGCAAACGGCGATGTCCAGGGCATGGTCAACGTCTTCACTCGTGTTCTCGACGGCATAATCCACCTCGACCATGCCAACGCCAACCGTGAGCCCCGGGAGGGAAGCGTTGAAAAAGCCATCCTCGGGACGGCTTCCGATGCCTTCCCGGAGGACATGCTCCGGAAGCTGGCCGGGATTCTGACCGAAAGGCTGATGAGGGAGAAAGGCGAAAGCTTCTACCGTTCCATACTGCATGCCTGCCTGTGGATGGGCTGGGCCAAGGTGACTCCCGAGAAGCCGGAGAGCATCGGCGACCTCGTCCTGGAGGCGACCTACGGCGACAAGGAATACGTCATAGAGCTGAAAATGGCGGAGGATGCCGAAGGCGCCGATGCGGCCGTCCGTGCGGGAATGCTCCGGATGCTCGAAAAAGGCTACGTCCGGAGCCTGGACGACCCCATCCTGGTGACGCTGGTCATCGGCAGGAAGGAAAGTAATATCGTGGCCTGCCGTTTCAGGAAGGACGAAAGTGAGACGGACGCCGAGATTAAATGGCGGGCGACCCCGCTTGCCACCAAGCGTGAAATCAAGGAATAGTTGCCACGGGCGACCGGCAACGCCAATGGCCGATTCAAGATTACGGCTGGCTTAAGGCTCGCCGGTCGCGGTCAGGGGCAAGCGCGACGCGCCGAGGCGCCTGCGGCTTCGCAATGTGCGGCAAACCGTTCAATGACTGTTGCCATCCACATCTGTCCAAGACAAAATCGCCTATTTTCAAGCCTCCCCTGAAGGCATAGGATTCAATGCGACTGAGCCATATCTATCGTGAATAACGACAAGCAATGTGTAGCGTCCGGTTAGCTATCTTACGCAAACGAAGTCGGCTCATCGCGGAAATGCGAGCGGCGGGCCAGAGAGACGCTGTAACCGTTCATGGACGGCAACCAAATATTGAGCTCTTCGCCGATGACTGCCAAGACAGCTCCCCTCGCGGGCGACAGCCAAGACAGCTCCCCTCGCGGGCGACTATCCCACACGCGAGCATATGTCACGGGCACTTACCCGGTTAAGCCATGCCAGGCAGCGGGGAATACCGGGCCGGACGTCGAAGGGTGTGTCGGTCTGACACGCGAACGGATACATCAGGTCCACCGCGATTCTCTCGATTGAGATCTCAGGATCAACTGTTGCCGCGAACTCGGCCGTAACCCACCTGTTCGCCGCTCTCAACTTCCCGACGAACCGAACCTCCGTAAAGACATGGAGTGCCCCTGGCGCCTCCTCATCTGCCCCGCCCTTCGCACCCTCCGCTTCCGTCTCAGCCCCGTTGTCCTTAGCGGTCTCCTGAGAGGGCATACGCCCAGCCAAAAGGCTTCGGGGTCCCGCCTGGAATTCCCTCCTCGAGCCTTGCCTTAGGACACGTCCTGAAAACTGGCGGGCGCATCGGATGAGGAAAGCCGTATTCCTGCTCCGAACGGCAACGGATGAAGCGCTCCCGGTACAATCGGGATTGTCTGGACATCGCAGCGGCACGTTGATGCTACTGTACAGGCACATGATGTCAGGAGGCCATTTGTGGCGGCGCCGCGTCTACGGCCGACTGCGCGGGCCGCTCGCCGCCCGTGCCCCTGCGGAAGATTGCCGGCGTTTCCGGCCGCCAGGTCCCGCCATAGGGCTCGATGCGTGGCGACGTCAGCCCCGGCTTTGAGGGTCGTCATTCCGTTTCTGGCAACGTCCGCCGGCCCAGAGTTCCGATGATCTTCCGCCCGCCGAACGCCGGTACGCTCCCCGGCGGGCCGAACGGGTTTACCCGAAACGCCGGCGATTCGGCCATTGATCGCCCCGTTGTGTTAGAATGGCGCAACCGTAGGCCCCGGAATCTGAATCTCCCCAGTCCGGGCCCGCTCACCCCGCGACCGAGCCCGGTCCGTTTTCGAGACCAAGCTCGCGCCGTTTCCACGACCGGGCATGGTCCGTTTCCGAGGCCAAGCCCGCGCCGTTTCCGTGACCGAGCCCTCTCCGTTTCCGGGACCCCACCGGTTTTCCCGCCGCCGCCCCCTAGCTTCGCCTGGAGCCGCCCCGTATGCGCCAGCCTTTCCCGCCCGCACCCGACCCGGAAGCCTTGGCCAAAGGCCCAGCGGTCCCGGTCGTCCTGGTCCTGGCCCTGGCCCTGGCCCTGGCCGCGGGGCTCCTGGCCGCATACCTCGCCTTTCCGTCGGGGCTTCGGGCGGGGATCTCGCTCTCGCTCCCCGCCGCCCTGGACGAGGGCGATCCCGAGGCGGAGACGCTGGCCGGCTGGGCCCGCGATTTTTCCCGGCGGGCCGGATGGAATGCCGAGCCCGAGTTCCTCGGGCACGGCGCCGTGGCGGGCGTGCGCACGCTCCTGGCCGATCCGGACGGGCTCACCGCAGGCTTCCTCAGTCTGGACGAAACCGTCACACGGGCCCTTCAGGACCTCGCGCCGTACGATGCCTCGGAGTTCCTGCCCGCCGTGGTGTTCCCGTCCGGGGCGCCGGTGCTCGTCTCCAGAGGCGACGGCCCCGAAGTGAACCTGGCAGCCCTCAAGGCATCCCCCGGATCGTCCGTGTCGCTCATGGCCCCGTCCCTGACCCCCGTGCCGGGCCCGACCCTCATTGCCCTTGACGTTCTGCGGCGCCTGGACGCGAAGGTGGAGATCCGCGAGCTCCCGGACATGTCAAGGAAGGTCGCGTTCGTCCCGGAAGGCATGACCGAGCGCGAGGTCCTCTGGGGCAGGGCTTACGTCCAGCTGAAACCCGGGGAACTTCTGGCCCTTTCTTATGATGCCCTGGAGGCCGTGCGCTCCCAGGGCGCCGACCCGCGCATCGAACTCGTGCTCGCCTTCGCGGGGGAATGCGCCTTCGGGGACGATGCCGACGCGGCAGACGGCGTGACCGACGGTGCGGCAGACGGCGGAGGCGACGGCTCCGCCACCCCGCCCGTCCTGGCCATCGTGCCCGAGGGCCCCCGCCTCTGCGATCTGGGCGTCTCGCCCGGGATCCGCGAGCTCTACGGATTCTACTACCCTTCCGACACCGGCGAGAGGGCCCAGGAGGGGGCGCCCGCGCTCATCGCCGCAATCGTCGGCGCCGCTCTCGCCGGGCCCCAGGACACGCCCTTCGTGACGGGCCCGGCGCTGACGGGGGACGAGGCGCAGGAGGCCTTCGACTCCGAAACTCTCGCCCGCGGCGAGCTCCTTGAGGCCTACTCGCTCGCGGGGGGGGACAGGTAGTGGAACCGAAGGCGTCCAAGCTCCGACGGAAGGGCCCGGATGCCGCCGGCGTCCTGCGACTGGAGGGCCGGCTCACCGCCTTCACGGCGCCTTCCGGGCTCCTGAAGCCGCGGGCCTTCCCGACCGGCAGGGTCAAGGAGGTGGATCTTTCCGGGCTCACGCACCTGGACCTGAACGGCGCCGCCTGGCTCTACGCGTTCCGGGCCGCGCTGGCCGCCAGAGGCGCCGCCCGGGCCGCCTCGCGGAAGGCCCGGCCGGCCGGCCCGCCGGCCGGCCCCCGGCTCACGGGCCTCCCCGAGGCCCTGATCCCGGTCTGGAAGCTCGCGGAGGACACCTTCGCGAGTTCCCCCGCCGCGGCCGCGCCCCGCGAGACCGGATGGGTGGAGCGGCTGGGCGAAGGCGTGGCGGGGGCCGGGGCGGATCTCCGCGATCTCGCGTCATTCCTGGGGGAGACGATCGTCTGCGCGGCAGGCGCCCTCGCGAGGCCCTGGACCGCCCGCTGGGGCCAGGTGTCCTTCCAGGCCGAGAAGAGCGTCGTGAACGCCCTCCCCGTGACGGCCCTGGTGGCCTTCCTGGTCGGACTCATATTGGCCTTCCAGGCCGCCATGCAGATGCAGATGTTCGGGGTGGACATCTTCGTGGCGGATCTCGTGGGCATCTCGGTCATCCGCGAGCTGGGGACGCTTCTCACGGCCATCGTGCTCGCGGGCAGGAGCGGCTCGGCCTTCTCCTCCGAGCTCGCGTCCATGAAGACCAACCAGGAGATTGACGCGATACTGACCATGGGGCTCTCCCCCGCCAGGGATCTGGCGCTACCCCGGATCCTGGCGCTCACCCTGACGGCGCCTCTCCTGACGGTGCTCGCGGACTTCGCCGGGCTTCTGGGCGGGAACGTCGTCATGATGACCATGGGCTACCCTTTCATGATATTCTGGGACGAGCTCTCCCACCACCTGGACGTCTCGGACATCGCGACCGGGCTCTTCAAGTCCGTGGTCTTCGGATTCACGGTGGCCCTCATCGGCTGCCAGCGCGGCCTCTACGCCGGCGACTCCCCGAGCGCCGTGGGCGAGGCCACCACCAGCGGCGTGGTGACCAACATCATCGCCATCGCCGTTCTGGACTCCCTGTTCGCGGTGCTTTTCTATGCCCTCTCCTGGTAACCCGGATCCCGCGGCTCCCGTGACCTCCTCCGCCCCCGGCCCGGGCAGGGGAAATCCCGTTCCGGCGCCGGAGACGCGCGCCCCGGGCAATGAGCCGGCAGAAGCCGTCCCCGCCGATACGGGGGCCGCCCAAGGCCTCGACAAGACCGCCTCCGGCCTGACCGAATCCGCTCCTGTCCTGCCCAAAGCCACGCCATCCCATGCCGATGCCGCCCCTGGCCCAGACGAGGCCGGGCCTGTCCGCGGCAAACCCGTCCCCCTGCAGGCCGATGCCGGGGAAGGCCCTGCCGACCCGCCCGGAGGCGAGGCCCCGGACGGCGGACGGCAGGGCGGCAACGGCGGCGGACGGCACGGCGACGGAGCCAAGGGCAACATGCCCCCCCTGTCCGCGGAAGGCCTGACGGTGGCCTACGGGAACGACCCGCCGCTTCTGGAGGGCGTGAGCTTCACGGCGGAACGCGGGGAAATCCTGGGCATCCTGGGGCCATCCGGCTGCGGGAAGAGTTCCCTTCTGAGACACCTGGTGGGCCTGAACGTCCCCCGCTCAGGCATCGTCAGGCTCTTCGGCGAGGACATCTTCGCCGAAGGCGAGAAAAGCCTCGCCCGGGCCCGCCACCGCTTCGGCATCATGTACCAGGCGGGGGCGCTCTTCGGGGACATGAACCTCATCGAGAACGTCCAGATGCCGCTCCGGGAGTTCACGCGCCTCTCCCCCCCGGCCCTGGACGCGGCGGCCTCCCTGAAGCTGGCGCTGGTGGGGCTCTCGGGCTTCGAGAGGCACATGCCCTCCGAGATCTCCGGCGGCATGCGCAAGCGGGCCGCCATCGCCAGGGCCATGGCACTGGAGCCCGGGCTCCTGTTCCTGGACGAGCCCTCCGCGGGCCTGGACCCGGTGACCGCGGCGGCCCTGGACAGGCTCATCATCTCGCTTTCCCGGAACCTGGGGATAACCTTCGTGGTGGTGACCCACGAGCTCAGGAGCATCATGCGGGCCGTGGACCGGGCGATCCTCCTGGACAAGGCCAGGCGCGGGATAATCGCCCAGGGCACCCCCGAGTTCCTGGCCCGCGAATCGGAGGCCCCCGAGGCGAGGGCGTTCTTCCTGAGGGACGAGTCGCCGGGCGGCAAGCCTTGAGTCGCCGGCCGGGACAAGGCGGCCGGGACCGGGCCCGACCGGCCGCTGGCGCTACGGGACGAAGCCGGGCGCGCCCGATCGACTGCGTCCGCGACGGGGCGGCGGGGACCTGTCGCCTCCGGCTCGACGGGGAGTCGGGGGCCGTTGGCCTCCTGCCCAACGGGGAGGCGGGGGCAACGCCAGGCGCGGCGACACGCTGCCCTGGCCCGGAGCGGCCTGGCGATTCCGGGCTCCGCAAGGGGGGGCGCCTGAGGTCAGTCGTCCGCGTCGGGGCGCGGGGCATGGAAGGCCCGAGGCCGGAAGCCGCGGATCGGATAATTTGCGGAGAGCCGAGGCCGGGGCCAGGGGCCGACTGGCACGCTACGAGGCCCCGTTGCACGGGGCGCGAGCCGCTGATCCGGGGGAGCGAGGTTATATGTCCGGGAAATCTAGCTACTTGAAGGTGGGGATCTTCTCCCTGGTGGCCTTCGCGGCGCTGGCGGCGGGGCTGGTCTTCTTCGGCATCTCTCAGGCCTTCCAGCCGGCCCTGGAGTGCGCGACCTACTTCGACCACTCCGTCCAGGGCCTGGGCAACGGCTCCTCGGTGAGCTTCCGGGGCTTCCACGTGGGGCAGGTCACCTCAATCTCCGTCGCGGACGGGAACGGCGTGCCCGGCTACATGGAAACCGAGGCGCCCAAGAAGCTCGTGAAGGTGACCTTCACCGTGACGCCCGCGCTCATAACGGGCCAGACCTCGAGCGGGCCGGAAGACGCCGCGAGGTTCATCCTGGGCGAGATGTCCGCCGGGCTCCGCTGCTTCTTCAGCTTCCAGGGGGTCTCGGGCATCAGCAACCTGAACCTTGACTACCTCTCCCTGGCCCCTTCCGGCAGGACCGCAGGGACCCCCTCGCCCGCCTCCATGCCGCCTTCCCCCGCCCCCGGTCCGGCGGACATCCAGCCCCTGGCCATCCAGGACCCCATCCACAGCCAGGGGGGGGTCCAGGACGGCTTCCTCGTCATCCCCAGCGCCCCGGGCTCGATCATGGAGCTGGGCGAGTCGGTGAACCAGATCCTCAGATCCGTGCGCGACGTGGACTTCCGGGAGCTTTCCGTCGAGGCGGGGAGCCTGCTGAAGAACCTGAACGAGATCTCCGCGCGGCTCAACCGGGAGACCGGGGGCTTCTCGGACGAGCTCGTGGGCGCACTGACCGAGATACGGAAGGCTTCCGCCGAGGTGGCCTCCCTGGCGGAGACCATAGAGCGCGAGGTGTCCGGCCTCTCGGCGGGGGGCGGCCAGCTCGCCCAGCTGGAAAGCGCCCTGTCCGACGCCCGCAGGACCCTGAACCGCCTGGACTCCGTGTTGAGGATCCCCCAGGCCACCCTGCCCGCCACCATGGACAACCTGCGGGTCATGAGCGAGAACCTGAGGACTCTCTCCGAGACCGCCAGGGACTACCCGAGCAGCATCCTGCTGGGATCCCCCCCGCCCCCCATGAACCGCTAGCCCCCGCCCCCCGGAAGCCCCCGTGCGCCGCCCGGGCGGGGCCGGCATCCCCCCTGACGCGCCCGACCCTCTCGGCAAAGGAGCCCCTTGACCATGCCCACGACCACCTTCCCGCGCGTGAAGCGCCCGGGGGCACTAGCCGCGGCCTTCCTGGCCGCGCTCGCCCTAGCCGGCTGCGGGCTCGGCTCCCGCCCTTACCCGCTCGTGCGCACGTTCGCCCTGGACCCGTCCGTGGCCCAGGCCCCGGCAACGGGCGGCGTGAAGAGCCTTAAGGCCTCCCTCATCGTGACGTCCGCGCCGCCGCCGGGGGCCTACGAGGGCAAGAAGCTGGTCTACATGATGGCGGGCCGCGAGCTCGTGGCTGACTTCTACAGCGAGCTCTCCGCCCCACCGGCCAGGGCCGTGGCGGACGGGGTGGCCAAGCGCCTGGAGCTGACCGAGCCCGCGATCCTGGTCGTCCGGACCCAGGGAACCCAGGGTCCCGACTGGGCGCTGGAGATAAGCCTCATGGACATCTACGGGGATCTCTCCCGACCCGGGGCCTTCACGGCCGAGCTGTCCGCGACGGCCACCCTGACCGACCTGAGGCGCTCCTCTCCCAAGCCCGCCTACGCCAGGGACTTCGTGATGAGCGAACCCGTGCTTCAGGACCCCGGGGAGAGCCGGGCCGAAGCCCTGGTCAGGACCTACTCGGAGCTGGTCACGCGGATGGTCGAGGAGCTCCGGCCGGAGATACGGAGGATAGTAGTTGGCCGCCGCTAAAGGTCCCGACGGGGGATACCCCGAACGCCCGGAAGGCGATCGCCTGGCCGATGCGGCTGAAGGCTCCGGCGGACACGCGGGCGGCCCGCCCGGTACCGGCGGCCACGTGGGCGGCGTGCCCGGTCACGGCGGCCATTCGGGGGGCATGCCCGGTCCCGACCGCCACGCGGAGGGCGATCCCGGTCCCGACCGCCACGCGGAGGGCGAACCCGGTCCCGGTCGCCCCTTAAGCAAGGGCACCGAAGGACCGGGCGCAAGGAGGCTCCGGCTCGTCCGGCCCGCCATGGCGCTCTTCGTCATCGCCCTGGGCCTCATGGCCTTCGTGCCGTATCTGGATCGCCTGGCCGCGCTCGCGGCCGTCACGGGCGCGCTTCTCACGGCCTTGGCGTTGGCCGGCAACCTCCCGGCGGCGCGGGAACGGTTCCTGTCCGCGCCCGCCAGACGCGGCCTCAGGGGGGCCGCGAGGCTGCTTTTCTCGCTCGCCGTCCTCTGCGCCGCAGGCGCGCTAACTTCGCTGCCCGTCTTCAACATGGCCGCCCCGGATGAAGCCTTTCTCCCCGAAGAGACCCTGGAGCTTTTGAGGCGCTTGGACCGTGAGGTGACGATGACCGCCCACGTCTCGTCGGATCCCCGAGTGGAAGGCCCGGTGAGGCACCTTCTGGGGCTCTACGCCAGGGCCACGCCATGGGTGAGCGTCTCGGTCATGCCGGCGCAGGGGGCGGCCGCGGTCTCGGAGGACGGGGAGCTCGCGCTCGCGACCCAGAACTCCGTGACCGTCTCGGCCGACGGCTTCGAGGAGACCGTCATCCCGCCGAGCCGGGCGCAGCTGGACGCGGCGATACGCCGCCTGGTCACGCCGCCCAGGCTGGTGTACTGCCTAATGGGCGAGGGATCGAAATCCGCCGCCGACTCCGGGCCCCAGGGCCTCTCAGTCTGGGCGAGGCATCTCGCGAGGCGCAAGATCTATCTGCGCGACTGGGAATGGACGCCCGGCCGCCCCCTCCCCCGGGAGGCACACGCCCTCGTCTATGCCGGGCCACGCATGCCGCCCGATCCGGAAAAGGAAAGCGATCTCCTGGACTACCTCGCCCGCGGCGGCAAGCTCATGAGCCTGAACGATCCGATGATGGCCGCACTGGACCCCGGGCTCTTCTCCCCCCTGAACCTGAGGCTCCCGGAGGGGCTCGTGGTGGACATGACCAAGACCTGGGCAGGCACTGACAACAGCTTCATCATCTCCGAGGACTTCCCTGCGCATCCGGCGACCTTGGGCATGCGCGAGCCGGTCATCTTCCCGATCGCGGGGGCGGTATTTTCTGCGGAGACGAAAACTGCCGGCCCGGAAGACACCGGGGAGCAGGAGGCGGCCGCCGAAGTCATCGGAGACTCGGCGGGTGGAACGGAAGGCGCGGATGGAACGGAAGGCCCAGATGGTACGGCATTAGCAGGTGGAGCGGAAGGCGCGGATGGAGCGGATGGAGCGGATGGAACGGAAGGCGAGGATGGAACGGAAGGCCCAGATGGAACGGCATTAGCTGGTGGAGCGGAGGGCGCGGATGGAGCGGCAGTATCGGATGGAGCGGAAAGTGCGGATAATGCACTAAACTACGGAAACAATGTTACTCGGAGAGAGGAGGGAGGGACTCACGAGGTCAGCGCGGGGACTGAAGCGAAACAACCCGAAACTGACGGAACCGAAGTATCCCTGGCGGAAGCTGCCGGAACCGAAGCGCCCGGAACGGACGGTTCAGGGACCGGAGGAATGACCGACGCTACAGGAAACCATCCGGACGATGCCGAAGCTTCCGAAAACGATCCCTTTGTCGGGCACACCTGGGCCGTCGCGCTGACCTCCGAAATGGCTTTCCTGGAGACCGACCGTGCCTCCATAGGGCGCAGGGATGCCCGCTTCAGCAGGGACAGCGACGTCAGCGGCCCCCTGGCGCTGGCCTCGGCCACAACGCTCGCGAACGGAGGCAGACTGGTGCTCGCGGCCGACAGCGACTTCCCTTCCAACGCCTACATCGGCTTCGCGGGCAACATGGACTTCGCGACCGGGCTCTTAAGCTGGCTCGTGGGCGCGGAGGACGATCTTAAAGGCCCGAGGAGGGGGACCGTGCTCACTGTCACCGACTCCCTGGCCAGGCTGTTTTTCTGGGGGCCGGTGGTATTCTGGCCGCTCATGGCGCTTTCCGTCTGGGGATGGTTCTTTTTCCGCAGGAGAAGAGCCGCGGCCTGATACGTGGCGGCCGTCAGCGTGGTACGGCGAAAGGTCCCGGCGCTGAATACGGCGCCTCGCGGGCTGGCCCGCCTCTCCCCCCAAAGGCTCTCTCGCCGCAACCAGCGGAGTCCCGTTCGCTGGACCCCATCGAAAAACGCGGAAAAGCTTGCCGCACGCAACAAGAAAGGACGCCAAAAAATAAATGTCAGAAAAGCAGCGCATCCTGGTTTTCGTGGACGAGGCCAACGTCACTCGGGCCGCGTCAAGGATCTTCAACAGGAGCTTCGACTGGATGAGATTTCGGGACTTCCTCGTGAACTACGGCGGGTCCCCGCGCGAGCTGGTCGAGATGGTTGTCTACGTCGGCATCCCGCCGGACACCAAGCGAAAGGAGGCCCGCCTCCGTTACGCGCATTTCCTCAAGAGCCGGGGTTTTCTGGTCTACACCAAGGAGGGTCACCTCAAGACCTACAACATGCCAGCGACCCAGCACCGGGATGAGTGGTACGGCCAGAAGGAGGACCCGCTCCGGCTCAACGCCCGCGAGGTCGACCGCTATTACCGTAACCTCCCGGACTACAAGGCCAACGTGGACGTCATCATGGCGATCGACGCGGTCGATCTGACCATGAAAATCCGTCCGGACATCGTGATCCTGGTCACCGGCGACTCCGACTTCGCTCACCTGGCGCTCACGATCCGCCGGGAGGGGATCAAGGTGGAGGTGGCCTCGGCCCCGCAGACCCTTTCCGCCGAACTCCGCGTCTCTGCCGATCGGGTGCTCGATCTTTCCGAGCTCTTCGATACCTTCGAACGTTACGAGCCAAAGGGTCAAAACGACCAGTTCCCGCAGGAGTCGATCTCAGAAGACGGCTACGATCGGGACTAGATCGCGTCGCCACTGGAAACGCAATCGGTCGTCAGGCGGGTCGGCTAACGACCGCGAGCCGGCCGGCGCCCGGTCGGTTACCGGCTCGTGGACTGGCACGGCACGGTGGTATCGTACCGTAACGGTTTTTCCGCGAGGAACGGCAACCCAGTGCGGATCCGGAACCACCCGGATAAGTTCGCCCGTTCGCCCGACGCGTCCCTCACTCAGGCAAACTCCGTGTTTCCCGCGAGCGAGAGATTCGACTCCTCGAGCAGTGATTCAACGGTCTTCCGGCCATCCGTGGAAAGGGCGAGCCTATGGACAAGCCACGGTATGTCTTGACGTTTTACCCACGATGCCGTCAATGTCTCGGAACGTTCGTCGGGGCCGAAGGCGAGTTCGAAAACGGTCAAGTGCGGAGACGCCAACTCGCACGCCCCGTCCGGCAGGCCTGCCGTATCCGGCAGGCTAACCCTGCCTGACCGTGGCCGCACCAGCGACATCCGAAGCTCCGGAAGCGCCGGAAAACCCCGATGATTCGCCCGCAATCTGGCCTCGACATCCGCTGACGGATTCCCTTGTTGAGGCACGTGAGACGTGAAATTGACCTTCATGCGCGGGCGGCTGAAGCCTGACCGTATCCGTTTGCGAACTGAAATTCTCTCGAAGCGGCACATTACTTATGCGGGAATTAAGGGAAACAAACGATACCTTAATTCCCATAAATCATTCTTGGACTCTAAATGATATATTCCCAAAAATCAACATTGATTCCACTGGAAAAATCCCCTCCCTCACATCCTGGCAGTCATTTGAGGGTAGGGTGTCTGGGTAAAGGGTGCGCAGATGGGCGGTGATTTAAGGCTTTAGCGCAAGGGTGCCAATGCGATGGCCGCATAGCGTTCCGCTTCCCTGTCGATGGGAATGGTTTTTGCAGTGGAGTCAACCTTGTGTTTCCTAAAATGTATTCTTGATTCGTTTAGGCATAATACATAAGGATTAATAAATTTAATATGTCCATGGTAGTGAAAATTTAGATTCACAGAATTTATCATATTCTCCTCCTTGGCCATACGCCATATTTTGATTAATCTCAAAGGTTCCATGCATGACGGAACCGTAATAAGTCGAAGCTGCAACCCGACGCTGGCATCGGCTAATGGTCATTCGCCTCAGAGAGGCTTAAGGGAAGGCAAAACATACCAATTATAGAGGTATGATTTCCTAGTCGGCCTGATTTGACCTCCGTTGCCCCATCCAGTACTGATCATGAATCCCTCGCCGACTTATTGCGGTGGCGTCATATATGATGCGTTCGCAAAAACTCCAAAATATTCTTAAGAGGGGGGAGATCTACCTGCCTCCACCCGCCACTTGCTCAGTCATCCGGGTTCCGATGCGCTGAACCGCCGGGCCGGGAGCCGTTGCTCGGACCCATCTGCCCGGGGGCTGACGCCCGGAGCCATTGCGCGGAGGCGCCGGTCCGGGGACCGTGAGGGGGAGCCGTCCCCCGGAGGCTATTGTGGGGTGCCGCAAATCCGGAGGCTATGGGCGGAGATGCATGTCACTGTCTCTGGACTTTTTGCGAACGCGTCATGAGGTCAATGCAAAAATCATCTCCGCATCATGGAAAAAGTCGGATTTTCCTTTTTATCTCCAGATTATATGATATGATCAATGTCAGCAGAAAGTCCTTACTGGTTGTACATTTAAGCAAGATTCAACTGCAAAAACCCCCTTGAGGTGGGCTGGAGCCTGACTCTGCCTGTCTGTGAATTGACATTTTACCGTATCCATGTATGCATACCATACATTGATAAACTACCTCTGCACCAAACATATATTGATCCGTAATTCCCGACTTTTTTTCTTACCACAAAATCAAAATTCAACACGCAAAGTGGTGTGTGTTATGGCTAACTCAATATGGCCTTACTATATATGGATAATTGGCGGACATTTAATACTGAACTTTTTATAAATATCGTTGATATCTTTGTTCGGAATATCCGTAATTATTTTGTTCTTATAGATATTGCAATCCTGATCACGTAAAATATCGAAAAT
>JAISFS010000077.1 GCA_031263485.1 Deltaproteobacteria bacterium | reverse complement strand
CGAGGGCTTCACCGTCGCGCATTCGGCCTCGCAGCACGGCAAGCTTCCGGCAGGATTCGACAGATGGGATTTGACGGACATGCACGGGCGCACCGTAAGGGACGTCATGCAGGAGGATTTCTGAATGAAGGTCGACGACTTGACGAAGGCCGCGAGGACGATTACGGAGGATGACCGGAAGCAGTGGAAAATGGAGGGTTACGCGGCAAGATGCCTGTCCGCCTATGACGCGGTCAACAGGCTGGTCGCGCAGGAACCCACCCAAAAGTTCCGCCTCCCGCCGCACGTGCGGCACAAGGTCGTGAAGGTCCGCGACATGCTTGCGGAAATATTCACCGATCTCATGGGCAAGGAGCCCCCGTCCGATGACTGACGCGGCGGCCTGGACGGCGGCAACGTGCCGGAGGATTAGGGACGATCAGACTGACTATCCCGGATTTCCGACAAGGAGGGACGCGATGACGGACAAGGAAACGGACGGCGAGCTTGACGTCCGCCCGTGCAAGGACATGAACTCGTGGGCGGCCGTGCGCCTGACGGCAGATAACGTCGAGTCGGTGAAATGGTGGATCCCGAGCTGGCACACGGTCAGGGACCTGACCGGCACCGAAGGAGGCCTCGAGATCGACGGCGAGGAGGCGTTTTTCGGAAACTGGATCGCGATCGACTGCTGGGAGGAGGTGTCGCTGATGGACGACGAGGATTTCCGCAAGCGGTTCAGGCTCGAGGACAAGGAGGAGACGGCATGACGGACAAGATGACGGTGGAAGAGATGATGGCCGCGGCCGAGCACGGCACGCTGCCCGAGGGGTTCGGGGACTGGGACGCGCGGGACGACGCCGGGGTCTCCGTAGCCGAGGTCGCGGCGATGTACGGCAACCTGCCCGCGGATTACCCCGACTGGGATAAGGAGGTGCCCGGCGACGGCGGGATAACGCTGGCGCATCTGGCCGCCGCGGCCGGAGGGTTGCCCTCGGGGTTCAGCCGCTGGGACATCCATGACGGAAGCTCCAGGCTGTCCGTGGGGGATTTCGCCGGGTATCTCGCGAGGTCGGGCATCGGCCAGAAGGCCTTGCCGCACATGGTCGCGGGACGCGTCTCGACGTCCGAGTTCGGGATCGGCACCTACTACGAGCTGACCGCGCCGCCGCCGACGGTTCAGGCCGTCCGCGTAGGCCGCCATAACTTCTGGAGCGTTGCGGGATGGATCGTGAAGCACGGCGGGCGCCATCCCGAAGACAGGGATCCGGCAATCGTAAGTTACACGGTGGAGACACCGTCCGGGCCGGTCACCGCCTCGCTCGGCGACTGGATCGTGATGGACGCGGACGGGTTCCGCGTGTGCCCGGACAGGGAGTTCAGGGCCGATTACAGGCGGGTCGGGGGAGGCGTCGGATGAAGATAGACATATACGTGAAACGACGGAGGCCGGTCCAGGCGGCAAGGCTGGACTCGTACAATTTTCAAGAGATGACCGCATGGATGAGTCCGGTCCGCGCCAAGGAACACAGTCACGAGCCCGGCTCCTGCCGCGGGCACTTCATCTCCTTCGGGCAGGGCATCGATTATCACGTATGCAACTACGGCGACTGGGTTGTCAGGTCCGGCGAGACGGACTTCAAGGTCATGTCGGACTGGGAATTCTTCGAGACGTACGTGAAGCTGGAGGACGACTGATGGACGGACTGAAACCCGAGGCATTCCGGCGCCTGGCGGACGGGGCTACGGTCACCGCCATGCGGAACCGGACGGACAACTGGCGCGAGGCCGCCGCGTGGGCAGCCGCCGCCCTGGAGTACGAGGTCTTCGGCCGGCTGGTCATAAGGACCCCGATAGGCCTGATGACGGCGCACCTCAACAACTCATGGATAGTGAGGGACGCCAAGGGCGTGTTCCGCGTCTGCGGCGACGCCCGGTTCCGCAAGCTCTACGGGCCGATGGGGGTAGCCTGACATGGGCGCTTCCGGCAAGCCGTTCAGGCGGTACAAGGAGATCATGAAGCGCAGGGCAGGATGGGCTCCCCCGAAGCTCCGCCCGTTCAGCCGCGGCGACGGCACCGAGGCGGTACGCCTCTCCCCCGACAAGCGCAAGGCAATCGCCCTGTGGATCGGGGTCGAGGATATCGCCGACGGGATCGCGGGCGGGCTCTGGATCTGCGCGAGGGACGGGTACGAGTGGGCGGATTACGGCGACTGGATACTCATGGATCCGGACGGTACCGTCGACGTCAGAAAGGAGGCGTGACGTGGGAGGGATATTCAGGAGGTATTTCAGGGGCGGCGCGGAAGTGGAGGCGGTGCTGCTGAGATGCCGCGACCGCATGCGCGTGGCCGCATGGCTGGGCGACGCCTGCGCGGGCGTGTGGAAAGGGGGCCTGACCGTCAGGACCAGGACAGGGGAGGAGGCCGCCGCCGGATACGGACGGTGGATAGTCAGGAACGCGGACGGGGCGTTCCACGTGCTCGGGTGCCGGGAGTTCGAGGAGACGTGCCGCCCGGCGAAAGGGGAAAAGGCATGAGCGAATGCCGCAAGGAGGGATGGTACAGGAATTCCAGCGGGGAACAGGCCTACGCGATAAGGCTGGACAGATACACCGCGCGCCGCGTCATCATGACGATGGGCGCACTCGCCTCGGCGGTGCCCGGAGGGATCAGGTTCAATACCGTCACGGGAAAGATTGAGACCGCGCGGATGGGCGACTGGATGCTGAGGCGCATCGACTGGAACTGGCGCAGGATTTCGGAAAAGGATTTCCGCAAGGGCTGGAGGCCCGCGGAATAGGGCGGGCGCACGCGCGTCCCCATGCCCGCACACGAGAGACAGGAGCTAACGATGACCGCATCATCATGGAAAGAGTTCGAGGATTATCTGGTCCGCACACGCTATTCCGTCAGGGACCCCGAGACCGGGGAGCCGCTTGAGGCGTCCTTCGAGGAGATGCTGGATAGGCGGGTCCTGCCCGCCCTCGCGGTCGCGATGAAGACATCCCCGTACCTCGCGGAGGGGGGAGCCAAGGCGTCGTGCTTCCCCGCCTCGATTCTCGAGGCCATCAGGAACCGGATCATAATCCCGGCCACGCCCGTCCTGATGTCCCTGGGCAACCCGCACACCCGGAGGCACGGCTTCTTCTCCTGCTACCCGATGGGCCGGGTGGAGGACTCCCTCGCCGGGATAGACGCCATGCGGGACAAGATGCGCCGCATCTACACGTCCGGAGGCGGGGTCGGGATAGACGTTTCCGGGCTCCGGCCCAAGGGGGCGCTCATCGACGGCGGCCAGGGGGCGTCTTCCGGCCCCGTGGCTTTCCTTCAGGACTTCGATTCGGTTACCGGTACGACCAACCAGGGCGGACGCCGCCGCGGGGCGCTCCTGGTCCAGATGGACTGGGAACACCCCGACATCCGGGAGTTCGTGCAGGCCAAGAACTTCAACAGCCGCCTCAACCGGCTGATAAGGACCCTGCCGGAGGACGAGCGCCCCCCGCAGGCGGGGACGCTCACGAACATGAACCTCTCCGTGAACGTCTACGGGAAATTCTGGGAAGACGAGGGCCTGGTGGACCTGATCGCCCGGAACATGTGGGAGACGGGCGATCCCGGCCTGCTGTTCGTGGACAACATGATCGAGCACTCCCCCATCCGGGCGGAGGACGAGCCGCGATACAGCAATCCGTGCGGCGAGTACCTTTCCTCCGCGGAGACCGCCTGCAACCTCGTGACCGTGAACGTCGCGAGACTGGCCGCGTTATCCTTCGAGCTCCACCACGAGCGTCAGCGCGACATGGAGGCCAGTTTCTTCAAGAGAGTGTACGAACACGCCCGGCAGGCCTGCATCCTCGGCAACGTGATACTCGACATGGACGAGGGGTATCCCCTGGACGAGATACGGGAGAAAACCCAGCTCATGCGCCCGGTAGGAGTCGGGATGTCGGGGTTCCACACGGCGCTTCTCCTGATGACCGCATGCCCGCCGGGGATGCCGACGCCCGAAGCCTACGGCTCCGAGAAGGCCTGCAAGTTCGCCGGGGAAGTTCAGACCGCGCTGACTCTGGGGACGCTCCGCGCCAGCGCCCGGCTGACGGAAATTACAGGGAAGGCGTACGCCAATTCCGCCTACTGGAACCGGCATCTGGACGAGCTCCAGGAATGCCAGGCCAGGTTCGACGCCCGCCTGTTCAGGGAGCCTGACCCGTTAGCCAGGGCGCTCGGCGTTCCGCGCGCGACGCGTGCGGAGGCCTTCAGGTTCTTTGCGGAATGCATCGACAAGCACGGCGGATTCTACAACTGCGTCACCACGTCCCAGCCGCCCACGGGCTCCGTCTCGGCGTTCCTCCACAACCTGGACACCGGGATAGAGCCGTTCTTCTCCGTCATGGCCGAGCGCCGCGTCCGGACCCCGGACGGGGGCTGGAAGACCTTCGTCCTGGAGCCGGAATCGGACGTCAGGAGATATTTCGAGGGGCCGGACGCGCATCCGACCGCCCTCGACATCGACGCGGAATCCCAGCTCGACATGCTGGGCGCCTTCCAGCGGTATTGCCACACGGGCATCTCCAAGACCATCAACCTGCCGTCTTCCGCCACCGTCGAGGACGTGAAGCGGCTCGTCCTCAAGGCCAGGGATCTCCGGCTCAAGGGCTTCACCGTGTACCGCGACGGGAGCCTCGATCAGGTGATCACGGCGCATGAACCGAAGAAGGAGGCCCCCCCGGCCCCGGCAGATGCCCTCGCCTTGGCCCCGGCTCCGGCCCTCGCCCCGCCCCTGCTGGACATCGAGCGCCAGGCCGTCATCTTCAGGGCCCGCGGTCAGTCGCTCAACGCGCACATCACCCTCGCCCACGACGAGGCCAACAACATCCGCGAGGTCTTCATGGCGGCGGGCGAGCTGGGCGCGGACGTGAACGCCATCTACACGGCCTTCGGCATGGTGCTCTCGGTCGCGCTCCGGCACGATCCGGACCTGCTGGAGCCGCTTACCAAGGTGCTCTGCAAGGTCAACATGGATCAGAGGGTGATAATCAACACCCGGATGAGCGACCGGCCCATCGTGGGGAACTCCCTTCCGCAGGCGGTGGGGATGCTCATGCGGATGCGGAAGGCTTACCTCGACGGGGCGGGTCCCTCGCCCGCGGAGCCGAAGGAGCCGCGGGATATGGTCGGGGATGCGACGCCGTCCCCCGCGCTTTCCTGGGAGGCGGGCAACATGGACCTCTGCCCGGAATGCCACCGGCTCGCGCTCAGGCGCGACGGCTCCTGCCGGAAGTGCGTCAACTGCGGATACTCCGCCTGCTAGGAGGACACGACGATGAGACTCGGAGAGCTTGCCCGCGCCGTGCTTAACAGGGCGCGTGGCCGGGCCGTATCCGGCGGGGGTTCCGCCCCCGCCGGGGCCGAAGCCGGAGAGCCGTCTTCCGGCACGCCGGAAATGCCGCCTGCGGGGGGCGGCGTCGGGCAGGGAACCGGCACGCCGGTGGGCCTTTTTCCCCCTCTCGATGTCGATCGGGGATCCACGCTCACGTACCTCATTTTGAGGTGGCTGGGCGAAGGGAAATCGCTTCTGGAGGTCTGGACGAAGGCCCTCAACCGGAACCTCCAGAGACCCAGCCCGTGGCCCAAGGAGGAGGTCGACGACCTGGTGTTGAAACTGGCGGAAACCGCCGAGAAGGCATACGGCTTCCACGTTCCGTACTGCGAGGAGGAGCGCCGCAGGCATCCCTGGTGGTACCTCCGGAAGCCGGGGGAATCCGGATGAGCCGGGCTCCCGCCGTCATATCCCTCTTCTCCGGATGCGGAGGCATGGACCTGGGCTTCGTCCAGGCCGGGTTCCGCGTGGTCTGGGCGAACGACACAGACGGGGAGGCCCGGCGGATCCACGGGCTCAACCTGCCCGGCGGGATTTACGCGGGGGATATCCGCGAGGCGGATCCGGGGGATATCCCGGACGCCGACGTGCTGACGGGCGGGTTCCCGTGCCAGCCTTTCTCGAGTTCGGGGAAGCGCCTGGGAGTGGAGGACCCGCGGGGTCTTCTCTATCTGGAGGCGATGAGGGTGATCAGGGCGAAGAGGCCGGGATGCGTCCTTCTGGAGAACGTGCCCGGCATCATCGCCGCCAGGATGCCCGACGGGCGTTCGGTCGCGGACGCGATAGCCGAGGATTTGAGGAGGGAAGGGTACGACGCGGAGTATGCCGTCCTGAACGCGGCGGACTACGGGGTCCCCCAGCTCAGGAAAAGGGTGTTCTTTCTGGGGGTCAGGGGGGCGTTCCCCAGCTTTCCCCCGAAGGTCCGGGGCTGTCCCGGAGCCGCGCAGACGCTGGGCGCGATTCTGCCGGTGCCTCCGGACGTCCCCGATCAGGACGTCATCCGGCTGGAACGCGCGACCGCCCTGATCGTCCCCCACATCCCCGCGGGAGGGTCCTGGAAAGACGTGCCGGATCGGTATCTTCCGCAGCGTTTTCTGAGGATGCGCGGCGACATGCGCCTGTACCATTCCCCGAAGTTCTTCCGCCGCGTCGCCCGGACGGAGATTTGCCGGACAGTCACCGCCAACGGCAGGCCCGACAAGGGCTGCAACATCCATCCGACCGAGGACCGTTGCTTTTCGGTCCGCGAGTACGCGCGGATACAGTCGTTCCCGGACTCCTTCCGGTTCCCGGCGCTCCCCGGCAGGATCCCGTCCATGTACCGCGTCATCGGCAACGCCGTGCCCCCGCTCCTGGCCAGACGCCTGGCGGAACATATCCTGAAGACGCACGTCCGCCCGGAACCCGGAGTCGGGCTCCGCAGGAACAGGCTCTTCTGAAAATCCCACCGTCTCTGGACAGAGAAGGAGTTGATATGAGAGACATAAACCGCCCTGTACCCGACAGGCTTATCCGGGCGAAGGAAGTGGCCAAGATTCTCGGAGTCAGCTTGGGCACGGTCTACAACTATCTTAAGAAAGGCATCCTGCCCGCCCCGTTCCTGCTCGGAACGCGGATGAAAGCCTGGTCGCACAACGATATCCAGCAATGGATACGCGACCGGAAGGAGGGCATGCCGATGTCGGCGCCGCCGGACGGACCGGCTCCGCCGCGTCCGGTCAGGGAGTTTTCGCGGGCGCCTTCAGGGAGTCCAGATAGTCCGCCCACTCCTGCATCATCCGCGCCCGCTCCTGAAGGTGCTCGGCCCGGTTGTACGCGGCGCGGACGCCGTTCCGCTCCCGATGGGCAAGCTGACGCTCTATCCAGTCTGCTGGATAGCCTTTCTCGTTGAGGAGGGTGGAGGCGGTCGTCCGGAACCCGTGAGGACAGATTTCCTCGGTCGAAAACCCCATGCGCCGCAGACCTGCGGTTAAGGTTACGTCAGAAATCGGGCGGTCCTTTGACCTTCGGCCAGGAAAAAGGAGCCGCCCGGTTCCGGTAAGCTCCTGGAGCTCATACAGCAGCTCCCTGACCTGGGTTGCCAGCGGCACGACGTGAGGATTCTTCATCTTCATCCGCCCGGCGGGAATGCGCCACATGCCGCCGTCCAGGTCGAACTCGGCCCACTCGGCGTTGCGGAGCTCGCCGGGGCGGACGAAGACGTAAGGGAGCATGCGCAAGGCATATCCCGTCACGGGGTCGCCACCGTAGCCGTCCACGGCGCGCAGGACCTCCCCCACCTTAAGCGGATCGGTGATTGCCGCGCGATGGCCGCCATGTACCGGCTTCATCGCCCCCCGGAGATCCGGCGTGACGTCCCGTTCCGCCCGTCCCTCCGCCACGCCATACCTCAAAGACTGGCTTATGACCGACTTGAGACGGCTTACGGTATCGCCGAGTCCTTCCTCCTCCGCCGGACGCAAAACCCTGTCGAGGATGATTCTGGACGTTACTTCCGCAACGGGCATTTCCCCGATGGCGGGCAAAATCCTTTCTCGGAGAAGCCCGGCGATTTTGGTCCTGGACTTGCTCGACAGTCCGGTCACGATGTTCGCGGCCCAGTCGCGGGCCAGGTCCCGGAACGGCTCGGATGCCGGAGGGGAAGACGGCGGCGGCAGGTTTTCGGAAAGGCCCTTTCTGAAAGCCGCCGCCTTTTCGCGCGCCTCCTTGAGGGAAATCCCGGGATACGCGCCTAAAGCCTTTGTACTGTACTTGCCGTCCCGGACGAACCTGACGTTCCAGAGCTTGGCGCCGGATCTGCGCACCTCGAGGTACAGCCCCAATCCCCCCTGGTCGAAATGGCGCACATGCTTTTCCCCGGCCTTGTATCCCTGGACGGTCTTGTCCGTAAGCGTCATGGAAGCCTCACGTTAGCAGTAACGGCGGAGCCTGCCGCCCCGTTACTTCTCAGATTACTGCTAGAGGCGTTTGCAAGTCAAGGTTTCGGGTTGTTTCCTTTTGAACTGCAATACGCAAAAAAATTGCCGTAACCACCCAGGATCACGGCATTTTTAAGAAGCTTTAAGACACCATGAAAAAAGCGAAAAAAGAGATCTGGAGCCGGCGATGGGACTTGAACCCGCGACCTGCTGATTACGAATCAGCTGCTCTACCACTGAGCTACGCCGGCATAGGGACCAGGGGATGCCTGGCCTGCGGAATCAATCTGATAGCACATTCCTCCGGTGCCTGTCAACGGCATCTGCGGCCCTGAGGGCCCCGAAGGGGACCCGAGAGGGACCCGAGGTCACGGGAGGACTCGATGGTTCGGGTACGACTCAGGCGCCATGCCATCTCTTCCGCACAAGCATCCCCACCGTCAAGACCAGTCTCTATCCATTGCCCCGACCCCCTCGATACCCCATAAGTTCAAATATCTGCCGCGACCGGCAGCGCGACGGCTGTGCAGACCTCTCCAACTTCATGATTTCCGCCTTTCGTTCCTGACCGCCGGACTCATCCCGGCGGATACTGACGGGCGAGACGGCTTTCCGTCGGCATCGCTTACACCCGACGGGAAACCGCCACATCGTCCGGTGTCGTCACGAAACCAAAAAGCCTATCCTTGGAGTTCGGTCACGCCTGGATCCCGGACTCCGGAAAAGCGCAGGACAACGAACGGACGGATTCTTTAAGTCTCATATGCAGAGCATCTTCTTGATGGCATGTCCGGCACGAAAGACCGGCCGACCGGCCACCAGGCCATCGGCGATCTCCACTGGCCGGACTACCTCCTGGGCGACCGTTGTATCATATCTTAAGCAGAGGCCTCCCAGACCGCCGGTGAGGTGAACGGCAACGTTGGCAAGAGAGTTTGGGGATGTCCGAAAAATTTATCATGTTTTTAAATATTGATTCCACTGCAAAAACCCCCTCCCTCACCTCCTGGCAGTCATTTGAGGGCCGAGTATCTGGGTAAAGGGTGCGCAGCTGTGCAATGGTTTAAGGCTTTAGCGCAAGGATGCCAATG
>JAISFS010000120.1 GCA_031263485.1 Deltaproteobacteria bacterium | reverse complement strand
GGCTCTTCAACGACGAGGGCCCGAAGGCCAAGCCCAAGCGGATAATCGTCTCCGTCAAGGGCGGCGGGCGCGTCACCCCGGAAATGGTCCGCGCCCTCACGGGCACCGTCGCGCGGGAGAAGGCGGCCATGGGCCTGTTCGTCACCCTGGCGCCCCCCACGAAGGCGATGGCGTCCGAGGCCGCCGACGCCGGGCACTACGCGTCCCCCGGAACGTCCCGCGCCGCGGACCCGATACCCAGGATACAGATCCTCACCGTCGAGGACCTGCTGAAGGGCATCCGGCCCAAGTTGCCCCCGGACTTCACCCGGGGCGGCGGGACGTTCAAGAGGAACAGGACGGTGGCCGAGTCGCCCAAGCCGAACGGCCTGCTGTAGCGGGTGTCAAGGGACACTTGACGTCTGGAGGAAGGCAACCGCCCCGCTATCCAGTGTTCTGATTTTGGTTTTGAGGGATTTAGTGTGCCCAGACGGCCCTTTCAGACGTCCGGAAACGGCCACAGGCGCGTTTCCCTTTCCGGACGTACCCCCCTCCTGGTCACGAGGGGGATCGCATGCACCCTGACAGTTACAAATTTGTCTCCTGCGAAAACAAAAATGTTATATTAAAGTCAGGCGGGATTGTCAGCTTGGATGCCGCTTGGATCGGAGCCTGCCCGCATTTTTGATCGAAGTCAAAGGGTGGCCTTGCCGCCTCTGTTTTCCCGCAAAATATTGTGTTTGCCGGATCCTTGTCCGGACAACACACCATCGCAGTCGGCCTGATTCGCACGATGGAGGACCAAGCTTGGGATACGCCGAACGCCAGAAATTATTCCTCGAATGCGAAGCGCTCAGGGGAAAACCGCTCATCGCGTATGTGACTTCCACCCGTCCAAAAGCCGGAGGCTCTATGGCGGAGGATGCCATCCTTCCTATTATCGAGCAGGTCAAAGCAGTATCGGAGGGAAGCGATATTGACTTCTTGATTATCAGCAATGGCGGCGATGCGCTCTCCGCATTGCGGATCGTTGATATCCTCCGTGAAAGGTTCGAGCGAATTTCGGTTTTGGTTGCTCACGTGGCCTTCAGCTCCGCGACCTTGCTAGCTTTAGGCGCGGATGAAATCGTCATGCATCCCTATTCGAATCTTGGGCCAGTGGATCCACAGATTTCTGTAACCAAGGTGAACAAAAAGGGACAGCGGGAACATTTTTCGTTCACTTCTGAGGATATAAGGCATTACCTTGATTTTCTCCGTTCAGACGTTGGCATCACGGACCAGGCGTTCTTGAGTTCAGCGTTCCTATCCCTTGCAGACGTTATCGGCCCTCTAGCTTTGGGCACGTCTAAGAGAGCCCAGCAGCCGAGCTTTTCACTGAGCGTAAAAATGCTCGAGACCCACATGGAAGGCGACAAAGAAAGGGCCGTCTCTATTGCTAAGGCGCTTACGTCCAAATATTTCGATCACGGGTACGCTGTTAGCCGGAAAGAAGCTGAAGAACTCGGACTGAACATTGCAAAACAAAATCCAGACCTTGAATCCATCATGTGGGACATCTGGGTGGATTACTGTAACGAAATGAAGTGCGACAGGGCCTTCGATCGACGTAGTCACGGAACTCATCAACAGCCCCCAGGCAAGACAGTTCATTTCAAATATTAAGGTTGTCAATTTGCCTGCGGGGATTCCGACTGAAATATCTTCGAAGTTCCTTGAAAATACCGCAAAACAGTATGCATCGCCGATTACTCAAGCACCGGTTGAAGTCGTGACTTTGGCAAACACAATTGAAAGCAGTCGATTAGCGTATGCTTTCGAGTTTGAACACATTATCGTATATTGGCGTAACGCCAACATGGCTTTAGACTATAACGTCACCTCAACTTCAAGTGGCTGGAAGCTACAGTGCGATCAAAGGAAGACGTCATGAAGCGCAATCCAGAAAATTCACCTTACGAATTAATATACCAGGGGCCGCACCAGATCCTGACATCCGGACCACCGGGACGCAACTATACTGTCCGCGGAATGACGTACACCGCGCCGCTACCGCAAGGCGCTCCGGAGCAACTTACTCCCGTCCAGGACGGCGTGCCCGTCCCGCCCCGCGGCAACGAGCCGGACGGCGAGGGCCGTTAGCAGGCCAGAGGAGCCATTCCATGGCTCCGGCATACGTCATGATGCTCATCGGCGTGGGCATCGCCGCGTTTTTCATCGTCCTGCTGGCCGTCGCGCGGAAGCTTGACAGGAATCTCTCCGAAAGATGGAGGAGGAAGCCGCTTCCTCGCCCCTTGACGCTTCGCGGCAACGTGCTTGACATCCGGCGCGGAATGCCGTAACGTCCCGTCCGACAGCGCCCGCTAGTCAATTCGGCCTTCTCTTCGTTAGAGGCCGAGCCCCGCCCGCGAATCCTTTGACAAGGGTTCGCGGGCGTATTTTTCAGCCTCGACCGTGCATTTTTTGCACAGCCCTGCCGCCGCGACTGTCGCCTTCCGCCATGATCCGCTGTCAGGTTCCGTGGCCCCCGCTCAGGACGCCCGAAAACGGCCCCCGGAGCGATTCCGCCCTCTGGGACGGTCGGGACCCCCCCTCTGGACACGAAAAAGCCCCGCCAGAGGGTCGATTATAGCTCTGGCGGGGCGTCCTCGTCCCCGCTCCTCGACCGCCCCTCGCCGTATACTACGAGGGGCAGGAGGCGGAAGCGCGGGGACTCGGACTGGTCTCCGTCCGGCCCGCAGTGCCGGACGGCAAGATTCGCTATCTGGCGGCCTCGCGCCCCGGGTCCAGCCGGGAGCCGTCCAGGACCGCTTCAAGGCGTTTACGGGTGTCGAGCTTTCCCCTGAACACCCCTCTTTCCATGCCGCTTATCGTGGCCTTGGTTACCCCGGCGAGCTTTCCCAGCCGGTCCTGGGTCATGCCCAGCGCCCGACGCCTGCGCCTGAGAGCGTCCCCCGTCCAGGCATCGTTGCCGCTTGTCCTTAAACGCCTCAGCTCCCCTTGCGGCTTTCCCAGGACCGCCTCCAGCCTGTCCCACAGGGTCGCGGAGCCGCAGAGGCCTCCCAATTCGACTACGGATATCGTGGAAGCGCTCACGCCGGCCAGCCGTGCCAGTTCGGCCTGGGTCAAAACCTTTTCAGTCCTGGCATAGAACAGCTCGAGTTTCATGTCTTCAGGCGTCTTGGGTAAGGAGCTGATCTCACCTGACCAGCTCAAGGCCCCGGGCGGGCCAGCCGACAGGGCACGAAAAAAATCCGGCAAGCACCGATGCCCTACGGGGGTTGACTCCGGGCGGCGTCATCGCTATCTTTCCGCCCAGACCCGATCCCTCCTGCAAGGGCGCGAGTTCAGCCCCCGGGGTCAGTTTCTACCTGTCTTCGGGGGCGATTTCGTTCCTACACGTTACCTCGGTCCATGCCGCGCGTCAAGCCCCCCTCAGTCGAACTTCAGCTTTGTCAGGAGCCGCTCCCGCTCGGCGGGGCGCCTCAACTGCGGGAGTCGCTGGCGCTGTTACGCCGGACCGCCCTCGACAGTAGCCCTGAAGCCCCTCTCATGCCTGACCTCGTGCGCAGGTTCCACAGGGTCGACAGCCTCCATCCTGCCAGGCGTACTGGAAAACGGTCGATTCCTGTCCACGTCAGTTGTATTTCGCCTGACGGCTGGTCATCAGCCTGAAGCGCGGTTTCTCGTTGCATGGGCGGCGGAGAGCGTGGTCCGTTCGCCCGGTGCCAGGCGCCCCGGGTGCCGGAAAAGGTTGATGCAGTTACGCCGGGCTCAGTCCCTATTCGGCAGCCCGCTCTGTTTCCGATGGACGGGCGGAAAGCGACAGTCGGCGCCGGGGCGCGAAAAAAGCCGCCCGGTGTCAGGGGCGCGAAAAAAGCCGCCCGGTGTCCGGGCGGCCGCTTGTCGGGACGCGCAAGTTGCGTCCCGCAACGAAAGCGCTACCGGGCCCCGCGCCGTTCCTCCCAGCGGGTCTCCGTCAGGTACTTCGCGGCGTTGACGCCGGCCCTGGCCCCGTCGGCGGTTGCGGTAACTATCTGGCGCAGGTCCGTGTCCCTCACGTCCCCTGCGGCGAACAGACCGGGCAGAGATGTCTGGAGCTGGTCGTCGGTGACGATCCAGCCGCCCGACGGGGACCTCTCCACCCCGGGGGGGAGGAAGTCAGCGTTGGGCAGGCTCCCCACGAACATGAAGACCCCGCCGACGCTGTAGGGCTTGACCTCGCCGGTCTTCTTGTCGCGGACGAGCACGCGTTCCACGATGTCGGAACCCTCGATGGCCTCTATCTCCGAACTGAGGAGGAACTCTATCTTGGGGTTCGCGCGGGCGCGGTCCTGGATCGCCCTGTCGGCCCTGAACTCGTCGCGGCGGTGGACGACGTAGACCTTTGAGGCGTAGCGGGCGAGGAAGTCCGCCTCCTCCAGGGCGCTGTTGCCGCCGCCCACCGCGGCCACCGCCTCGTCCCGGACGAAGCCCGCGTCGCAAAGCGCGCAGAAGCTCACTCCCTTGCCCACGAACTCCTCCGCCCCGGGGCAGGGCAGGTTCCTGTGGAAGGTGCCGGAAGCCACGACTGCGGCGCCCGCACGGAAGGTCCCGGTCGAGGCCTCCACCGTGAAGAGGTCGGGCTCGTGTTTGAGGGAACGCGCCACCGACGCCGCCAGCTCCGCCCCCTGGCCGATGGCCTGCCTGTGGAGCGCCTCGGAGAGTTCGGCCCCCGTCACTTCGGGGAAGCCGGGGTAGTTCTCTATGGCCCCGGTAAGGCGCATCTGCCCGCCGGAGATGGTCTGCTCCAGGACCAGCACCTTGAGTCCGGCCCTGGACGCGTATATAGAGGCGGAAAGGCCCGCCGGCCCCCCGCCTATGACAATCAGGTCGTAAGTCTTCATGGCGTCCTCCTCCTGCCCTGGCTCCGCTACGGCCGCGGGGACGGGCAACCCCCGCCTTCCGGGGGCTTGGACGGGGTTATCTTAGTGTATCGTGCGGATCTTGTCCAGGTGTAGCCTCAAAGGCCTCAGGGGAGATTCGCCGTGTTAGCGCCGTTCGCCAGTGCAAAGCCGGGCTTTCTGCGGCAAGGGGCGAGGCAGGGTTTTTAAGGGATAATCGCGGGGTGCCGGAAAGGAAGGATTGCGGGGCGCCGGGGCTGAAGAACGGCTTGGCAATCGCGCGTTATTCCGAGGAATTGGCGGGATCCGAAAGGTCGATATCGGGTGTAGGCTACGGGTCCCCGCTACGGACCGGAATGAACAGTAATTTTTTGACGTTTTGTCGGTATTCCCCCGCGGTGAGGCGCTTCGGCGTTTTGTCCCGCTATGCCCCGCATGGCGCAGGCTTGCTCGAGAATCCCCGCGTCGCGCGGGATTCGCGACCGCGATTCGCCGCAACGTTTCCCGCAGGTTTCCCTGACGTTTCCGGAAAACGCAGCCGCAAAGCCGCCGCGCAAATTTCCAGGGTCTTTCAGGAAGCTTCCGGAAGCTTTCGGAAGCTTTCCGGAAGCTTTCCGGAAGCTTTCCGGAGTTTTGCCTGAGGCTTTGCCGAGAGTTGCGGGAGATCTCCGCAGGCCTTGCTGGACCATGCTGGCGCCTCGCGGGCGGTTTCGGGAAGCTTTGTGGGACTTTATGTTGCGGCCTTTCGCGGGATTCGACGTGCTCGGCGTGAGTCCGCTGCGGGGATTGGCTGATTATGGATGTCCCCCTACAGAACGCGAGCACCTTCAGATGCATCCCGGTTCCCCCAGGCCTCGCAATCCCCTGACGCCCAGTCTGGCCTAGGCTTTTCTGGGGCGGGTGAGTCGCTTTTGATTTTTCCCGTGATGTTATACAATCCGATTGCCCAGTCGGGTGCAGCTTTCCCCCCCCAAAGCCGGACGTCCGCCCGAGCAATAGCCTCAGGGCCGGACCGCGTCCTGGCCCGCCTCCTTTCTTGCGTTTGAGCCTGTCCCGCGTTTCCCCGTAATTTCTCCGTGCGCCATCGGCACGTCCTGACGCCTCGCCCGTGCGGGAAGGCAAGGCGGTCCTGCGGCGCCCTCCGGCTCTCGCCCGGGGCGCCTGCAGGCCTGAGCCCCGGACATAAGCTGGGGCGTCCGCTGACCAGATCCCCTGGCCGTAAGGTCCGGGGCATCCGCAGACCCTAGCCCCGGCCAGAGGCCGGGGCGACCACATACCTGAGCCCCTGCCTTAGGCACGGGGCATGGAGTTACTACATAATGAGAAGAAGAACCTTTCTCAAGAACATGGTTGCCGGAGCGGCCGCTGTGGCGGCAGGCTCTGCCCTCGGCGGGCCCGGCGCCGCCCTCGCCCAGGAGGCCCAGTACCCGGACCTCGTGGCCGTGCGCGGAACCGAGCTCACCGCCATGTTCGACAGGGCCCTGGAGGCCCTGGGCGGCCTCGGGAAGTACGTGAAGAGCGGCCAGACGGTCGTGGTCAAGCCAAACATGGGCTGGGCCTGCTCCCCCGAGACCTGCGCCAACACGAACCCCGCCCTCGTGGCTCACATCATCAAGAACTCCCTGAACCTGGGCGCCCGGCGGGTGGTCGTCTTCGACAACACCTGCGACAACTGGGCCGCCGCCTACAGGGACTCCGGACTGGAGGCCGCCGCCAAGGAGGCGGGCGCCACGGTGGCCATGGCCCACGAGTCCGGGTACTTCGAGAAGGTGGAGATCCCCGGCGGGCAGTACCTCTCGGGCACCGAGCTCCACGAGGCCTACATGGAGGCGGACACGATCATCAACGTGCCCGTCCTGAAGCACCACGGGGGTTCCCGGATGACCGCCGCCATGAAGAACCTCATGGGCGCGATCTGGTCCCGGGGCCCGCTCCACAGGAACGGCGTGGACGAGTGCCTCCCGGACCTGCTCCTGTACAAGAAGCCCACCTTGAACGTCGTGGAGGCGATGCGCGTCATGATCTCCGGCGGCCCCCGCGGCCGCGGCGACTCCCGCTACCTCTCCAGCCAGATGTTGCTGGCCTCCGAGGACCCTGTGGCCGTGGACTCCGCCTGCGCCTCCATCTTCTCCTCGGCCGGGCTTCCCGTGCCCTCATACATAGCGCTGGCCGCCGAAAGGGGCATCGGCAAGGCGGACCTGAACTCCCTGAACGTCCAGCGCCTTATCGCCTGACGGCATCGGCGTCTGAAGCGGGACGCTTCCGCTTGGGCGTCGCCGCTGATACCGATGCGGGCGCATCTTGCGTTGTACCTCGGTCGTGTCCTCAGGCCGCACGCCGCGTTTCCGCGTCCTCTGGCCGCTCGCCCCGCGTGCATGGGCTCTGTGACCGCGTTGGCTACCCGTGCGTCCACGGACGCTGGCCTGCGGCAGGTAGGCCAAGCGCTCGCCTTGCCGTGTGGACCTTGAGTCGTGCCGGTCAGCCCGCAGTGCTCTGCTTAGGCCTCGAATTGCGCGGGAGCGGCCCTCTTGCGCCTTGCCTCCGCCCTTCAGGCCCAAGGGCATCGCCTTGGGTCCCGTAAAGCCTGTCCCGGTCCGACAGAAACCACCCCTTACCATGGAAAAGAAAAAGGCATCCCGCCTGAAGCTCGCGCGGAGGCTCGTCGCCTCGGTCGGGCTCGCCTTCGCTGTCCTGGCGTTCGCCTATCCGGCCGAGCTGGGCGGCCCGTTCTCGTATTTCGCGAAACTCCAGTTCGGGCAGTTGACCGCCGCGCTCGTCTCGGCGGGCACCCTTTACGCCGTCCCGCTGCTGGCCCTGTACGCCGTCCTGACCGCGCTCTTCGGCCGCTTCTTCTGCTCCTTCATATGCCCCCTGGGCGCGGCCCTCGATCTCGCGGGGGCCCTGCGGATGAAGGCCAGGCCCAAGCGTTTCGGATACAGGCCCTGGTCCGCCTGGAGGGCCGTCGTCCCCGCCCTGGCACTGGTACTGTTCTGGGCGGGCCTGACGCTCCCCTTCGGGCTCCTGGAGCCATACAGCGTCCTCGCCTCCAGGAGCCTCTTCTGGGGAGGCCCCTCGCTTGTCCTGGCGGCCGTTCTGGCTTCGGGGTACTTTCTGGGCCGGGGCTTCTGCAATTCGCTGTGCCCCACGGGCTTCCTGCTGTCGCTGTTCGCGAGGCTCTCGCCCAGGCGCCTCGCGATTACCAAGAAGTGCCTGGGATGCGGTCGTTGCGGCAGGGTCTGCCCGGCGTCCTGCGCCGACCCCGCCTCGAGGCGCCTGGACTTCGGGCGATGCATCCTGTGTCTCGAGTGCCTGTCCGTCTGCCCCAACGGCTCGCTCCGGTACCTGAAGGCCCCCGTCGCCCTGGAGACCGGGCCGGCGCGCAGGGGTTTTCTCAAAAGGGCGGGGCTGGGGGCCGCCGCGGGCGCGGCCTTCGTGACGCCCGAGGCGCTCCGCCTGAAGGTCATCCGGACGAGGCTTCCGGACGGCCAGCGTCCTGTGCTCCCGCCCGGGTCGCTGTCGCTCGCGCGCCTGAACGCCCACTGCACGCTGTGCCACAACTGCGTCCGCGTCTGCCCCAACCAAGCCCTCGTGCCCTGTCCCGACGGTATCCCCGGGCTCGTGGGCAAGCCTTTCCTGGACGCCTACCGGGGATTCTGCCAGTACGACTGCGTGGAGTGCGCGAGGGTCTGCCCGACCGGGGCGCTGGTGGACTTGGACGTCTCCCGCAAGCACGTCTTGCGTCTGGGCCTGGTGCATCTGCACCGCCTGGAGTGCATCGTCGTCAAAAACGGCACCAGTTGCGGGGCCTGCGCCGAACTCTGCCCGACCGGGGCGGTCGACATGCTGCCGGGCCCCTCTGGAAGGGTGGAGCCCACGCTGGAACGCCACCTCTGCATCGGCTGCGGCGCCTGCCAGTACGCCTGCCCGGTGCGGCCGGTTTCCCCCATCTGGGTGGTCGGGCTCCCCTATCAGGATTTCATGGCTTCGCCCCCCCGGGTCTCCCACGTTGCGGACGAGGTGCCGGCGGAGGAGTTCCCGTTCTAGCGCCCGCCCTGCGGCGACTGAGACCGGTGCGCGGCCTGCGGTCGAGGCAATCGTGGCTAATCTCCGGGTGGACTCGCCCTGATTTAGGCCGCCCCCCTTCATTCGAGGCGAGCTGGCCCTGGCCTTTGGGTGTTCCCGCCTTCCCCAGCCATAAGGAGCCGATGCCCCCGTTTTGGGTTTGTCAAAGTCCCAACGATGTTGATAATGGCGTTCAGGGGGGTAAGCCGCGATGGCAAGAAGAACCGAGTTTCCGGATATCCCGCAAGAGGATCTGGCCATGCTCGAGCGCTGGGCCGCAGGCAAAGGCGCGGACCCGGAGCTTTCCGATCGCGCGAGGATTGTGCTCAGAAGCATTGAATTCTATAACGATTCCCATGCCGGTCGGGTTTTCGGGGTTCCCACCGCCACGGTCTCCGTCTGGAGGAGGGGCTTCGGGTCCGGTGGCCCCAAAGCCCTCCTTACCGCCGCACGGAGAACGGCCGCTCCGGAGCGGAAGTCCCCGGAACGGTCGCCCGGCTTTGGCTTGGCCCGGTTCCTGGAGAACGCGGAGCATCGAGGGGAAACGGTCCCGGGCTCTATGGAGAGACTCGCCGATGCCGACCAGGCACCGGTCCTGGAGCCCGTAGGCCTGTACCTTGGCCCGCCGGAATGCGCGGTGGTAGCGGCGTTCCGGGAGCCGGGTATGCCGGAAGGGCCCTATCGCCTGGGGGGTGCCTTCCTGAACGTTCACGAGGAGGTGGATGCCGCCTGCACCGGCTCCCAGGGCTGGCTTGTGGCATCCATCAGGGCCTGCGCGAAGGAGGCCGCGATGACGGCATGGCAACGCCATCACATCTGGGGGTGGAGCGGCGGCAAGATCCGGTTTCTCGACCTCATGACCAGGCTCAGGCGGGAGTTCGCCGGCCAGGAGCTCCGGGCGTTCCTGGACGGTTCCCGACCGCTCCCTGACTACGGGAGCTGGCTCAATGCCCGTCCGGAGGTCACGTTCGAGAGCATCCCGGAAGCCTGGGACTGCACGGTCGGGCGCCTCCTCGCCATCTGTGGCGAGATTCCCTTGGGTGCGCCTTCCGCGGCTGTCGGCGCGGATTTCGCCGAGGCGGTGTCGGAGTTCGTCGGGACTTACGACGAGAAGGCTGCCCCCTACGTGTGGATGAAGCTGGCGCCGATCGTGCGCAAGACCCGTACCAGCCGCAAGGGCACGGGCAAGGGGGGTGCCGGCGAATGACCGGAGGCTCCGGTCGCCACGGTTGGGGGTTAGAAGCCTTCCTACAGCACCGAATCCTTTCGGGGCACGGAAGGCCGTACGGCGCGGATTGCGGCTAAGCGGCAACGTTTCCGTGACACGAAGCAGAGTCCGATGCCTGGTCGGCAGTCATCCCCGTTCGCGAAGGTCGGGAAAATTTTAAGACTGTCTCGTGGTGTGCGCGAATATCCTATCGTGGGGTTCGCGGTAAAAAAAACGATCGCGGGGCGAACGGTTAGGCGATATTCCGAACCGGTTCCTGGCCGTTCGTGCCGGGCCTTCCTGTATACCCGGCTCTCTGATGCGTTGCACTGCTCGTTACCGAGATCGCGTGACAAGACAGCCTGGGGGCGAATCAGGCCTTATCCTTCCAAACCGTGATCCCCTCCAGCTCCAAGAGCGCCCGCTTGAGTTCCGGCCCGTAAGCGAAGCCCCCCAGGCTCCCGTCCTTGCCCAGGACCCTGTGGCAAGGAATGAGGATCGCCAGCGGGTTGGCCCCCACGGCACCGCCCACGGCCCTTGGGGCCATCCGGGCCATGCCGTGGCTACAGGCGTAATTGTTGGCCAGGGCGGCGTAGCTGGTCCAGCTGCCCCATGGGATCTCCGTAAGGAGCTTCCAGATTGCCTTGCGGAAAGGCGTTCCCGCAGGGTTCAGGGGAGGGGGAGGCCCGGGGTCCTGTCCTCTGAAAAAGATCTCAAGCCAGTCGGCGAGCTTTTTTAAGTTCGGGAGATCGGGCACGGGCAAGGAGGGTGGATCTGGCTTGCCGCCCGTCCGGGAGCGGCCCTCGAAGCGCAGCGCAGTCACGGCCTCCCCGTCGGAGAAGGCTCGGACGGGACCCAGGGGCGTGGGGAAATCCGTATGGAAGCAGGGGCTGGCTTCGGCTTCGGGCATGACTTTCCTTGCTGAATCGCTACGGTTCGCGGCGGAGCTAGGCGGAACGCGAGGGCTCGCTGCGGATAGCGAAGGGGCGTTGCAGGGCGCGATGGATCGCAATGGAGCATGGTGTCCGACAACGGCATGACGGGCACGGGGTGTCCGGCGAAGATACCGCAGCACGGGCCGCCGGGACGGCAGGCCAGCTCATCAGGCCGGGGTTTCGGCGAGGCTGTAGGGTTCAAGCCTTCGGGGCGATGGAGGCCTTCTTACCCGTAGATTCTTTGCCTGTAGGGGCCTTGCATGCGGCAGGCTTGCCTGCAGCCTGTTTATCTGCGGGGGCCTTGCCTGCGGCAGACTTGCCTGCGGCCTCTGTGTCCGCTGCGGCCCTGCCCCCGGCAGACTTGCCTGCGGTTATTTTGTCTGCAGGGGCCTTGCCTGAGGAAGACTTGCCGACAGAGATCTCGCCCGCCGGAGCCTTGTCTACGGCGGACTTGTCCGAGGCAGCCTTTCCTGCGTCAGCCTTGCCGGAGGCGGCAGGCCCGTGAGGGTTATCTGCAAAGACGGCGGTATTGGTTGCGGTTTTCGGCGGGCGTTTCCCTACGACCTTGTAGATGGCTTTGGAGAGTTCGTTGGGGCAGGAGGTGGCCTTCTTGCCGCAAGGGATCCGGGCGAGGGCGCGGGCCACCTCCAGGGCGTCCTTGCCATCCGCCAGCCGCCCCAGGCCCATGAGGTTCCCCTGGCAGCCGCCGTCGAAGGTGACGTTACTGATCTTGCCGTCCTCGATGTCGAAGCCCAGCGACCTGGGGCAGATTTTCGTGACTGTGAAATCGTGGCGCATGAGTCCGCCTTTCCTCGGGTGTTCCCTTCCCGGAGCGGAAATCCCGTGTCGGCAAGGGCTTTTCATCGAGCTTAACCGCTTTCAGGCGGCCTGTAAAGGCGCCTTGGGGCGTTCGAAGACACGGAACCCCGGGCCATCGCCTCGATGCATTTCCCGAAACTCCAGCCGCCGGGAGCGGCCGATGGCCATTCGGTCGGGTCCAGGCTGGCGCCTGAGCGACCGGTCCCTGGACCCTCCGAATGCCGATGCCGTCCCCGGAGGCACGGCACGACCGGGCAAAAAAATCGCTTGCCACTGCGGCCAGTTTCGTGCTAGCGTTTACGACCGATGGGGCCGTTTTCGATCCCATGCCCGCCACATAACGCCAGAAGCCGCTCCCCCGCCGGGGAAGGCTCCGGCCCTCGCTAAACCCGCTTTCGCGGCGTCAGGATTCACGCGCCTGGCTCGGGGGCATTTCAAATGCTTCCGGAGGCGCAGCCATGATGCCTTTCCGCGTTCCCACCGACGACCCAGTCCCCCACGACATCCCGGACAGCCCCGACATCCCGGACACCGTTGGCGTCCCGAACAGCCCCGACATCCCGGACACCGTTGGCGTCCAGGACTGCCCCGACATCCCGGACACCGTTGGCGTCCGGGACTGCCCCGGCATCACGGACAGCAGTCCCAATGTCCGGGACGATCCCGGTACCGTCTCCCGCCCGGCGGCGAGCGCGGGCGCACTACCGTCACGTCGCGATGCCTCCGCCATGCCTGCCGCCGCCCGGTTCCCCCGGATCTGCATCGCAGTCGCCGAAGGAGGCAGGCCATGAGGATCCTCCTGTTCGACTGCCGGGACTCGTTTACCTACAATCTCGCGCACGCCGTCCTGGACATGCTCCGCCCCGGCGATGCCCTGGACGTGAGGCGGCACGATACCGTCGATCCGAGGGAGGGCCCGGGCTACGGGCGGGTCATCCTCTCGCCGGGACCTGGCGTGCCCGCCGAGACCGTGAACCTCATGGAGCTCATCGCCAGCTGCGTTCCCGCGACCCCCGTCCTGGGCGTCTGCCTGGGCCACCAGGCGCTGGCTCAGTGGTTCGGGGCGAGGCTCGTGAACCTCAGGCGCGTGTATCACGGGATCAGATCCCGCGTGGGCCTTTCGGCGTCCAGGCCTCGGATCTTCGCAGGGCTCCCCGATGTCATAGACGCCGGGCGCTACCATTCATGGCTGGTGGCGGAGGAGGGTCTGCCCCCCGAGCTCGCGGTGACGGCCCGGGACGAGGGCGGACGCGTGATGGGCTTGAGCCACAGGACCCTGGACATGCACGGGGTGCAGTTCCATCCGGAGTCGGTGCTGACCCCTGAGGGCCCGCGCATTCTGGAGAACTTCCTGTACGGAGGCGGCCATGCCTAGAACCGACCCGACCTCGGCTGCGGCCGAGATGGACCGCCTGGGGGCCCGCCGCAGGCCATTCGCGTTCGCCTTCGACTTCGAGAAGACCGAGGCGATCCTGGTCCCTGACCCTTTCGGGTCCCGCGAGATCTTCTTTTCCGTCCGCGGCCGCGGGAACGGCCTTCCCGACGACTCCCGGCCAGCTCCCGGAATCGCCTCCCTCACCCCCTCCCCCATGAGCTACCGGGAGTACCTCAGGGGCTTCGGGACCGTGCGGGCGGGGCTCCTGCGCGGGGACTCGTACCTCACGAACCTCACCGCGCGCACTCCGGTGGACTGCGGGCTGGATCTGGCGGGGATCTACCTGAACGCCGGGGCCATGTACAGGTTCTACGTACCGAGGCGCTTCGCCTGCTTCTCCCCCGAGATCTTCGTGAGGATAGGGGACGGCGAGATCTCCACCTATCCCATGAAGGGCACGATTGACGCCTCCGTCCCGGACGCCGAGCGCCGGATCCTCTCGGACCCCAAGGAGACCGCCGAGCACGCGACCGTAGTGGACCTGCTCAGGAACGACCTGAGCATGTTCGCGCGGAAAGTGCATGTCCGCCGTTGGCGGTACGTGGACCGCATCATGGCCCGGGAACGCGAGATTCTCCAGGTGAGCTCGGAGATCCGCGGCGCCCTCGCCCCCGGCTGGGAAGGGCGCCTGGGCGAGATCATGCTGGGGCTCACCCCGGCCGGCTCCTGCTCAGGCGCCCCCAAGGAGTCGACCCTGAGGATAATCCGCGAGGCGGAGGGCGGCCCGAGGGGTTTCTATACGGGGATCTTCGGGCTCTTCGACGGCTATACCCTCGACAGCTGCGTGCTCATCCGGTTCGTGGAGGAGGATGGCGGACGGCTCTACTTCCGGAGCGGCGGAGGCATCACCGCCATGAGCAGGCCCCTGGACGAGTACCGCGAGCTGCTGGAGAAGATCTGCCTGCCGCTTCCCTGTTCCATCGGAGAGGCGGACGAGGCATCGGGGAAACCGGCAGACGCCCGCGAGGCGTTCGGGGCCGCGGCGAAGTCGGCAGGCGCCCGCGAGGCGGTCGGGGCCGGGGCGAAGTCGGCAGACGCCCGCGAGGCGACCGGGGCCGCGGCCGTTTCCATCGGTGCCGCCACATCTTCTGCCGTCCGGCGGTCGCTTTGCGGTACCCGGACGGACGAACCCGCTCCGTCGATGCAGGGAAGGGACAGGCCGTGACCGATGCAGACGGACGGGACCGGGGACCGCAGTGTTTCCTGGAGACCGTGAAACTTCAAGGCAGGAGATACCGTCTCCTGGACCTTCATCAGGCCAGGTTCGAGCGGACCTGGCGGGTGGCGTTCGGGGAGGCCCCGGGCTTCAGGCTCTCCGACTCGTTGCCCGAGCCTCCGGACGACGGGCTCTACAGGGCAAGGGCTGTCTACCCCGGTCCGGATGGCATTCCCGTCTGGACGCTTTGGCCTTACGTCTTCCCGAGGCTCGAGACGCTGAGGCTTGCAAGGGATACGGGTGTGGACTACAGCTCAAAGCTTCTGGACAGGAGCGCCCTGGACGCGATTAAGGCGTCCTGCGGGGCCACGGACTTCATTCTGGTGCGCGACGGCGGGCTCACGGACTCCTCCATCGCCAACCTGGTCTTCGAGGGGGACGGGGGGTTCTTCACGCCGGATGGATGCCTGCTCGCGGGAGTGAAGAGGGAGAGCCTCCTGGCTTCGGGGAGGATCCGGGAGCGTTTCATAGGCCCGGAGAGCCTGGGGCTCTACCGGAAGGTATATTTCGTGAACGCCATGATAGATCTGGAGGACGATGTCTCGGTCCCGACGGACAGGATCCTGCCGCCGATGCCGTGAGCTCGGAGGCCGGAAGGCTCTGCGCAGCTCAGTTGAGGCAGGCTGTCCCGGGGGAAAGGGCCAGGTAACCGGGGCAGCAAGGCGAAAACGGCGACTCCCTGCGAATCGGTCTGGTCGGGTGTGCCGGGTGTGCCGGGTGTGCCGGGTGGAACGGGTGTGTCGGGCGGTCCGAGTGTGCCGGGTGGAACGGGTGTGTCGGCCGGTCAGAGTGTGCCGGGTGGAACGGGTGTGTCGGCCGGTCAGAGTGTGCCGAGTGGAACGGTTGGACCGGGTAGGGATTATCGTGATGCGGCTTCCAACTGTCCCCATACGTGAAAGAGAGCGCGGGATAGCAGGGGAGCCCGTCATTGCGTGGAATAGGTCCCCTTCCCATCAGGGGAAGTTCAAATGCGCGTAACAGAGCGTCCATGCGAGGGTGATGCGATTGGCCATGGGCGGCGATCGGTGCCGAAAAGGTCACGACAGGGGCGGGCTCGAGGAGGATGACGGAAAAGAGGCATGTCGCCGTAAATCATGGTCGGGAGTCCACGATGGAGAAAGGGGCAGACGGCTCGCTAGCCCCGATCGCGCTCGATGCGACTTTCCCCGAATCGACGCCTTTGAGGGAGGTTGGGCAAGAGCTACGTGATGGCATTGACGGTATGGATGGGTGCCTGAGGGTATCGTGCGGGTTGGTGGGCCATGCCGTCTTGGCGGCCGGAAGTGAGCATGGGACGGGTGGGTGGACATGATCGCCTTCATTTTTCTCAAACCTCAGCCGAAGGCCATGCAAGGTCAGGATCGATTATGCAGGAATGCCGGTTATTCCTGTGATAGAAATTGGGAACGGCTCGGCAACGAAGGCATGAAATTCGTTAATATTTATCCGCATACGCAAATACCGGATCCTTTCCTACGAGTGGTGGTTGACTGATAATCATAGGTTTTATCTCGATATTGTCAGTGTTGATCTGTAAGCAACTGGCGAAAATTTTAATTATCTGGATAATGAAAGATTGTAGTTTAGTTTTTTGAACCAATGTATTCTGAACTACACGAACGAAATGCAGGGAGAAGGTAGCCGATGGACTGCATTCAATCCGATTTGAAAATATTTGGACAGCACCTTGCCGATACGACATTCAAGAACTGCTGCATACGAGCGCAAGAGGTCGCGTGCATCGAGCAAGAATTTAGCGGGGTTGCGGAATCCGTTGCCGATAGGCAGGTTCACCGGAAATGACACCCGCTACTGTCGACGACTGTGTGTAGCCTTCATCGGCTGTCTCATGTCTTCTCACGTCACTAAAGGAAGAGATGTCGGCATTTGTTGTCCCGGTACTCAAGAAAGTCATAAGTCTCGACGCAAGGGGACCACGCGGAAAGGTCTCCCGCTGATGAAGGTGATGGCTTGCGATTCTGTTGCTGTGAGGTGATGGGGAAATAATCGGACGGAGCTACGCGATGGCCGTCCAGGATATTCTGAATGGGGGGGCCGCGGTTCGGCCACCCCCATTCCTGGCAGTCTAGAGGCGTATCCGGTCAATGGGGGAATGCTGGATAACATAGAGGAGGGTGCAGCATCGGTGGATTGTAGCTGACGTTGCTGGCGGTGTTGGCGGTGTTGGCGGTGTTGGCTTGGCTCCTGGTGCGGTCAGGCCGCAGTGCCAAGGGAGGCGGTCATAAGTCAGCCGTCTGGGAAGGGGCAGGTCTATCTTCCTGAGAACGGATAACTTGAGCCAGATTTTAGGGGCTGTGGTTTCCATTTTTTAGTTTCTGTCATTGGTTGACAAAAAAATAATATTATGTAGTATAGGCTAAATTGGATTGTTAGCCATGAGGTCTGATTTTCGGATTTGGATTAGGGCTTCCGGTATTCGTTTGCGGGAGGGGGGGCAAATGACTTGGAAGGGAAGCCCCGGTATCGATGGGTGGATGCAGGTGCAGTGTTGGGGGGGAATTGCCGCGGTTCCAGGGTTGGCAATCTTGGTCAGGTGTCAGGAGAATGGCAGGTCTGTCACCCTGTGAAAAGATACAGCGCCCGGTTTCTTTTCTGAGGTCTTCAAGCCTGTCGTCTCAGGGTGCAATCATAATTCTTGCGGCCAGTCTGTTGGCTTCAGCAACAATGGTTTTTGAAACCGTGCTGGCGAGGACAAGACGAGCGAAGGGAAAATGTCTGTGGCAAACGATATCAATAACGAAGGGAATATTTCCTCCTTGGAGCCACTGCCGGAGAACAAATCATCTTTTTCCGAAATAATCCGAAACAAATGCCTGTACGTTGACAAGACTGAGATGATCCACAAGATAATCACTGGTCCGAGAGCCCCATATTTTCTCGCCAGGCCGAGGGGATTCGGCAAGACGCTTCTTCTTGACACGTTCCATGACGTTTTTGAAGGCAGAAAGGAACTGTTTGAAGGATTGAAGATAGCGAAACTCAAGTATGACTGGAAGTCTTATCCTGTAATTCGTATTGATATGAGCGGTTTTAATGCCGATCCAAACGAATTTCAAGGAGATTTAACAACAGAATTAAATGCTATTGCGAACACACAACACGAAATCGATCTGAAAGCTCGCAACCATGTTTCAGCGTTAAGACAGCTCATTCATTGGCTCTCATATCAACACAGACATTCTGGCCAATCTGGACTCAGTGACAAGTCAGACGACAACAGACGGAACGTCGTGATTCTCATAGATGAGTATGATGCCCCCATTCTTGCGAATATTGTTGACGATAAAAAATGCGAGGCAATCAGGAAAATTTTACATAATTTTTATCGAGTGATTAAGGCTCAGTATAGATTCGTACGAACGGCATTTATTACAGGCATCACTTCATTCAAAAGACTATCCTTGTTTTCCGACTTCAACAATATGTTCGATATTTCATTTGAAAGCGATTTTTCCACGATTTGCGGTTTTACTGGAGATGAATTACGTACATCATTTAGAAATCATCTTGTCTCGGCCTTAAAGATCCAGGAAAATGAGCGATATGTCCAATCTGGTTCCTCAATTGAAACGCTTGTCGCTAAGATTTTATCTCGGTACGACGTTTATAGTTTTGATGGTATCCATAATGTTCTTAATCCATATTCAATAGTATCGTTTTTTGCCGAAAAGAAATTTGGAGATCAATATCAATGACTTAAGGGGTATGACGTCTGGTAAGCTGACGATATCATTGCTTATAATTCCAGAGGAAATATGTTCTCCTCCTCAAGCTGTTGACATGGATTTGGGATACCGATACATAACCGGCGCTTCGCTTTTCAACAATAACTCTGGTTTGATGGGTTAATAATGGGTTAATAACCATTTTGAAATTTTTGAATTGTTATGACATCATCTGTCAATTTTAAGAACGAAGATCAAGCAAAATGAACGATGCCACAGTGCTGATGAAATTTGGTCATCTGACAATCGACAGCATCGAAAAGACCATGGATCCAAGGGTTTTCCGCCTTAAAATGCTGAACAACGAGGTCGGAAACATCATGGCAGATGATTTTGAAGGGATTTGGGGGGTAGGAAGGAGAGGTGAAAAAAGGTGAAAAGTTGATTCCACTGGAACCCCCCCCTCCTCCAAATTTGCAGTGCAATCAAGTATGACGACATAGGCTGTTCCTCCATAGTCACTGAGTCTATGGAGGTATTATGGCAGTATATATACCATATATCAAGCCTTACATTCACAACAATGCCCTTTATTTTCAAGATGCCATAAAAAGTACTACAGAAACATAATTGAGGTTCAAAAGTATAAATTTCTAATATTATATATATTATGCAACTCTAGTTGAAGATAATTGCTCTATGCTCGATCTTATGGATTTAGCATTGCGGCAACTGATTGCGCCTCTTTTGCCTGTGCTTTCTCACCGCAAAAACTGCGGGGGAGGGGGCGGGGGGGGTTACAGTGGAATCAAGGTTCGGTTTGTATGCTTCTTGCCTGAACCCTTCCGTAATGGGGACAGAACGCTTCCCTGCCGCACGGAAACTTCAGCCTCGCCGCCAAGCCCGCGCCTGAGGCATCAGCTTCTCTTCTCCCCGCGAGCGTGCCAGCGAAAGTCCGAACCCTGACTCACCTCCGAAACGGGCTTGCCATCCAGTTCCCTAATCCTCCGTCCGCTCATGACTCAGCCTGCTATATCAGTAAAATCACGGCGTCACGTGTCACGGTTGACCCAAATGCAGAGATATCGTATCATGAGAAGGATTATGTGTCCATGGCTCTTCATGAAGATCCGTTGCCGTAGGTGAACCCATGCCCCATGAATTACCGGCGCTTCCCGTCGGCGAGTCTCTTTTTGAAAATCTGAGGCTCGAACAGCGCCTCTACGTCGACAAAACGATGTATCTCCCGATGTTGCGGAAGGCGGGCAAGTTCGTCTTCTGCTCCCGGCCCCGCCGCTTCGGCAAGTCACTTACGGTCCGCGCCTTAGACGCGTTCTACTCAGGCAGGACGGATCTTTTCCGGGGGCTCGCGGCGGAGGAGCATATGGAATCCCCCGCTTTCATCCCCAGACCGGTCATCAGACTGGACATGAGCGAGCCGGCGGGCAGCGGCAGCAAGACGATTTTTGAGAAAAGACTCGGCGAACTGCTCAATGACAACGCCGAGCGGCACGGGGTATCCCTGAGGGACTCCGATTCACCAACCGCCTTTTCTTTCTTGCTTAGGGACGTACACAAGGCGACCGGCCAAACGACCGTCATCCTGATCGACGAATACGACGCGCCGATCATCAAGCTGCTCGAGAAGGATCCTCTTATATTCAACGAGCTTCTGCTTG